>JABMOV010000118.1 GCA_013203145.1 Fidelibacterota bacterium
GGACTAACCGTTTCAGTACCCATCGTTCACGTGCCAATGTCCCATCTTTCTGAAAATCCATTTCATCAATCCGACTCATGAATACCGGTAGATTTCCATCCCGGATATCTCCCAGTACATCTGTTAGCATATAATCAATCCACTGTGGAATCTTCTCACGAAGCTGGGGGATGTTGATAATGGTTTGGATGTCTAAGTATACATCTTCGCTTTTCTTGAGCTTTTCAAATCCAGAGAAATGTGCTCCTTTTACCTGGTGCTTATATTGGTCTCCGAATACTACTGCATCGTCTTTTATATTGCGGATTTCTCCATGACCTTTGATTAGCCCATTTTCGGTAAGAATCGTTACTTCAACTCGGTCACCAACTTCTGTGATTAGTCCGCATTTTGTAGCATAATCTCTGCTAATCAGAGAAAAGCCATCATATTCATCTGGGTCAACATCTAGCTGGCTAATTTGGGGTTGATCAAAGGTACTGTACCGAAATGGCCGTAGGATTCTACCCAAGTATTTTCCTGCTTTGAGGATGTCATTGGTGCCCTTGATGTTCCCATCAATTAATGACTCCAGATTAAGATCGAACTGCGGAAGTAGTCCTTCATGGGTGGATACTTCTATCATTTCCTTATTGGCTCCGGCTCCGATTCCTACTCCTTGGCTGTCCTTCCATGCGCGAAGTAACGCAGTTTTATTCCACTGCTTATTATTAATCATATTCTTACTGAATATGGATAGGTAGGAGTTGGTGGAATTGCTTTCCTCACAGATATCCAGGCTCAGTTTCGTGAGTAACAGGAACTCCTGATAGTCTATGACGAAGCTGCCATTCTTTAACCAGGCTTTGACGATACGGATTTCACCTGATTTAATGTAGACGAATGAGTGCTCTTCCTGTAGGGCGCGTAACATTAACTCATCTGTCTGACATGGAAGCTCTTCAGACTCTTCTTGTCCCCAGACTGATCTAGTACAAGTGTTGCCATTAGATCTGAATGTTACTAGTTCCACTCTGTCGAAGTGATTCATCAATTTGATCCAATTGAATTGAGGTTTTATTATCTTCATGCTGATCTCCTTTTTTGTTAATGACATGAAAAGCCCCATACTAGATGCCTAGCACAGGGCTTTGGTTTTTTTGTTAAGGGTTAGTTTTCTATAAAAAAGGGGGTGGCCTCGTAACGGAAGACTTATTGGGTCCCATATACTTCATTATACCTTACCGTCTTTCGATGTTGGTATTTCCACAATAATAGCGGCCCGATCCACCAGTGATACTTAGCCAGTAATGCAAGTACCAATGATATAGGATAAGCGTTTTGAATATAAAGTATTAGAGCTCAGAATCAACTAGTGAAAAGTGGCTAATCCCTTAATATATATTATTAGCCAGTTCTCTTCCTAGCCAAAAACCTTTTTGCGTACTTCTTATAGCGATTACTATAATGTGTTGGATCGATATCGGGCCAAATGTATTTGAATTCAGCACGTTCCGGTACTCGACCTAAGATGCTTGTTAGCTTTTCTGCCCTTTGCTTGGGCAGCATTGTCTTTTCAGCTTCAATCATTGAAGCCTCATATACATCAAGTTTGCTCAACGCATCTGTCGGAATCTCATCTGACTGTCTTGAGCTTCGCAGTGCCGCAGGAACAGACTCATTAATCAGGTTTATCTTTGGAAACCACTCTACCAGATGATCAGCAATGCGTGCGTTTTTGGTCCATATATAGATATTTACTTTTTTTCTGCTGCCGGTCCATCTAAGGTTGCATCGCATTATATCTTGATAAGTAGATAACGCCATTAGGCTCGAGCAGTATTCGGCTGCTTGATCGCTCCCATATGGGGTTTTTTGGTTATACACAATGCTAAGATCGATTTCATCTCCTTCGATCGCTGTTAACTGGCTAAAATATTCCTTAGGCCCATAATCTATTAATCCAGCAAAATATACTACTGTGCACTCCCTGTATTCGTTGCTCCCAATCAGGTTTCCAAAATGGTTGATATGGATTTTCGGAAATGGCTTTAGCATTTGCTTAAACTGGCTTTCATGCCTCTCATAGGCAATAACTAAAGTTTCCTTTTTTCCAGCGCATTCAATTATCTCAGCAACAATCTTGCTGATTGTTTCCAAATTATTATTATTGATATAATAGCTTTTTGAAAGACTTAAGGGATAATGATGGATTGTTGCCCGGGAATAACTCCTGAAATCGTTGATGCTGAGAATATTAAAGTCTTTGCTTCTGTATGTTAAATCATTGAGACCTGTGCCATCAAGAATTATTGTTCTCAAATTCTTGCCGTGGATCAATCGATATTTACTAATGGCAATTAGATAATCTACTACCTGATTTCCATTTTGCCGTATGCCGCCACTTTCAACTAAATTGTTTATGCGTTCAGGTAAATCATAATAATCTTTATGCGGATTTTTCCTCCAGGCTTTTTTAAATGCAGCAGACAGCTTATACGATTTATCAATAGTCTCTATGTATTCATACGGCTTATCTCCTCCCACTAGCTGTGATATAATTCCTTTTACCTTTAAAAACTCATCAACAAGTTTTTGTTCAAATTTATTACTTTTTAAATGCGCTGTACAGTCGTGGAGCAGCCTATCTGTAATATCAGCACTGAATATCATACCAGGGTTTTCATCGATAAAAAGGTATTTCCTGTAGCTTTTTCGTTGCTTTGTTGCGGACTTAAAAACCCGTAAACTTTTCAGATTGTCTCCATCCAGAGCTATATGGAATGATTTAGTGGTTATAAACAATATTTTAAATGGCCAAAAAGATGTATATCTATCTTTAACGGGGCAATCAAACTTATTACAGTTTCGGTCTTTGCATATTGTTATATCATAGAGCTTCGATGATGTATATCCATTTTGACATCTACTCTTATTTAATGTCATTAATTTGAATGTTGGCCAGACGAAACCAATATTTTCTCCAACAACATTGTTTATCTCGTCCCTCATCTCAACCAGATCCTTCACACGCCTTGCAACCACAATAGCAGTAAAATCCTGTTCTACTAACGATCTGACAATTAATGTGGCTTTCAAAGATTCTGTTTTTCCCAATCCAGGTCTTGCAGTTAGAATTATAGGATTGTTTACTGGCCAATTATGAATCATAGCCAAACCCATTTTCCAAACAACACTATTAAAAGCTTTACCAACACGTACGCCATGTTTCCTTAGTCTTTTTACGAGGTATGCATTTAATAGCCTGTATTGATCAGAATCAAAGGGTTGGATTATATCGCGTATATTATCTCTTTGTGAATTTGATAATTCATTTGAGTCACTTTTTATATCATATATTTCAGGATAATGCTTCTTATCATGCTGGTTAGCGACCAAAGATAGCATAGATTTTGGTAACCTGCTGAGTATAGATGTTAAAAATGCAGCTGCTATATCGCTTTTACTGCCAGGATACAAAATATATGGATTATTCCCAAGTTTGATATCAGCTATAAAAGCATCTAGGTCAATTTTAGGCATTAATTCTTTATTTAAGCTGTTATTATTACTTGTTGCACGATTCTATCGCCAGTTTATTTCTATTATTGAGACTTCATTGACTAAAATTACAATAGTTGAATCTTAATCTGAATGTATTTCGGTAATACTATCTTATTAATTGCTGAATGTTGCGCTATATTCACTATTCGATAAAAATTACTATTGGCGCTGAAATTCCACTTAAAAATAATCAGTCAGGTTGAATTCATCAGGCTCAATGTCGGGTCTGAGCACATCCGGATTATTCTTTAAGTATCCAGACTCGGAATCCGAAAGTCCAGATTCACTTTCCATTGGCGGAGTGTTATCATCATGCTTTCTGCCAATCACGATCATAAGCCTAAAGGCCCAGTACAATAACATCCAGGCAGCGAATAATTGTAAAATCCACATGAATTAACGACTCCTTGTTAATGTGTTGAAAAATAGAAATATCAAAGTCCATTAAATTCGGGCATTTTGTAATGATGACTATAGGTTTTTGATTTTACTCGTATTGGGGATTTTGTGAAAATGAATCAGCTCAATATTACGGAAACTGCAATAGTCCTCGAGTGGTAGGAAGGGTGGTTTTAATACGTTTCAGAATGGATAATTTCTGTAGATATCTGTAAGTGATCCGGAATTGTTGGATCATATGCATTTTTGCGGATTCTGAATGCGGATTGGATGAAAATGTAGGTTAAGCGAAAAGCTAATTTCAGTGGGAATTGAAGAAATTGAGTGTAAGTGCCAGATTGTATAGAATATATAGAGTTATTGAAAATGTATCTGCTCGATGTTACGGAACAAATTTAATATAGTACTGGTTTAGTTCTCGGATATTTCATCAGTTTAGATTAATCTTCCGGACTCCTATGTAATGCATGAGTTATGCGGATATTGGCAGCAATGCTATAACCCCCTTTTATTTTCTCACAAGCACTGACACAGCTTTATCTTTGATATCCTGACTAATCAATAGACTTCTTTTCACGTAACTCAACCAGGCAACCAAACTCATGTAGGTGAAAATCGAAGCTTTTTCTGAAATGATTGATTTATTCATACCACAAGAGGTAACTTACAATCGCAACATCGACGAAAGTCACTTTGAAGACTAAACCCTTATTTAGCACCCACTATAAGTGCAGCGCGGATTATGTCTCAGGGAATCTATTCCCCTGGGTCAATCCGCAAGGGTATTCAGGCCTTTCGTCGGTGTTGCGCTTTCGAAACCTGAGGCATCCAGGGGATTATTATTATATTTAGTATATTATCTATTTCCTGCCATGTCTTAGTGAAATGTAGTTCATTTGGAATAATTCAATTATAAGGAGTTGTTGTATGAAGCCGATAATATCCATAGTTACACTAATAATTTTGGCAATGTTTGTAGGTTGTAGTAGTGGTAATGGCCCTGATTTATCTCCGGAAGCATCACGAAAAACGATTAGTAACGTACCCGACTGGTTTGTAAATACGCCCGAAAAAGAAGGGTATAAATATCATTCAGCTACCGCAACCAGTCAGGATTTGCAAATGGCAATTGATAAAGCGGCATTGAATGCTGCTAATGCACTTACAGGACAAATGGATTCTGAAATGAGTGCGCTTGTAAAACGTGCCCAAGAAGAAACAGGACTTGGTTCTAATTCACAGGTGATTGATCAATTCACTCAGACACAGGAACAGATCATATCCCAAAGCTTGAAGGATTATAGGATTGCGAAAAAAGAACTGCAGGAAGAAAAAGGAAATATTTACCGCGCATATGTGTTGATTGAATGGGATGCTGATGCTGCGCAGAAACGCCTCTTAGCTCAAATCAAAGCTGATGAGCAGCTTTATACTGCAATGCGGGCTACCGAACTATTTGATGAAATGGAAAAGAAGGTTGAAGCTTATCGCAATAGGAATAAATAGTCGATCTAGACAAATTTCATCTTAAATGAGAATTGTAAAGTCCCCGTTTAAGCTAAACACTAGATTGGAAAAATTATCAATTTTAAGTCAGATTGTTTCCTGATGATAACCCTTTTTAAAAGTACTGAAGCTTATGGACTTTACTCTCTTATTCTATGAAGTCAGTAAATAAAATATTACATTTTATGATATATTTAAAGTTACACGTAATTACTGTTCTTTTAATATCAACTGCCTTTCCCCAAACAATCAAGCCTTCTTGGGTTATAGAGCGTCCCAATTTAAACGATTATTATATTGGGATTGTTCAGGTGGAAATAACAAGCAGGTCGGAATCTGACTATATTGAGAAAGCAAATAACCTTGCATTTAAAGAAATATCCGAGCAAATCAGAGTTTCCGTCGCCAGTGAATTTAAAAGTTTCACTACCGACACGAGTGGATACGCCAAATCTCTATTATACACTGTAACAATTTCCGAATTAGAAGGAATCGAAAAAGTTGCTACCTATTCAGACGAAAAGTTTTATTGGGTCTACTGGAAACTTTCAAAAAATGTGCATCAAAAAAGTATCCGAAAGTTTACCCTCTTCGCAAAAAAGTTTTACCGAAACTCACAGAAACATCAAGGTAATCCAGTACAGGAATTAAGCAATTTAATCAAATCTTACGAATCTGTTTTTCGCGCCTACGGTGAAATCGTTGTTGATACGTTGGTTGGTCGGGAAATAATTCTTAATACCAGGATTCCAACGCGGATAGAATTATTATTATCGGGAATAGATATCCAGGGTAGAAACACCCGCCAGACCGGAACTGAGGGGAGCCGATTAGATGGAGTCCTGATTCTCCGGGCCAAATACCATGACAAGCCGTTGACCGGATTACCAGTTCATTACTGGACGGTAATCGGAGAAGCGGAATACCAGCCCGAGCAGGTTACCGACAATCGGGGGGAATGCCGTGTGAGCGTAAATAAAATCCTATCCGATCTTTCTGACCAGGAAATCAGGGCGCAAATTGACCTCGTCTCCCTCTTACAGTATCCTGATAAAAATCCGCTCTTAAAAGAGTATTTAACAAAGCTAACGGAGAAATGGACCGTGTCCTATCATTATTCCGTTTCCGGGTTAGCTGCTGAGAATATTGCCGTTAAGGTTATTCCGCAAGACAATATATCAAATAACGATGCAAATTGGATCAACGAGCAAATCATCTCTGAATTAATAAAGACAACCAACTTCCGGGTGATGGAACGAGACATGATGGATAAAATTCTACAGGAACAGAAGTTTAATGCAAACTGTAGTTCAACTGAATGCCTAGTGGAAGCAGGGAAAAGGTTATCGGTTAAAAAAATGTTGTATGTGATTATAGGTAAAAGTGCAAGTGAGAGTTTTTTCCGAGGAATTTTTAAATTTATCAACATCGAAACTGCGGAAATCGAATATCAAAAATCGGTGAAATTTATCGGCTCTTATGATAAATTGTTGGATCAGGGCATTCCTGAATGGGTGAATGAATTTTATATATCGCTGAATCAACCCCATTTGACATTTACTTCGTCAATACATGGAATCCAAATTTCTAAGGATAAAGAACCCTGGGCGAAAATTCCGGTTTATCAGCGGTCTTTACCCGCCGGCTCCCACCACTTATCCTTTGAAGCTGAAGGGTATGAAACAGTGCAAAAACAATATCGATTGTTACTGGGCATGAACATCAACGAAGATATCCGGTTGGCACCCAAAACCAAGGGGAAAGCCTTGGTCAAATCTTTATTGTTTCCCGGACTGGGGCAATTTTATACCTCCGATGCAAATCATGGGGGACGATACATTGCCGGTACACTGATCAGTGCTACCGGGGTAGTATCAATTGCTATAACTGCGATAAGTTGGTCTCAATATTTTACGGCAAGGAAAGATTATACCAATGCCAATCAGGAATATCTTAGCCAGAAACAGTTAGATCAAATCGTTCAATATCGTAAAGTCGCGCGCCATAAAAACGACCATCTGGCCTTTGCAGAAAAAGGGGCATTGATATATACCGGAGTATTGACGACGATATGGCTGGGTAATGCATTGGAAGCAGTATTACATTTCCCTGATTACCAAAATAAAGCAAACCTGTCTTCAACTTTCCAACATTCCAAGGTTCAGTTTCAACCTGGTTTTGGTATGTCTTACCAGTATACATGGGATATATAATATGCGTCGATTCTGTCTTACAGCTCTGATGCTTTTTTCCCTGGTAGCCTGCACCCAGGATTTCAGCCCGGATAATCCCCTGGACCCGGAAAATCCCGACTACTTAGCTCCCATTGTATCCATTACCAGCGGCCCTGCGGATGGTGATACACTTGGAACCACTACGGCGGTTTTTCAGTTTGAGGGAAATCAGACGGCGATGTTGTATCGCACAAAACTGAATCTATATCCTTGGTCCGAATGGAAATTGAATCAATCAGTGACTTTTGAATATTTGGATGAAGGTAATCACCAATTTTCTTTGCAGACAAAATATACTACAGGTGATACAAGTGTGGTTTTATCAATCCATTTTACGGTTGATGCTCTGCTGGAAAATTCAATTTGGCTCTCGCCGGGAGAAGTAAAACTCATCGATAATCATCCCATTCAGATTTCCGTTCGGTTAGACGAATGGTCACTACCCTTTGTGATGGGGTCCGTGGCAATTGAAATTAATCCGGCTATCATGCAATTTGATTCTGTGGAAGCGGGTAGCCTGGCGACAAACGGACTGCCCTTTTTACTCTGGCAAGCCGAAAGTGAAAACGAGGGTGTTGTCCACATCGATTTCTCCGTGCTGGATAATAATGGGGACGCAATTGATGGGTCCGGCGAATTATTATGCCTGTATTTTTCGGTTCTTTCCACTTCCTTTCAGGAGGAATTTATCTCTTTAAATGGTGGTCAAAATGGGACCATTTTAAGAGATGCAAACAACGACTCTATTTCCATTTCCAATGGGCAGGAAAACATCATTTATCAAACCGTAATCAAATCACCATGATATGTAGCCGCCATTTATCCTGCCTTCGGAAACGGGAAAGACCGTTTTTGTCCAATGGGAGAGTCCTAAGATGTTTCGGCCAATTACCATTTTTCATTATACTGGTTTTATCTGTCGGTTGGGGACAGCAAATGACCTTTCTCACGCCTTCCAGCGGTCCCATCGGTACTTTTGTATATATTCATGGCATGGGTTTTTCTACAACCGCTTCTGAAAATAGTGTTACTGTAGGAGGTGAATTAGCAACCATATCTGAAGCAAGTGATAATCGTTTAAAAATAATAATTCCCAATCTGATTTCCGGTGAAAAATGGGTGACTTTATCGGTAAATAATTCTGTTGCGGACAGTTTATTCCCATTAACGGTAATCCCCTGGGGAATCGGACCTGTAACCTTCGGACCCCAGCAATTAGTTACGAATCAGGTCGACGGTAATATTGATGTTTATGCTTGTGATATAGATGGGGATGGAGATAACGACATATTATCTGCCTCCTACATTGATCATAAAGTTGCCTGGTATGAAAATACCGATGGCAGCGGAACATTTGGACCCCAGCAAATAATATTCGATTTAATTTACGATGGCCAAGCTGTTACTGCTGGAGATATAGACGGAGACGGCGATATGGATGTTTTATCTGCTTCTGGAGGTAATAATACAGTTGCCTGGTATGAGAATACTGACGGTTTGGGTTCATTCGGGGGTCAAATCATAATCACCAATCAGACAAATTGGCCTACTGACGTTTTTTCAATAGATTTAGATGGTGACGGCGATATCGATGTGTTGTCTGCATCTCACTGGGATAACAAAATCGCGTGGTATGAAAACACCGATGGCAACGGAACATTTGGTCCGCAACAAATAATCAGTTCACAAGCCATTGGCGCTCAATCGGTATTCGCCGCAGATATAGATGGCGACGTTGATATAGATGTACTATCTGCTTCCCATACAGACAATAAAGTCGCGTGGTATGAAAATCTTGATGGCCTGGGAACCTTTGGTAATGAGCAAATAATAACATTGTTAACCATAGGTGTCGAACAGGTAATTACAGCGGATATAGACGGCGATGGCGATCAGGATGCGTTATCCGCTTCCAATGACAGCAAGATTGCTTGGTATGAAAATACCGATGGATTGGGCACCTTTGGTCCACAATTGATTATTACTGATCAGGCAATAGACGCCTTGGCCGTTTGGACTGCTGATTTAGATAGCGATGGTGATCAGGATGTTTTATCAGCATCAATCAATGACTTCAAAGTTGCATGGTATGAAAATACCAACGGATTGGGCATATTCGGGCCCCAGCAAATTATTTCTATTTTACCAGGGGCTTACAGTATTCATACCTCAGACCTTGATGGAGATTGGGATCAGGATATCATCGCAGGTACGTTTAGCGACGATAAAATTATTATCCATAAAAACACTACTCAGCAGAATGAAGCACCGATACAACCTATTTTATGGGGGGCTATTCACGGGGATAAGAGCATCGAATTGAATTGGAGTCTCTCCGCAGAAAATGATTATTCCAAATATAATATATACCGGGGAAACTCAGTCACGGTAGATAGTTTAATTACCGAAATTACTAATCTCCAGGACACAACCTACATAGATACAGGCCTAACAAATGGTATTCGCTATTTCTATAACGTAAGTGTTGTGGATACTTTCGGGTTGGAAAGTTCCCGGTCTAATATCGTTAGCACCGTCCCCAACCGGGCACCTGATTGGTTACTCGGAGATACGCTGATCTTTACCGAAGATGAAATACGAATGTTTGCTTTGGATTCAATTCTGTTTGATGACAGCGATCCTCTTGATTCCATTCAGATAACGCTAGTTTCCGGAGCTAATCATTTCGCACTGAGTGTTGATCATCCTAACAGCATTCTTGCCTTGATTCCGGGCGAAAATTATTATGGCGAATCCACTCTGGCCTTACAGGCGGAAGACCCCTCCGGCGATTCCCGGATTGATACTATTGTGGCGATGGTACAACCGGTAAATGACCCTCCGGTATTGCCGCCGGATACTGTTTTACAAGCTATAGAGGATACCGTGTTTGCTTATCACCCGCATGCTTCGGATGTGGACGGTGATCCTTTGTCTTATAACGTAAGTGCTTTACCGTCCTGGCTATCTTTTTCAGGCGATTCCTTATTCGGGATCGCGAACGGAACCGACACGGACACAATCGTCTTTATTACTACCAATGATGGAACGGTCAGCGATACCCAACGAGTGGTTATTCAACTGACCTATGTCAACGATACCCCCCTAATAACGGAGCCTTTTTCAGACATCAATCTGCCTTTACCAACGAGTCCGGTTTTAATTCAAGATTCTCTGGAATATCATTTTTGGGATGAGGAAGATGGAAGGAACCTGATTTTCCAAGCGGTATCCCCGACAACTACCATTGATTCTGTGGTCATTCAGATATCTGGGGAACTGCATCAGATTTGGTTATACGCCCCGTCCGATCTAAGAACTGTCGTGGATGTTGAGATCACAGCTCGCGATTCAGGTCAGGCTTCTGTCAGCGACACATTCATGGTATTTTTCGGATATGAAAGCGGCCAGCCCATCATCACTGCCATGGAAGATACAGTCATTCTTGAAGACCATGACCTGGATTTGCCGGTACACGCATATGATCGTGAAGGGGATGACTTAAGCTGGACAGTAGAGATGGATACCCTGGCAGTAATGGCAACTTTATCCGGAGATACACTCTTGCACATTCATCCGCAACCAAACTGGTGGGGTCAGACCACTTTGGAAGTCAGGGTATCCGATGGTGCATTAATAGATAGTACGGTGTTTTCGTTGACGATCCAGCCCGTTAACGATCCACCGGTGCTGACCGTATTGCCAGATACGGTAATGAATGAAGATGGAATATTGTTGCTTATGGTGGAGGGTCTTGATGTAGAGAATGATTTTCTGACGTATGGGATGCTTGAAAGTGGAATATTTACAGTTCAAATGGAAGCGAATGTGGCCACGATCATTCCAGCAGCGGATTTGTACGGGGCGGATTCCATCCGATTTACAGTTTCAGACAGCGAAAATGAGGACAGCACCTGGGTGCGAATTACGGTTCTTCCGGTCAATGATGCTCCGGAAGTGATTCTACCTTTTCCGGATGTAGCAGTGGATGAGGATGCCTTTGGGGCGGTTCTTGTAGACCGTTTGGAGGATTATTTTGATGATGTTGATTTGACCGACAGCCTTTTCTTTGCAGCCCAGTCGCCAGACGAGGGGTTGGATTCGCTGGTGATTCTTACTGACGGTCAGGTCACGACTTTTCGTCAGGAAGGTATACATATTCGGAATGCGTATCACAAGACAGGGTGGATAGGGCAGGTTGCTGATAGTCGTAAAATATTTAAACTTGTTGGGAATGGTAATCAGAGACGAGTGTTAGGTGGTAGTCGCCAGGTTGTAGCACGATCATTGGTGATTTATCCTTCCCTGAATTTTACAGGCGATGTGCAAGTCATCGTCATCGCCACTGACAAGGAGAACGCCTCTGTGCGGGACACCATGCTGGTGACGATCCAGCCTATCAATGATTCGCCGGAATTGTCCGCATTGCCGGATACGGTGATGAATGAAGATGAAATTCTGAACATACCAATTGATTATCAGGATCCGGATGACAGCACCTTAACGTTCGAAACCACTGTGGGCGATACCAGCATACAGGTAGTCATAAATCCACAATTGATCCAAATACAACCCGGTTCCAACTGGTATGGCAATTCATGGATAACTTGGAGTGTGTCCGATAAGGAATACACACGATTTGACTCATTTTCAATTGTAATTTTACCTGAAAATGACCGGCCGCATATTGCGGTAAATTGGGAGGAAGAACCGATTACAGGCCAAACATCATTTCGTCTTACTTATCATGATGATGATTTGGATACGTTAACGTTTCAGGGGGAATTCAGTTATGATTCAGAAATCACATGGCATCCAATCATCTTGGCGGAGACAAATAATAGTTTGAATCCATCTTCCCCGTCACGGATTTTCACCTGGAATTCCACTCATTTTTTCGCAAATACCGATAAATACTGGGGTATTTATGATCAGGTAGTATTCAGACTCTGGGCTAATGATCTGGTTTTATCAAGTGATACGATAACCGTTACCAAATCCCTGTTAAATCTTGCCGGTGATTACAATGAGAACCAGGAAATGGATGCCGGGGATATTGGGTGCCTTTTAAAGGCATATTACGGTCGTGGTGATACGATAACTGCTAATGATATCGGACCATCGAGTGGCGAGGAGCCCTATTTAATATCCGATCCTGACAGTGTAATTAATTTCGAAGATTTAGCAACTTTTTCCCAAACCTGGTATTATGATGCCCAGAATGGTGCGAGAATCGCCACGCGGAAATCAGCCATTGGATATCCTGAAATTGAATTGAATCCGAATTCAATTTGGTCAATACAAAAATACGGTCGTTCAGATAATGAAAATTTGGAAACCGTTGACGTTGTCCTGGTTCCGGTCATCGATTTATCTCAATATAACGGTATGGATATAGATTTGTTCTATGACAATCAGAAATGGCCGGAACTAATGATCAGCTCTACATTAAAGTCTTTACCGCCCAATCAAATTGTATTATGGAAACAAGAGGTGAAATCAGGATATTTTAAACTTTCAGTATTTTCAAATAATAGATCGCTAAATAATTCAGGTAATCAACCGGTATTAATACAATTTCCAAGAAACGGTCATTCACTACCTGATCATTTAATTCTGTCAGTATCCACGACGCTTTATGCTTCCGGTTATTCTACAGAAAAATATTCCGAACAGATTTCTTTCGATAATTCGATGCTATTACCGCAGGAATTTGCTCTGCACCAGAATTTCCCCAACCCATTCAATCCGCGCACCACGATTCATTATGACCTGCCGGAAGACGGATTCGTGAAACTGTCCGTCTATGATATCACCGGCCGGCTAATCGTCACCTTGGTAAATGAAAACCAAGAAGCGGGATACCGCTCGACGCGATGGGATGGGAAGAACAGCGCCGGGACTTCGATCAGTACCGGGATGTATCTATGTGTCCTTAAGGCAGGAAGCCACACCGCCACCCGGAAAATGCTGCTTTTGAAATGATCAAGTTTTAGCAAACTGGGCTGACATTAGAATTGCTGCGGGAATAGCATTTTACTGTAAATTTAGGCTCAATTTCTATTATACATAATCCGTTCACATACTTTTGTTCACATAATAGGGGTTCTAATGCCCATTTATGTCCACCTTTGTCCACATGTGTGATTTTGAAAGGGTAATAAAAAACCCTGCTTTCACGACGGAAAACAGAGTTTGTCGAGGAGCCTGCCAGGTCGTAGCCCGCAGGGCGAAGACTGGTGACTCCGGTGCGACTCGAATGCACGGCCAATGGCTTAAAA
>JABMOV010000119.1 GCA_013203145.1 Fidelibacterota bacterium
ATGATTAAAACTGGAATAGCAGTGGATTGCATACCCACTCCGAGACCGGCGATCAAGTTTGTTGCTGCACCCGTTTGCGATTGACTTACAATAGAATTAACAGGAGCAGTGCCCGTACCCGTATAGTGTTCTGTGATAAAACCAATACCAAGTCCAGCGAGCAATCCAATCGTGGTTGCCCAGAAAACACCATAGTTTGAATATTCAATTCCACCCATAATAAAAGTGGCAGGAAGCATCTGGGTGATCATAAAGAACATAACCACAACCATTATAGCAGATGACCCAAACTCTCCAATGTTGAGACCTTTTTGTGGATCCCCGCCCTCTTTAACAGAAACCATGAAGGTTCCTGAAATGGAGACTAAAATACCTGCAGCAGCTATGAGCAGGGGTAGAAATACAAATTCTGGAGCCAAAACACCGCTCACCATTATGGTTGCTCCCAAAACCATAGAACCAACAATAGAACCAACATAAGATTCAAAAAGATCAGCGCCCATACCGGCTACGTCACCAACATTGTCCCCAACGTTATCAGCAATGGTTGCTGGATTCAGTGGATGATCCTCTGGGATACCAGCTTCAACCTTACCAACAAGATCGGCACCAACATCAGCGGCTTTGGTATAAATACCGCCTCCTACGCGGGCAAATAGAGCTATGGAACTGGCTCCCAGGGAAAACCCGGAAAGAACCGACATTACCATACTCATATCAGAAAATATTTCACGGTAGATCAAAAATAGAACACTTAATCCAATGACACCCAATCCAACCACGCTAAGACCCATAACTGATCCGCCAGCAAAGGCAACGCCTAATGCTTTTGATAACCCCGTACGGGCAGCCTGTGCTGTTCTGTAATTAGCTTTTGTGGCAACGCGCATCCCCAGGAAACCGGCCAAACCGGAAGTCAGAGCACCAACTATAAATGAAACTGCTACAAGAGGGCTTTTACCAGCCCCAGTGTTGGCCAAACCTAACAGGACTGCAACTGCAACGATGAAAATTGCCAGGATGCGATATTCTGCCCTCAGAAAAGCCATTGCGCCATCGGCAATATGCTGCCCGATTGCTTTCATCTTTTCCGTGCCTTCATCCTGCTTGCTGATCCAGCTTGTGCGCCAAAAGGAATATACTAACGCAACAATACCCATGACTGGAACCCAGATCATCATGTTACTCATATTATTCTTTCTCCTTTGTATCCTCAGCCTGAGCTTTATTTGGATTTACATTAAAATGGTTCATCGTCTTCGCAATTCCATTGACTAAAATTGATTCAGCTGCATCCGCTGCTGTTTGTACCATTTCATGTGCAATGGAGTGATCCGATTTACGAAAAGGTTTTAAGACATAACGTTCTGCCGGACGAGTGTTTTCTTCGGTTGCGATACCATAACGGAGTCGCGGAAAATGTGTTGTTCCAATGGTGTAAATAATCGACTCTAACCCACGATGGCATCCGTCGCCACCCTTTGGTCTAATCCGCAATTGCCCCAAGGGTAAATCCACATCATCAACAATAACTATCATATCCTCAGAAAAAACATTGAAATGGTTCATCACATCTTTTACGGCTGTGCCGCTACCATTCATGCCCGTCGTTGGTTTTACCATGAGCACGTTACCATCATGGGATCGCGAAAACAAATAATCACCTTTTCCAGGTTTAAAAGCCAGTTTCCGACGACGAGATAACTCATCCACAACCCAATACCCGGCATTATGTTTTGTATCTTCATATTTTGAACCTGGATTACCTAGTCCTACAAAAACTATCATTATTCCTCAGGTTTAGTTTCCTCAGAAGATTCTTCGGTCTCATCGCCTTCAGACTCATCAAATTCATCTTCTTCAACTTCTTCAACTTCAACTTCAACCTTTGGCGGTTGTACGCTAAGTAACATTGTTTCTCCAGGTGTCAATATTTCCACATCGTCAGGTACTATAATATCTGAAACATATAAATTTTGATTTAATTCAACCTCAGAGACGTCAACTGCGATAAACTCAGGAACATCCGTTGGAAAACAGCTAATATCCAGCATGTTAATGCTTTGTGATAAAACACCGCCATGTTTAACACCCTCTGAATCACCCTGTAATGCAATATGTATCGAAAAGGTTGCCTTTTCGGTTCGGCGAACACGCATGAAATCAATATGAATTACTTCATCTGTAACCGGATGAAACTGAATTTCTTTTACCATTACAAATTGACGATCATCATTTAGGTGAGTCTCAAAAATATGACTTCCTGAATGTAACGCGCGCATGAGCGTTTTAGAATCAAGCATGACATCAACGTTCTTTTCTCCATGGAAATAATAATTAGCGGGAACCTTCCCGTTCTTGCGAATTGCTTTTGCGGCCTGAGTGCCATTAGCTTCGCGCAGTTCTAATTCAAGTTTATAAAAATCTGCCATTTTGGGTTCTCCTAAAGGTTAAAAATCGAAAAGGGCACTAACCGATTCACTCATGTGAATACGGCGAATTGCTTCGCCGAAGACATTGGCCACTGATACGATTTCCATGTTTGACATTAATTTTTCGTCTGGAATATTAATTGTATCCGTTACAATCAATTTATTGATTGATGAATTCTTAATTCTTTCAACGGCTGGACCCGATAATAATGCGTGGGTCGCAACGGCTGTTACTGATTTCGCGCCATTTTCCATGGCTTTCTCTGCTGCATTAACTGTTGTACCTGCTGTATCA
>JABMOV010000120.1 GCA_013203145.1 Fidelibacterota bacterium
ATGCAGGTCGCGATGTAAGTGCTGGTGTATATATCTACCAGATTAAAGCTGGTAATTTCAGCAAAACAAAGAAGATGTTGTACCTCAAATAAACTGAAATATGTTTAAGTATAAAAGGGCATCAATTGATGCCCTTTTTTGTTTCAATACAAAAATTTGATCACGTAATTTCACTCGCTTTTTATATACCGGGATGGCGGAATTGGTAGACGCGCCAGATTTAGGATCTGGTGTCCTTTGGATGTGAGGGTTCGAGTCCCTTTCCCGGTACTCATTTCATATCGATTCGTATGAAAATGGATATTAATATAATAAATTTGTCTTATAGAAATTATTCTAAATATAATATAATCACTTTAGATGCTTGACTAACCCACCAAATTGTTTTTCTATAACAAACCCATATTTATAAAATAGCCCTGCCTGGAAAAACCCTACGGAAACATGTTGGTAATTTAAGTGAATTAATCTCTGGAAGAATTCATTCAGTAATGTAGTGCTTAAATTCCGTTTTTGATAATCACGTTTAATTACGATTCGCTCCAAATATGCGGTACGATTTCCTGCATCTTTCCAAAATATTCCACCAATCACAATATCATTTGTTGTGATTAGTAATAAAAATTGATGTTCCTGATGAAATGCTGTAGCCATATTCGCTTTAGATAAAATAGTAAAAAACCGTGCAATTTCACGTGGGTGGAATGCAGGTCGTATACGATAATGATCTTTATGAGAATCTTCAACAATGCTTATTAGATCAAGATGTCCCTGTTGACCCGTATCCCATGCGACAAGTTTGCCGAAGTCTGTTGCTTGAACATGTTCGAACAATAAACGAGTGAGAAAATATTCTTCATCATTGGACAAATCCATGGTTTCCACTAATTGTTGAATTTGAAAATCTAGATCTTCAAGTGATAATTGCTTTGCGCGCACACCTTTTTGTAGTTCTACAAGCTTGTGTATTAAAAGGGTATTCGCATTTTTAAAACATGTCATTAGAAAGAATCGGATTCTGGTTTCAGGATAGTCGTCAATGAGATCTCTTAAATGATAATCTTTATACAATTCCAACAATATTGTGCCGCGGGCTTCCTTTGTTGCCTCAGGATTCAGCTCTAACCATCTATTGTATCGCAAAGCGGCAAACGTAACTTGTTTCGTTAATACACCATATTCGTTTACTTCTTCTATGAAGTGTCTTATTCGTTTCTGATCCAGGTTATATTGTTGTGCTTTATTTTTCCAATTATTTGTTAATATTTTAGAGCTTAATGTCTCCAGAAATTTCAAACCACGTTTAACTGTCACAACCTGAATAAGAGCCGTAAATATTACTTCCCAATCTGACATACGGTTAAGACCTGGAATAGTTTTTTCAGTATGTAAAATAAACTGTTCATATAAACCGAATAATAAATGGGCTATATCGTCATTTGGTTCACGATCGGAAATGGAAATCAACCGAGTTCCAGATGTGTAATCATATTCGGGTATTATGAGATTGTCCGTAGAGGGATTTGCAATACTATAAGTACAACCGGTTCGGAACCAAAAATCAACATAAGCCATTGACCCATTCCAGATAAAATGTAGCCATCGCATTTGCCAACGGTCTTTAGCCTGGTTTAATGCAATTTCGGTTTTGTGGCGTATTAAATATTGATTGAGAGTCTCACCTGGGATATACTCTTCAGTATAGAGGGAATGGTCAGCCCAATATCCACCAAAATCTTCAACCAGTTTGCGCCCATTTTCATTTGAAGCCATTACCGTTAGCCATTGGATCTCTTCATCAATAAATGAATTGTCCAAAGTATCATTCAGATTTATTACAAAATTATAAGACTTATGAATTCTAGTTTGCACTAAAACTCTAAATACACTTTTTCCATGCCGTTCACCTAATAAGGAAATCCAAATGCCTTTTGGAGGAATATCATGAAGTTGAATTAGTTTTTTACGGGAAAAAAGGAATATAGCTTCACGCAGGATAGATGTATTTGACAAAGCTTGTGATAATAGTTGTTGTTGGGATTCATTGATTGCAGAATCAAACATTATCACATCAACCCAACCATACTCTTTACCACTTTCCGGGTCAATTGCAATGAGGATATTTTGACCCAACCAATTCCTAAATTGAAGCGTAAGAGTCTTCTGCATTTCTGTTGCATGAATACTTATGATAGTATGTGAACAAAACATCAGCCACCAATTGATTTCTGTCCTGGCATCCAGATATGATACTGGATGTTTCGTAGAATAATTAGCTACACATGTTAAAAATACTGTAATAAGGGAAAGATCTTCTTTGTCAAAAGTGGATGCATTTTTTCTAATATACTTGAGATAGGATAGAATAGCTTGAAAATGAAGATTAGATAGAAGCCCAGTATCTATCTCTAATTCTTCAGAATAATTCATTTCAATTGCAAATTTATGTGATTCGATAAACAGTGTTATAAACTCATTCCCTGACAAATTGGGTAATAGTAACTCAATTGCTTTTAATCGCATTCGTGGCGATTGATGGAATCTCATTCGTTGTAAAACTTGCTTTGCTATGCGTCCTAGATCTCCAGTTTCGTTTTGCATTGCATGAGATAAATGATTCATAGCCGTAGATTGCTCAATTCTTGGGGATTTATACAAGGCTAGAGCTGAATAATGCAATGATTCAATGGAATGCCGATTTTTACGGACATCCTTGGAAAAACTAATTGGTAAGGAAAATTCCGTTACACTTTGTTTGAAAATATTTGATTCATTTAAAGTGAGATTGGATGCTTGGTCTGAACGATGGTGTCGAAAAGCTGGGTTTCCAATAAACTGGACTAGCTCTTCATTTCCAAGCCACAATTCGGGATTTCGAATTACATTGTTGATATCAACGACTGGGTGGGTGTAATTATAATTAAATCCACCAATTTGTACAGATGAATCATGAAATGAAATTGTAAACTTGTCGTCTGTTTTTTTACAGCCTAATACGTGTCCATCCCACGAAAAATCAGACCGCATTACGCCTTTTTCTCGAAGTAGCCAATTTGGTATTCGAATTTCATATTCTTCAAAAATTATTGAGCTGAAATCCTTTTGATACATTTGCTTTATATTATCTGAAAAATGAGATAATATAACTTTTCGCTTAAAAGAATTTTTTGGAGTAATCTCACCTTTTTCTAGTGAAAAATCCCGACCAATTATTTCATAACTAACTACGCGTTCGTACGGAGCAAGGAAGCTATTTACCGATTGTACTAATGTATTAAAATATTCTCGAACTATATCCTTATCGTCCAATTTGATTTCTTGAGGAACTTGTTTCCAGGCAGGAAATAATAACACAGTATTATATTCTAATCCATCACCAATAAGAAATACAGATTTGATAGATTCAAACTCTCTGAACATATTTTCAATTTTCTGAGGTGAAATAGTTTGGCCGCGACTGTTTTTATATATCTCTTTTATACGATCAATAATAAAATAATGCCCTTTTCTTTCACGAAATATATCCCCGGTTCTAAACCAACCATCGACATAAGCATCGTCAGGAGAATCAGGATAATACCCTGACGAGACATAGGAACCTTTTATCAATAATTCGTTTTGTTCACCAAGTTTTACAGATATACCTGGGAGCGGCGTTCCTACGGAATCTTGTATATAGTCATTAGGAGGCGTCATCAATATTCCACCGGTTGCTTCTGTCATACCATATCCACTAAGTAACTGGATATTATTTTTATGGAAAAATTGAAAGATGATCGGGTCCAAGTATCCAGCGGCAGACAAACCCCATTTAAGGTTTCCACCAGTCAGTTTGTGAATTGCCTTATTTAAATCATTATCATTGGGATTTTCATCTGGAATAGTTTCAATTACCTGGTCATATAATTGCTTCCAACGTTTTGGTATGCTAATGAAAACAGAAGGTTTTATACATTGAAAATCTTTTAATAATGATTTAAACGAAGGAGATTCTGCAAAAGTATATGTAGCTCCTAAGAAAATGGAGCCAGTTAGTTCCAGATATCGACCGAAAGTGTGGAAAAGTGGTAAGTATGATAATAATGTGTCATCCCTAGATATTCGTGGCAATGCTAATGCTCTTGCAAAACGTTTTGAAATAATATTTGTGTGGTTAAAAATAATTCCCTTAGGATTGGCTGTTGTCCCGGATGTGTACATAATAGTGGCGATACTAGACATATCCTGCTCTAAAGACAGGTCCTTAGGATCAAAGTCATTTGAATAGTCAAAAAAATCATTCCAGGGAATTGAAGGAGGTTTTATCTCAATTGTATCTGGCAATCGAACTGTTATTGGAATATGTGACATACGACTATATTGTTCGATTAGCAATGGAGGTTGAGATCTACCGATAAATAGATGAGTAATCCCTGCGTGTTTCAGAATAAATTCTAAATGTTCAAGTGGAACATTTGCTGGAATTGGAACGACCCGAAATCCAAAACTAAGACATGCTAAATCAACAAGTGCTCCATGCAATGAATTTGGGGAAAAAATACCAATAACCGGATTTGGTTCCTCTTGAGTCAAAATGTGAACTGAAGAAGCTATTTTGCATAGAATTTTCCAAGATTCTTTATACGTGATAGTCTTTATATCATTCCCACGAGGGATTTGGAAAAGAGCCTTATTAGGATACCTCACTTGGCGTTGATAAAAACATACACCAATATGATAATGGGATTTTGTTATTAGTTGAACAAGTTTATTATACCATTGATCCAAATAAGGAGATTTCGAAAAGACTTGGTTAATAATAGAAAAATGACCCAACTCAAGAAAGTCATGGATAACATGATTTTGAACTTCATTCTCTAAAAGAATATCTGCTAGATTAAGTAATTCCTTTGCAGGAACTGGTTTATCCTGATTTGCAGCGTCGATGAATTGCCGTATTTTTTGAAAATGTACTTTATCCATTTGTAAAATTTAAATAAAACTTAGGTATAAGAGAGGGGGAGATACACATAATCTATGGATCTCCCCTAAAACCATTATCCAGTAAATTGCATAGGCAATCCCTCTAGCGACTTTAAGTTTTCACTTACTTCCTCATCGGTCATTGCATGATCAATCAAATTTCCGCTTAAGTAATTGGTATACGCAGCCATGTCAAAATAACCATGTCCTGAGAGATTGAAGAGGATGGTTTTTTCCTTTCCTTCTTCCTTAGCACGGAGTGCTTCAACCACAGCACCATGAATAGCATGACTCGATTCGGGTGCAGGGATGATCCCCTCAGTTCTTGTAAAATCTAAAGCAGATTTAAAGACATCCAATTGTGAATATGCTTCGGCTTCAATTAACCCGGTATTGACCAAGTGAGATATCAGGGGAGCACCGCCGTGATAACGTAATCCGCCAGCGTGAATTGCTGGGGGTACAAAATTGTGTCCTAATGTGTGCATGGGCACTAAGGGCGTCATCATTGCTGTATCCCCAAAATCATATCTGAATTCACCCTTGGTTAGGGTTGGACATGAAGCAGGTTCTGTTGCCAGGAATTTTATTTCTTTTCCTGCTATTTTATCTCTAAGAAATGGAAAAGCAATACCAGCGAAATTGGATCCTCCACCAACACAGCCAATAACAACATCTGGATAATCATTTACAATATCCATTTGCTTCATGGCTTCCTGTCCAATGATGGTTTGATGGAGAAGAACATGATTTAGCACAGAACCCAAAGCATATTTTGTATCTTCGCGACCAACAGCATCTTCAACGGCTTCTGAAATGGCAATTCCTAAACTACCAGGCGAATCAGGATTCTTTTCCGAGTACATTTTACCAAATTCAGTATCAGTACTAGGGCTTGCTACAATACTGGCTCCAAAAGTTTCCATTAATGCCTTTCGGTAAGGTTTTTGGTCAAAACTGATTCGAACCATATACACTTTACATTCCAGCCCAAAGATTGCCGATGCGAAAGCTAATGAACTTCCCCATTGTCCGGCTCCTGTTTCAGTCGCTAATCGTTTCACGCCTTCACGTTTATTATAATAGGCTTGTGGAATGGCAGTATTTGGTTTGTGACTTCCTGTGGGACTTACACCTTCATATTTAAAGTATATTTTTGCTGGCGTCCCCAAAAACTTTTCAAGCCGATGGGCTCGTATCATTGGAGATGGTCTCCAAATTGATAGGGCTTCCATAACGGGTTCGGGAATATCAATAAAACGTTCTTGGCTTACTTCCTGCATGATTAATTCCATTGGAAATAGTGGAGTAAGATCATCTGGACCGATTGGTTGTCTGGTTCCAGGATGTAATGGTGGTTGCATTGGAGTTGGTAAATCTGCGGCAATATTGTACCATTGTTTTGGCATTTCTTTTTCTGATAAATATATTTTTGTTTCAGGCATTGGTAAACCTTTCAGGCTTTGAAGTTTAATTGGAATATGTTTATTGGGTTAGAGTAGCGACAACAAACTGCTGTCGCAAAATGTGATTAGTTGGTCCGGGAGGACCACCAAGACCAATGCCAGGAAGGCAGGAATGAAAACAGGATATTGTTTTTAATTTTATGCATTTTAACGGCTGAAGTTGTATGCGTAATGTTGGGATTGCCAAGAAATATTTTGGTTATGATAAAAATTCCACATATTTGTGACTCAGACAATAATATGTTAACAACTCATTGAGAATAGTAAATTCTTTAGCTAGATTTAACATTATTAAGGGTTGGTTTTCAAATATGAAGAATGGTTCTCAACATTATCTTTCCCCAGATGAGATTGCTGCAGCATTAGATACAGCACCTCAAGATTTACGTAATTATATCCAAAATCTCAATTCCCAAATAAATCGTCTATCAGAAATAGGACTCTCTTTAACAAAAGAGAAAAATATGGATCAATTATTGGAGACGATTTTATTAGAAGCAAAACGTATCACAAATGCAGATGGTGGTACACTGTATATGATGACCGATGATCAACGTTTAAAGTTTGAAATTATGATGACAGACTCGATGGATTTTCATATGGGCGGTACATCAGGGAAGGAAATACCATATTATCCAGTTAAGCTATTTGGGGAAGATGGAAAACCTAACAATTCGATGAATGTTGCTTATGTGGGGTTGACCGGAGAAACAGTGAATCTTGAAGATGCATATGAAGCGGAGGGCTTTGATTTTACTGGAACAAAAATGTTTGACCAAAAAACAGGGTATCGATCCAAATCCTTTCTCACAGTCCCTCTTAAAAATCACCAAGATGAAATCATTGGTGTTTTACAATTATTAAATGCGACCGATCCAAGATCTGGCGAGACAACCCGATTCACAAAAGAAGTTCAAAAATTGGTTGAAGGTTTGGCCGGACAAGCAGCTGTAGTGATAACAAATAAAAACCTTATCAGAGACCTTGAAGTACTTTTTGAATCATTTATCAAATTAATCGCTTCTGCAATTGATGCAAAATCTCCTTATACTGGAGGGCATTGCGAAAGGGTTCCTGCTATTACAATTATGCTTGCTAAGGCAGTTAACGATATGACTGAAGGTCCTATGTCAGATGTACATTTTACTGAAGAAGAAATGTATGAACTGAGAATTGCTGCATGGTTGCATGATTGTGGAAAAGTTACAACACCAGAATATGTTGTTGATAAATCGACCAAGCTGGAAACGATTTATGATCGAGTTGAGACAGTAAAAACTCGTTTTGAAATTTTAGTCAGGGATGCCGAAATAAAAAGCCTCAAAGCACAACTTCGGGTAGAAAAAAATACTGCCCTCAGCGTGGAAAATAAGAAAAAGCAACTTCGGACTATTAAACAAAACTATAAGAGTACAACCGCACAAATTCGTGATGATTTTGAATTTATTGCCGTGTGTAATGTTGGTGGTGAATTCATGAGTCAGGAACTCATGGAACGTGTTATAAATATCGCTACAAAGTATAAATGGAAAGACAACAATGTTGTAAAACCCATCCTTGATGAAAATGAGCTATATAATCTGCAGATTGCCCGTGGAACACTTACGCATGAGGAAAGAAAAACCATTAATGATCATATTGTACAAACTATCAATATGCTGAATCAGTTGCCTTACCCAAAACATTTACAACGTGTACCTGAATATGCCGGCGGACATCATGAAAAACTCGATGGTACTGGTTATCCTTTAGGACTTACTAAAGACGAAATGTCTGTCCAAGCCAGAATAATGGCGATTGCTGATATTTTCGAAGCGTTAACCGCCCAAGATCGACCGTATAAAAAAGGGAAAACACTCAGCCAGGCAATGAGGATTTTAGGGTTTATGCGAAATGATGCACATATTGACCCAGACTTATTCGATGTATTTGTGAATCAAAAAATCTATATGGATTATGCGAAAAAATTTATGGACGAATCACAGATAGATGAGATTCAAGCTTAGGTTATAACTATAATAGTATTTAGGATGGATTATGATTATCATAAATCGATAATGTGGTCCATTATTAAAAAGCATTTTCCAATAACCATTTCTCGGTATCAAAAACTGTTTTAAGTTCTAAGTATGACTATCGAAATTGGAATTGTCTTAGCCATTGTATTCCTTGCATTCATTCTGTTTGTAACGGAAAAATATCCTATCGACGTTACAGCGGTATTTATACTGGCTTTACTACTCGTTACTGGGTTTCTCTCTCCAGAAGAAGCAATTTCAGGATTTTCTAATCCTGCAGTAATAACAATAGCTTTATTATTTATATTGACGAAAGCTATTGAGAAAACGCATGTCCTTGAATATCTGGTTGTTAGGATAAATCAAATATTTAGTCGATCCATGAATTTAGGACTTGCAGTATTTTTGATATCAATTGCTGTTGCTTCCGCACTTGTGAATAATACTGCAATTGTTGCGATCTTTATCCCAATTACAATACGAATAGCACAATCCTATGGGATGAGCCCATCAAAATTATTGATACCACTAAGTTACGCCGC
This sequence comes from Fidelibacterota bacterium, assembly GCA_013203145.1. Classification (GTDB taxonomy): domain Bacteria; phylum Fidelibacterota; class Marinisomatia; order Marinisomatales; family JABMOV01; genus JABMOV01. The sequence continues at coordinate 8,989 of JABMOV010000120.1, forward strand.
CATCCTTGGAGGGACGATGACATTAGTGGGTACTTCTACAAACTTACTGGTGAATTCGATTTTAATTGAGGATGGATCTCAAACGCCATTGGGAATGTTTGAATTTGCAAAGTTTGGGATTGTAATGGTATCAATTGGAATCATCTATTTATTGCTTTTTTCACGAAAAATGCTCCCTTCAAGAACGGTTGCATCTAGTCTTACAAAGTCATTTCACATGGGTGGGTTTTTAACTGAACTGAAAATCTTGAAGGATTCCCCATTAATCGGACGTACCTGTCTGGAACGCAGTATTAACCATAACTACGACGTAATGGTAATTGACATCCTGCGAGAGGGATCTCACATAACATCCAATATAAGAAACACAGTATTAGAAGAGGATGATATCCTTATTGTACGTGGTTCCTTAGATAGTTTTGTTCGAATGAAAGAAGTTGAGCGAATTGCGATGCTGACGGACCAAAAACTCAACGAAGAAGAATTAGTACAACGTGATAACGTGTTGGTGGAATTACTCATCTCACAGAGTTCTGATCTAATTGGCCAAAATCTCAAAGAGATTAATTTCAGACGACGATTTGGTAGTTTTGTTCTGGCAATTAGAAAAGAAGGATCTATTCTTAGAAAGAAAATTGCTTATGTAGTTCTGGCGGCATTCGACACATTACTAGTATATGGTCCTCGCGATAAAATTACATCCTTAGGTAATAGCGGTGACTTTATTGTTCTGGAAGAAATTCGCGAAGAACTATCAAAGCATCGATTTTGGTGGCTGAGTGTCACACTTATTTTGTTGATCGTTATTCTTGCAGCATTAGGGATTTTACCTATTTTAAAAGGAGCCTTAATTGCTGTGGCAATCCTATGGATATATCAGTTAATCACACCTAATGAATCTTATCGGGCGATTCGGTGGCAAGTTATTGTTCTAATTGCTGCATTGATCCCCTTGGGAATCGTTATCCAATCGTCTGGCACCGCAGCATGGATTGGTGGATTACTGGTAAAAGCAGCTCATGTTTTTCCGGCACAGTATACACCGTATGCTTTACTCGGATTATTGTATCTACTCACTATGATTTTAACAGAAATTTCGTCTAACGCTGCGACAGCAATCATCATGACACCGGTGGCTCTCTCGTTAGCTGCACAGATTGGATTGGATGCGAGACCGTTTATATTTGTTATATGTTATGCTGCATCAGCATCATTTATTACACCTGTGGGATATCAAACGAATTTGATGGTTTATGGTCCGGGAGGATATAAATTTGGGGACTATTTTAAAATAGGCTTTCCTTTAGCATTTATATTATGGATAGTTGCAATCGTTGTAATTCCAATGCTTTGGCCATTTGTTTCTGTTTAATATTATAATTGTTGTAACGGATTGAGAGGTAAATCATCAAATTATATCGACTGATGGTTAAATAGTCGATAATTTTGTACTATCAGTTATGAAACCAATAAAATCACAGAGTATAAACGAAACAGAGATTGTTGAAAAAGCGCAGGCAGGAGACAAATCCGCAATCGCTTATCTGGTGAATACTTACTCCTCAAGAATTTATAGTTTGGCATTACGCATCATGCGACATGAGGAAGATGCCGAAGATGTTTTACAGGAGACATTTATTTTAATGATTCGCAAAATATCGACATTTTCAGGCAAATCGTCGTTCTATACATGGTTGTATCGAGTGGCAACCAATGTGGCACTGGGGAAATTGAGAGAAAAGAAATACAGTGATAAAACCATTTCTATTGATGAACCGGATTTTCAATCCTTTAAAGGATATCAACTCAGCGAATGGCCAGATCATCTGGAAGAAAAATTGGACGATGAAGCCTTTCAAAACTGTTTAACAATGGCGATGGAAGAATTATCAGATAATTATAGAGCCGTTTTTGTCCTTAGAGATTTGGAAAACATATCAACAAGAGAAACCAGCGCCATACTTAACCTTACGGAAGCAAATGTAAAAGTACGGTTAATGCGAGCTCGCTTGTTTTTGAGAGACCAACTAGCTAACCATTTGAAATGTGTGGGATTACCCGATGGAGCATAAACATAAACAAAAAATGATCGATCTGGTTGAGTTGCAACTAGGTAAAGATTTCAATTCAAATATAATCGAAGAAGTTGTGCAACATATGGAAGAGTGCCCTGATTGTAAAATTTATGTTGATAGTGTCCAGCAAACTATCAAACTTTATCGAACAACGGAAAAAGAACAATCCATACCTGTTGAAGTATCTGACAGGTTGTTTAAAGTATTGAACTTGCAACACAAAGATGATGCATGATCACTGAGAATGTTTTTATCGAAGATTTAGTGAAAGATCATCCTGAAGTTATACGACCATTAGCTGACCATGGATTAGTCTGTATTGCCTGTGGTGAACCAGTATGGGGAACATTACAACAATTAGCAGATAACAAAGGTGTAACCGATTTAGATAATATCATCAAAGAACTCAATGAGCTTATTCAGTCAAATTAAATTAAAGTGGAAGTCACTCTCCATTAGTATCATCACAGGTGCAGGATTGGGATATGCATATTTTTATTTTATCGGATGCAATTCAGGATCTTGTGCAATTACCAGTAATCCACTTAATTCAACAATATATGGTGCTTTTGTTGGTTTAATTTGGACGTTCCCATCAAAGAAAAAATAGATTTTAGAGGTAATATGAAATACGGGTATCAGCGGCAAGTTCATCTGTCTTTTGAAGTTGTAGATGAAAAAATCCGCGAAACATTAAAATCCAATGGATTCGGAGTCATTACAGAGATTGATGTAAAAAAGACGATGAGAGAAAAATTGGATGAACCATTTAAAAAGTATAAAATATTAGGCGCATGTAATCCGCCAATTGCTCATCAGGCTTTGACGATGGAAAGCGAAATAGGGTTGCTTTTACCATGTAACGTAGTCATCTGGGAAAATGAGGATAAATCAACGACAGTATCCGCAATTGATGCCAAAAAAATGTTATCGATTACAGGATTAGAGGGCTTGGATGAAATGGCATCCCATGTAAACAATTTGTTAAAAAAATCTGTTGATAGTGTATGAACGATACTGTATCCATCATTTTAATTATTGCTGCGTGGTATGTGATAAATCGTATCATACTCCCCAAAATGGGTGTTCCTACGTGACAAGTGCCGTATCCTCAGGCCGGGGATAAAACAACATTAACATCTGAAGAAATTTCTGGAGAATCCAAACATGCCGATGTATGATTATACCTGTACAACATGTAATAATACATTTGAAGAATTAGTCTATTCTAGCACAGTTCCTGATGAAGATATCACATGTCCAAAATGTGGAGAGAATAAGTCGAAACGACAGTTGTGTGCGCCAATGATATCAACAAAGAGTACATCATACTCACCGACTCCATCAGGTGGATGTAACTCTTCATCTGGTTTCTCATGAGGATAAAACATTCCGCGGTTCGCGGTAAATAATTTTTAGGTTATAAGCTTCAAGTTTTATTTA
>JABMOV010000121.1 GCA_013203145.1 Fidelibacterota bacterium
CCCGGTATTTTCCTCTAAATACTGTACAAAAATGTCATAAAGACCATTGGTCATCATGGGATAGGTTTCGTCAGGGAGGTCGACCAGATATTCAACAGTGAATTCAAGGATGGCGACATTTCGAAAAGCAAATGAACTGAGGGATTCTAAATTGAGAGCTTCAAAATAATCACGGGCAATAAGATCAGTTTGATCTTCATATTTGTCAATATCAAACGTTTTATAACCGCCACGGGAACAACTATTAAAAACGAAAAGGGTGGTGAGTAAAAATAAGATAAGTGTTTTAGGTGTTTTTCCCATTGTATTCCTGATCAAAGGTGGTGAAAGATTTACTAAATGTAACCGTGTCGAGAGGTTGAATGCAATGGCTCGTAACTCAGCTCATTAACAAATACGAGGTAACTGCTCACCAATGGGCATGTCAATAATTCGTTTTGCCCCAAGCAGGGATTTCATTGTTACCATTCCCGGATGATCGTTGACGACTTCTCCAAGGATAACAGATTGTCTTCCCAGGGGATGTCGTCTCATGGCGGCAAGTACCGATTCTGCATGTTCATGTGGAACAACACAAATCAATTTCCCTTCATTGGCCACATACAAGGGATCAATCCCCAAGACTTCGCAGGCGCCTTTTACATCTGGCTCAACGGGGATTCGATCTTCACGGATGCAGATACCCAATTGTGTCTGCTTTGCAAATTCATTGAGTGTGGTTGCCACACCGCCACGAGTAGGATCGCGCATTGCATGGACATCCTTGGTGACATTTAAAATAGTATCCACTAATCCATTTAACGCTGCAGTATCGCTTTTTACTCGGGATTGAAATGATAATCCTTTTCGTGTAGTAAGAACGGCCATTCCGTGATCTGCAATTGTCCCGGAAAGAATTATTTTATCGCCAGTTTTAATTTGAGACATATCAATATTCACGCCATCTGGAACAAGTCCAATCCCGGATGTATTGATAAAAATTTTATCGCAACTGCCTCTGGAAACAACTTTTGTATCTCCGGTTACGATTTGGACACCTGCGATTTTTGCGGCTTCTTCCATGGAAAGGAGTATGCGATGTAGCGTTTCCAAGGGCAGTCCTTCTTCAAGGACAAATCCCACACTCAAGGCGATAGGTTTTGCACCACTCATGGCGACATCATTTACAGTGCCATTAATGGCTAATTCCCCAATGTTGCCACCAGGGAAAAAAATAGGGTCAACCACAAACGTATCCGTGCTAAATGCAATTTTTCCCCCAGGGATATCAAGTATCGCTTGATCTTCAAGTTTGTCTAATGTTTTATTGGTAAATCGCGGGATGATTAATTTATCAATGAGTTCAGATGATAATTTTCCACCTGAACCGTGTGCCAGTTGAATAGTATCATGACGCATAATGGGTACCGGACAGGATAGTGCTTCTGGAATATCAATCATTAGTATTAATCCTAGTTATACTGTATTCAATATCAATTGGTTTGTGTTCAGTTTGCATTTAATTAATTTCAAATCCCCTTGGTTCCCCCTTTTTAAAAAGGGGGACTAATATAGATTTATTAGATTCTTTGATTTGTGTTTTTATCCAATATTCAATTTTATTTAGCAGATTTTCTAAATCTTGTTTTACCTCATTATCACCAAATCGAATGACAGATAATCCAAGAGATTCTAAAAACAAAGTTCTTTTATTATCTTGATTTTCTCTATCGAAATGACTTTCACCGTCAATCTCAATAACGAGTTTCAGTTTTGCACAGAAAAAATCGACAATATATTCACCAATAGGTTTTTGCCGGTAAAACTGATAGCCTAATATTTGCTTTTGTTTTAATTGGTTCCATAAAAGAACTTCTGATAAGGTAGAGTTATTGCGCAGATTTCGCGCCAGTTGTTTGAGTTTGGGATTATAATAAATTTTGATACTTCAAGTCCCCCTTTTGAAAGGGGGCTTTAGGGGGATATGTATTCAAATTAACTGCATTTTCAAAATAATATGTTGAACTAAGCCCTTATCCTCTGATATTTATAATATGCTGCACAAGCTCCCTCACTGGAAACCATGGTTGCTCCCAAAGGATTCTCAGGTATACACAATGTGCCAAACGCAGGACATTCATGTGGTTTTTTTAGTCCCTGAAGTACAATCCCGCTGATACATTCTTCCGGTTCATTGGTTTGAATATCTTCAACAGAAAACTTTTTCGCTGCATCGTATTGAGAAAACTCCTGACGAACTCCCAGTCCACTTACAGGAATTTCACCGATTCCACGCCATTTTTGGTTTTTCACTTGAAATATTTTTGAAATCACCTTTTGTGCATGATGATTTCCATCGCGACGCACAGATCGCAAATATTGATTTTCTACTTTATGTTCACCAACTTCCAATTGCTTGACCACTAACAAGATTCCCTCCAGTACGTCCACTGGTTCAAAACCTGTTGGTACGATGGGAACTTTATATTTTTCTGCGATGGGTTCATATTCTTCCCATCCCATGATGGTACACACATGTCCTGCAGCCAGATATCCCTGTACTCGATTAGCGGGTGAAGAAAGCAATGCTTCCATGGCTGGTGGAACCAGAACATGGCTCACTAATTCGCTAAAATTAGATAAACCTTCGCGGTGTGCCGTGTCAATTGCCATGGCATTTCCCGGAGCAGTGGTTTCAAATCCAACAGCAAAGAAGACAACTTCTTTATCTGGATTTTCCCTTGCGATTTGTACGGCTTCTAGTGGTGAATATACGATACGAACATCACCACCTTCGGACTTTACCATGAGTAAATCTTTATCACTTCCTGGGACTCTGAGCATGTCGCCAAAACTAGTAAATATCACATTGGGTCTGGAAGCTATGACTAACGCACGATCAATAACCTCGAGCGGTGTGACGCAAACAGGACATCCCGGGCCATGGACTAATTCTATTTTTTTTGGTAGAAGTTGGTCAATTCCATTCCGAATAATGGAGTGTGTTTGTCCGCCGCAGATTTCCATGATGACCCAGGGCTGGGTAACGATAGCATGAATTTGCTTTAAAATTTCTTTCGCTACTGCTGGGTCGCGAAACTCATCCATATATTTCAAACGGACGCCTCTTTATCCTCTTTTGGTAAAGGATTCCCATAAACATCCACTCCTTCAGATGCAGCAGCTTGAATAAACTCTTCCCAAACCTCATAGGTTTTCATGGCTTCCTCTTCGTTAATGACTGAAATTGCGAAGCCGGCGTGAACAACGGTGTATTCACCAATACTAATTTCCGGGACATATGCCAAACACGCTTTACTTATGGTTCCAGCATAATCAATATTGCCCATTATTGTACCATTTTCGTCAAAAATTTCAACGACTTTACCAGGAATCCCTAAACACATACCATGCTCTCCGTTAAGGTTGGAAAATAAGTTGGGAATATAGTTCAGTTGATAGGTTGCATGCCACGCTACAACAATTTTTTAATTCGTTGCCATATATGCTCTACCTATCATGGCCTGTCCAAGAGATATTCCACCATCATTTGTGGGTACTTGCGAATGCGTAAGAACGCGAAACCCTGAATTTTGCAATTTTTTATGTAATCCTTCAAATAAAATTTGATTCTGAAAAACACCACCCGAAAGAGCAACAAAATCAATTCCGGTTTCACTGCGGATTTGTTTTACTGTCTCTGTAAATAGATTGATGAGAGTACTATGAAATCGACCGCTCAATTCTGCTACTGAAACACCTTGGTTTATTGCAGTGACAACAGACCGAATAATGGGCGCAATGCGCCAGATTATACTATCATCTTGTCCATCTATTACATAGTTGAAAGGCCGCGGAAGATAATTGACAGCAGCTTGCATAAACTCTATAGCCGCTTGTCCTTCATACCGGATTGTTGGCTTTCCGCCACACAATGTTGCAACAGCATCGAAAAGACGGCCACAACTGGAAGTAACAGGACAATTCACATCCGCTTTGAGCATCTCCAGAATTGGTACTACATCCTGGTGGATGAAAACCGGCAAATCAGGTAAATCTTCGCCAAAAGTATGTCGCGCATAACTTACAGCTGTTCGCCATGGTGCTTTTATGGCAGAATCACCACCTGGTAATGGTACCGGTTCAAAATGGGCTTTTCTTTCAAATCCGTTAAAATCACCCACAAGAATTTCTCCACCCCAAATCGTACCATCGGTTCCATAACCGGTACCATCCATTGTAATTCCAATGGTTGGCGCCGACACATGATTTTCAGCCATACAGGTGGCCAGATGCGCCCAATGGTGCTGCACTGCCAATGTCGGTATCTTTTGCGCTTGTGCCCATTGTGTGGAAAGATATCCGGGATGTAAGTCATGAACAATGAGTTCCGGTTTGGTTTCAAATACATTTTGTAAATGGTTAATCGTTTGTTGAAAAACGTCATAGGATTCAAGATTCTCGAGATCGCCGATGTGCTGACTGATTAGGGCAGTTTGATCTTTGAGTAAACACACGGTATTTTTCAACATTCCACCTACAGCCAATACTGGTGGGCCAGATGAATCCACTAAAATGGGTTGCGGTGCAAATCCGCGACTACGACGCATTAATCGTGGTTTATCAGCCAAGAGAATGGAAACAGAATCGTCATTTCTAATAAAAATTTCCCGATTGTGAATTAGAAAAGTATCGGCGATTTCCCCTAGTCGATCAAAGGATTCATTATTGTCTTTACAGATGGGTTCTTCACTGAGATTGGCGCTAGTCATTACCAGCGCTTTAATATTGTGTTCAAATAATAAATGATGAAGTGGAGTGTAAGGGAGCATGATCCCAAGCCGGTCATTGTCAGGAGCTACATCAACTGCAATAGATGAATCTATGTGTGATTCTAGCAAGACGATGGGTCGACGGGGCGATGTGAGTAGAGCACCTTCATTTTTTGTGATCTTCGCAAATTGTCCAGCTGTTTCAATATCTTTTACCATGATGGCTAAAGGTTTTTCTTCGCGATGTTTTCTGCGTCTGAGTTCTAACACAGCATCATTATTGGTGGCATCTACAGCAAGATGAAAACCGCCTAATCCTTTAATGGCAACAATTTTCCCGTCTTTTAATAATCGCACAGTTTCTGCGATTGAATTATCACATTCAATTTTAGTATTACTATTTTGCCATAACTCCACCTGAGGTCCGCACACTGGGCAAGCATTTGGTTGAGCATGAAATCGACGATTAGTTGGGTCATCATACTCTGCCTGACAGTCAGGACACAAGGGGAAATCCCGCATAGACGTTTTTGGTCGATCGTAAGGAATGTCTTTGATGATAGTATAGCGCGGTCCACAATTTGTGCAATTGGTGAAAGGATATCCATATCGACGATTTGCTGGATCGGTAAAGTCATCTATGCAATCGTCACACGTTGCAATATCAGGAGAAATGAATGTGGCGACCGATTCGGTTTTTTTCGATGAGCGAATAGTAAAATCTATTTCCCCATTTAGAGGAATTTCACTATTTCTTTGATTGAGAATTACTGCAAGTGGTGGAGCCTTTTGTTGGATTGCATCTATGAAAGATGAAACGACTTTGTTATTTCCTTCGGCTTGAATTTCTACACCGGTAGCGGTGTTGATAACAAATCCTGTTAGGTTATAAGATCGGGCTAGATTGTAGATAAACGGACGAAATCCAACACCTTGGACAATGCCATTAATAAGAATTTTATAGCGTATAATCGTTTTTACTCTTTTGCCGCTTGATGTTGAATCCATTCCAGCCAGTCGTTTAGTCCATCTTCAGTTTTAGCCGATAGTTCAAAGAATTCAATAGAGGGATTTACCTGTTTTGCAGCATTTTTGCAGGCCTCAACATTAAAATCTACATAAGGTAGTAAATCAGTTTTATTAATAATACAGATTTGAGATTCCATGAACATGTTGGGATATTTCAAAGGTTTATCATCACCTTCAGTCGTACTAATGATGACGACTTTCATTGCTTCACCTAAGTCAAAAAGGGCAGGGCAAACCAGATTCCCTACATTTTCTATCCATAGTACGGAATTTTCATCCAAGGTCAACTCATGGATTGCGCGATGGATCATGTCAGCGTCCAGATGACAACCGGTACCAGTATTTACTTGAATGACAGGAGCGCCAGTAGCTTGAATTCGCTCTGCATCACGTAATGTTTGTTGATCACCTTCAATAACAGCCATCGCAATGGTATTTTTAAGTTTGGAAATTGTTTTTTCAAGTAAGGTTGTTTTCCCTGATCCTGGAGAGCTGACAAGATTTAATGCTAAAATATTTTTTGCATCAAAATATCCACGATTACGTTCAGCCACACTATTATTTTTTGACAATACATCGCGTTCGATATTTATTATACGATCTTGATTATGATCATGATGGTGATGTTCTTCACCAGGTTTTTTGAAAGTAACCGCATCAGCGGGTTGGCTGCATCCACATGTATCGCACATAATGACCTCAGTTAATGGTTATTGATTTCACTTTGAGTTCTTTCCCAGAGGAGACAGTAATGAAATAACCACCGCATTGCGGGCATGGGCTAGGCCACTGCTCCACATCGAAATGATTATTGCAATCTGTACAGTTTCCCTTCGCAGGGATGGCGTTAATTACGAGTTCTGCATTTTCAACTATTGTGTTTTTTGAAGCTGCATCAAAGCAAAAAGACAGGGAATCAATTAATACACCTGAGAGAGTTCCAACATCAAGTTGAATGCGTTCTATAACATGCGCATTTTCTTTTTGTGCAAAATCCGTTGCAAGGTCAATGATATTTATTGCGATACTCATTTCGTGCATAATAATACAATTCCTGAAACCAAAGTTTACGGATTCTAAAATGGAAGTAATTATATCGAATTATGATTGTTAATAACCATTTCATCCGGAAGATTAGTATACTGCAATTTAGTAATATTTTTAAATGATACGTATTTTGTTGTAATATGGGGATAATTTCAATGGGAAAGAAATAGGATGCAAACATGAAAAAATACCTTATCACACTTCGTTGGTTTGTTGAAAGTGACGAAGATATCACTGATGATAAAGTGTTGGAAATCCTTCAACACAAAAAAGATGGGCGCGAAGCCTGCTCATCATGTCCAACTCGCAATGCTCATGGTACTGCCGTGTTGGACCATCAAGCCTTTATGGATCGAAAACCAACATATATCTCAACAGAACAAATAAAGTCTGTAGAGTAATTTCAAATAAACCTGGAGAAAAATAGTGGCTGAAAAAACAAAATTATGGTATTTACAGAACTTTAACCTTTTAGAAGGAATGGACAAAAATTCCATGGAGGAGTTCAGTAAAATGACTCACATGAAAGAAAGCACTAAAAAGGATATTATTTATTTCCCGGATGAGCCAAGCAATACTATATATTTTTTAAAAGAGGGAAAAATAAAAATCTCCCGTATTACAGATGATGGAAGAACGACTGCCCTTGATTTACTGGGACCTGGAGAAATATTTGGCGAAGGTGCATTATTAGGTCAGGATACCCACACCAATATGGCTGAAGCGATGGAAAACACTGTGGTTTGTTCAATCAGCAAGGAGATGTTTGAAAAAATGCTGAAAAAAAATCCTATGGTGAATCGAAGTATAAATAAGTTTATCGGTTTCCGGATGAGAAAAATCCAAGCACATGTAGAAGATTTGGTTTTTAAAAATGCCCAGGAACGCATTGAAGCTTTTTTGAAGCGATATGCAAAAACATTTGGTAAACAAATGGTGGATGGTTGTCGCGTAAGACCCTTCCTTGCTCATCATGAAATTGCCAATCTCACCGCCACTGCCAGACAAACAGTAAATGCTGTTTTGAATGATCTGGTTGACGAAGGAAAAATTGAATATACTCGTCGTTATTTTCATGTAAAAGACTTGGCCTGGCTAGAATTGTAAGTCTGTCGGGTCAGTGACAGATTCCGTTTGATTCGCGCAGTAGACTTTCTGCGTGAAAACAAAAACAAAACGAAGAATACCCGTTAAAATTGAGTTGGTCGTGCGCAGAGCTTGTCATATCTGTGATCTTGTGCAAAAAGAAATAGAGAGTATAACTAAGGTACAATCCAATATTGATTTGCTGATTATAAATGCTGATTCTGCACGCACATTTCCCGGGAATAGTCAACCATATGTTACACCCGCAGTCTGGGTAAATGATAAGCTTTGGTATTTAGGGGGATTTGATTCTTCAACTTTTGTTAAAAAACTAGAACATATAACGAATTAAAGGATTAATCATGGATTCATTAAACAAATTTTCTCCGTATACACATTGGTTGGTGAGATTATCATTGGCGGCTACATTTATCTATCATGGCTTGGGGAAATTCCCTATGGCACAAGGAATGGCGGATATGATGGGAATGCCAATTTTCATGGTATATATGTTGGCATTAATGGAAGTCGCTGGTGGGTTGCTTATCCTCTGGGGCGGAGTTGGTCCTGACTGGGCGACTCGTGCTGCAGGCGGAATTTTTGCCGTTGTTATGTTAGGAGCAATTATGATGGTACATTGGCCAAATGGTTGGAATTTTATGTCCGGCTTTGGAGAAGGGACTAACAATGCTGGTGGGATGGAATTTCAAGTACTCCTCTTCGTTACAGGTCTCACTTATTTTATTAACGGAAATTCTGATAACAAATAAACACACCTAGTAAGACACAGGGGGAATTCAATTGAATTCCCCCCTTATTGTCGGGGATTCAAAAAATGCGATTTATAGTACCCATTATTATGTTTTCTCTGTTATTTGGCGTGGATAATGTTGAAGAAGATTTTGCCACATTAAATAACTGGAAACCACTTACATTTCCGAAAATTGAACGACATACCACATATTCAATTGATGAAAATGATTCGCTCACATTTTTAAAAGCAAAAACATCTGGTTCAGCGTCAGGAATAATTTTCAAAGAGTCCTTTAATGTTTATGAAACACCAATTGTTGAATGGAGATGGTTGGTTAGTAATGTATTTGAAGAGGGAAATGCATTGGAAAAATCGGGTGATGACTATCCCATCAGGATTTATATTATTTTTAAATATGATCCTGATAAAGCAGGTTTTTTTGAATCAGCAAAATATGAAGCGGCTAAATTGATTTATGATGAATATCCACCTCATTCCAGTTTGAATTATATATGGGCAAATAGAGAACCAAAAACTGATATTATTCCCAATGCTTATACTAACAAAGCGCAAATGATCGCATTAGAATGGGGATCGGATTATGTTGGCCAATGGCGGAATGAAAATGTCAATCTACTAGAGGATTATCGAATGGCATTCAATGAAGACCCACCGGCCGAGGCCAGCTTAGCAATTATGGCGGATTCTGATAATACAGGAGAATCTGCAATAGCATTGATTGATTACATTCGTGTACTTAAAAAATAATTTTTTCAAATAGCGGGGATTTATATGAATATTAAAAAACTATTAATACTAATAACTATAGCTGTCACAGCATTTACGATCTACAATTATTTCGATATTGGACAGTATTTAAATTTCACTGAATTGAAAAACCAACAAGCGGGAATACAAGAATATTATCAAAATCATCAATGGATCATGTTGGCGGGCTATTTTGCTCTTTACGTGTTTGCCACGGCCATTTCAATCCCCGGTGCGGTTGTATTAACCATTGCCGGTGGAGCTATTTTCGGATTCCTAAAGGGTCTAATTGTCATTTCTTTTGCTAGTTCAATTGGGGCAACCATTGCTTTTCTATTTTCCCGATATATATTGAGAGATGCTATCCAAAGCAAATTTGGGGATAAACTAAAAACCATCAACGAAGGCATTGAAAAAGAAGGCGGATTTTACTTATTTACATTGCGATTGATTCCAATTTTCCCATTTTTCATGATCAATCTGATCTTTGGATTAACACCGATGCGAGCTTTGTCCTATTATGGTGTGAGCCAAATCGGGATGCTCGCAGGAACGGCTGTTTATGTCAATGCTGGTACTCAGTTAGCTCAACTTGAATCTGTGTCCGGAATTCTTTCGCTTGAATTATTGTTTTCGTTCATCCTTTTAGGAATATTCCCATGGATCGCGAAATTAATTGTTAATAATTATCGCAAGCGACAGGTGTATAAAGGCTATTCAAAACCAAAGAAATTTGATTACAATATTGTTGTAATAGGAGCTGGTTCCGGTGGTTTGGTATCTGCCTATATTGCTTCTGCAGTGAAGGCAAAAGTCGCCCTTATTGAAAAACATAAAATGGGCGGTGATTGTCTAAATACAGGTTGCGTCCCCAGTAAAGCTCTGATTCGATCTGCTAAACTCATTCATCAAATCCAAAAAGCGGAAAAATGGGGATTAGACAAACATGATGTGAAGTTTGATTTTGCCACAGTGATGGAACGTGTGCAATCGGTTATCAAACAGGTGGAGCCACATGATTCGGTTGATCGATATACAAAATTAGACGTGGATGTCATTGAAGGTACTGCAACAATCACAGATCCATGGCGCATTGAAGTTGATGGTAAAATAATCACATCAAAAAATATTGTTATTGCAGCAGGAGCCAGGCCTTTACTTCCACCCATTCCAGGAATAAAAGAGATTAATCCGCTTACAAGTGACACAATTTGGAATATACGCAAATTACCAAAACGATTGGTCGTTGTGGGCGGTGGTCCTATTGGATCAGAACTGACTCACGTTTTTGCTCGCTTAGGGAGCAAAGTAACGCAGATTGAAGGAACGAGCCAAATTCTTAACCGTGAGGATAGCGAAGTAAGTTCACTATTAGCAGAGCAATTTAAGAATGAAGGAATTGATTTAAAGACAAATCACCGTGTAATACGATTTGAGAAAAATGGAGAATCAAAAATTGTAGTTTGTGAATCTGATGGTAAAGAAATACGCATTGAGTGTGATGAAGTATTGGTGGCTCTGGGAAGAAAAGCGAATGTGACTGGATATGGATTAGAAGAATTAGAAATTAAAATTCGTCCCAATGGAACAATTGAGGCGGATGATTATTTGCGGACAAAATATCCAAATATCTACGCTGTTGGGGATGTAACGGGACCGTATCAATTCACGCATTTTTCAGCCCATCAAGCATGGTATGCCAGTGTGAATAGTCTATTTTCCCCATTAAAGAAATTCAAAACCGATTACCGTGTAATTCCGTGGGTTACATTCACCGATCCGGAAGTTGCACGTGTGGGACTCAATGAAAAAGAGGCCAATGAAAAAGGCATTGAATTTGAAGTAACAAAATATGGTATCGATGATCTGGATCGTGCTATTGCTGACGGCGAAAATATTGGATTTGTAAAAATCATTACACCAAAAGGGAAAGATACAATTTTAGGTGTAACTATAGTGGGATCTCATGCTGGTGAATATCTTACAGAATTCACTTTAGCAATGAAACATGGATTAGGTTTAAATAAAATTTTGGGTACAATCCATCCATATCCTACCTGGGGAGAATCGAATAAATATGCTGCAGGAGAATGGAAACGAAATCATGCCCCACAAAAAGCTTTACGTTATTTACAGAAATTTCATTCTTGGAGAAGAGGATAAATAACAATATGAATGGGTACAATTTTCACTCGACTTTAACGGATCATAGCCTTTCATTGCATCGACGACCCGTAACAACGCTTCAGTTGAATATGGGTAAACTCTGCAATCAAGCGTGTTTGCATTGTCATGTAGATGCTGGACCAAATCGTACAGAAAACATGGAAAAGGAAACGGTTGATCGGCTTCTTGAAATAATTGCCGCCACGGATTCCATTGAAACTGTTGACATTACCGGAGGCGCACCTGAACTGAATCCACACTTTCGTTTTTTTGTTAGTCAGATCAGAGCAATGGGAAAAAAAGTCATAGATCGATGCAACCTCACGGTATTATTTGAACCGGGGCAGCAAGATACTGCTGAATTTTTAATGGATCATAAAGTGCAAATTGTATGTTCGCTTCCATGTTATACAGAGGCAAATGTAGACCAACAGCGGGGCAAAGGCGTATTTGGTAAAAGTATTGAGGGTCTATTAATGCTAAACGCTTTAGGATATGGCATCCCTGGAACAGGGCTTGAATTAGACCTGGTTTATAATCCGGGTGGAGCATCATTGCCGGGTGATCAGAAAAAATTGGAATCAGACTATAAACAGCGTTTACATCAAGATTTTGGCATTGAGTTTAGTACACTTTTTACCATTACAAATATGCCCATTCACCGCTTTGAACATTATCTAAATCGGGAGGGTGAACTCCATAATTATATGGATTTGCTAACGACTAATTTTAACGCCTGCGCCGCACAGGAAATTATGTGTCGTGATTTGGTTTCAGTTAGTTGGGATGGCAAATTATTTGATTGCGACTTTAACCAAATGCTGGATATGCCCATTAATGGAAGCCCTATATCCGTTTGGGATATTTCATCACTTTCAGATTTTAATGATAAACCCATCAAATTTGATAGTCATTGCTATGGATGTACTGCTGGTGCAGGCAGTTCATGTACTGGTGCATTAAACTAAACCAAAACTCAGGAGATGACGTTGACTGTTCAGGAACAAATAAAAGAGAGTGTTAAGGAATATTATGGCAAAGTAATTCAGACCACAAATGATCTGAAAACGAGTGCCTGTTGTATTCCTGAATCCATGCCCAATTATATAAAATCATATCTTAGTAATATTCACCCAGAGATTTTGGAAAAATTTTATGGATGCGGATCTCCAATACCGCTAGCGTTAGAAGGAAAAACTGTATTGGATTTGGGTTGTGGAACAGGCCGGGATTGCTACTTATTAGCACAAATTGTTGGTCCGGTAGGAAAAGTCATCGGTGTAGATATGACCGATGAACAATTGGATATAGCTCGTAAATACGTGGATCACCATATGAAAACCTTCAGCTATCCTTTCCCAAATGTGGAATTCAAAAAAGGGTATATCGAAGATTTGGCATCCCCGGGTTTCGAAGATAACTCGATTGATGTTGTCGTATCAAATTGTGTCATTAATCTTTCTCCGGACAAAGAAAAAGTCTTTCAGGAAATATTTCGAGTTTTGAAACCAGGAGGGGAATTGTATTTCAGCGATGTGTTTTCAGATCGTCGAATTCCTGACTCGCTTACCAGGGATGATGTTTTGGTCGGTGAATGCCTGGGTGGTGCCTTGTACATAGAAGATTTTCGCAGGATGCTCACAGCAAATGGCTGTTTGGACTATCGAACTGTGACCAGCCATAAAATTGCCTTGGAAGATGAGGATGTGTATGCAAAAGCTGGCATGATTAATTTCCATTCTATGACAATTAGGGCATTTAAATGTGACTATGAAGATATTTGCGAAAACTATGGTCACGTTGCCTTTTATAAAGGGACTTTACATGAATGTCCTCATGAATTTGTACTAGACGATCATCATGTATTTCCAAAGGGAATTCCCGTTCCGATCTGTGGTAACACAGCAAAAATGTTATTAGAAACTCGGTACAGTGAATATTTCGATGTAGTTGGTGATTTTTCTAATCATTATGGAGCCTTTGATTGTGGTGATAATGCTGGAAATACATTTGAAGAAACATTAGGTTCTTGTTGTTAGAGGAGATGTAATATGTTAGGAATTATTGGTGGTACTGGTTTTTACAATATTGAAGGATTGGATATTGTTGAAGAAATAAAAGTTGAGACTCCGTTTGGTGAACCATCGGCTCCATTAATTAAAGGTAGATTTGGTGAGCAGGATATAATTTTTTTACCCAGACACGGAAATAATCACCAATTTCTGCCTTTTGAAGTAAACTATAGAGCCAATATTTTTTCTCTCAAATCTTTAGGAGTAACTAAAGTAATTGGTGTTTCTGCTGTAGGCAGTTTACAGGCGGATTTAAAACACAGTGATTTTGTGATCCCATCCCAATATTTCGACTGGACGATGGGAAAACGAGATAAAACATTTTTTGGAAATGGAATTGCAGCTCATGTTTCAACCGCAGAACCAACATGTTTATGTTTAACGCAAGCCCTATCAGAAGCAGGTGTCAGGTTGGGACATCCAATTCACACGGGGAAAACATATGCTTGTGTTGAAGGTCCTCGTTTGGGAACGAAAGCGGAAAGCAATTTTTTACGCAATGCCGTAAAAGCAGATGTGGTTGGGATGACAAATGTTCCGGAAGCATTTTTAGCTAGGGAGGCCCAAATGTGTTATGCTACTTTGGCAATTGTAACCGATTATGATTGCTGGATGGATGATCCTGAATACTATGTTTCTGTTCAGGAAATCTTCAAGTGGTATGGAGCAAGTATTGTAAATGCAAAGGCACTATTATTGGATGTTTTGAAGCATCCGTTACCCAGTACAAAATGCAGTTGTAGAACCAGTTTATCATCGGCCGTATTGACATCAGAAGTGACTCTATCAGAAACGAACAAGTCACTTCTTAACGTGTTGAAAAAATAGTACGAAGCATATTATTCTTTATCTCTTTACGAAGATAATCTATTATTATATATGAACTGGGAAGAATTATCCATAATAATACCTGTTGGTCCAGATGAACACGAGCATGTCTATTTATTAAAAGATTTAACGCCCCTTTTTGGAAAGTCTGAGATTATTTGCGTTTTTGCTAAAGGTTCAGAAAAAACCGTCGATAATGTTAAGTGTATTAGTGCATCACAAGGTCGGGCGAACCAACTTAATGAAGGTGCGAAGGCTGCAAATCGGAAATATTTGTGGTTTATCCATGCAGACTCCAGAATAATGAAGGAGTCATTCTTAGGTTTAAAAAAAGCAATATATAATGCTCCTGATAAATTATCATACTTCAATTTGAAGTATACTGTCGAAGAAGGAAGACAATTTCGAATTAATGAATGGGGAATTCGATTACGTTCACGAATATTTGGTGTTCCTTTTGGTGATCAGGGATTTTTAATAAATAAGGATATATTTTTTGATAGTGGTGGATATCCAGTCACAGTGGATTACGGTGAAGACCATATTTTTATTTGGAAACTGCGACAAAGAGGGATAAAACTAAATTGCATTTCAAATTATTTAGAATCTAGTCCTAGAAAATACCGGGAATATGGACGAATAAAACTGATGATTAAATATCAGAAAATGTGGATTAAACAGGCAATGCCAGAAGTTATTATTTTTCTGAAAAGTCGTGGTGTGCTTTGAAAACAGCAATTGCGGTGTTTGTTAAAACACCAGGATTAACCCCACTAAAAACGCGATTGGCGGCTGGAATTGGGCAGGATAAAGCCAATGCATTTTACGCTCTAAGTGTGAAATGTATCCAATCAGAGTTGCGAAATGTCACAGAGGGTGATGACTCCTTCCATGTATATTGGGCTATAGCTGAAGCGGAAGGTCTAACACATCCATGGTGGAAAGGCTTTTTAACAATTTCGCAGGGCAATGGAGATTTAGGTGAGCGGTTGCATAAAGTGTATGATAAATTGATGCAAAACCATGATGCCGTTTTATTGATGGGCGCAGATTCACCTCAATTATCACAAGATGTTTTTTGGGAATCTATAAATAGGTTAAAGGAAGATTCATCCTATGTAATTGGTCCCGCATTAGATGGCGGGTTCTATCTATTCGGGGGAAAAAAAGAATTGCCAAAATCATTTTGGACGTCTATTCCGTATAGCGTTGAAAACACGTTGAGTATTTTAAAAAGGGAATTGATTGCTCACGGGAAATGGACAGAGTTACAGTCTATGTATGATGTAGATCAAAGTTGCGATCTTTGGGCAATATTGTCAGAATTAGAGAAATCAAATCGAGGAGAGAAACAGCAATTAGCTGCTTGGGTGAAGGGTTTACAAAACCACTTGAAGGAGGAATTGCTATGCGATTAAAACCAGGTGAACAGGTCAGAGATTTTTCTGCAAAAGATGTGAATGGAAATCCGATTTCTGTCAAATCATTATCAGGGAAAAAATGGATGTTATCATTTTATCGATATGCAGGGTGCCCACTGTGCAACTTTCGTGTCCATGAATTATTGAAAGAGTATGACGAGTGGCAGAACGATGGATTTACAATGATTAGTGTGTTTGAATCTGATACGGATAGTATCAATCAAAGAGTTGGAAAAGAACCAAAACCATTTTCCATCATTGCTGATCCTGATAGGAATTTGTATAAATTATATGGCGTTGAATCTTCATGGTGGAAATTTATCAAAGGTGGCTTACCTATCATGAAATCAATGCTCCATGGGTTTTTCCCTGGAAAAATGGAAGGGGATAAAGCCATTATCCCAGCGGATTTTCTAATTAATGAAGAAGGGATTATAACCCACACCCATTATGGGCATCATATAGGTGATCATATTCCTATTCGACGAATACAGAAGTTTATAAAAAATGGTAATGGAGAACACCGTGAACAATTATAGTATAGCCATCATTGGTGGCGGAATTGCCGGATCTGCTTCGGCATTACGAGCGGCTCAAAATGGATTAGATACTATTTGGTTTTTAGGAAGCAAGCAAACGCGCAAACGCAGTCGATCACAATGGGTTGCTAATGTTGATAATATGATTGGCCTCCATGATGGAATTGTAAAAGATCAGGTGACAAAAGTTCTCAAAAAGAATAAACTGGGTGAGGCAGCTGAAATAGTAGAGAAATCACACTTCGATATAAACAACCGTTTAATCATAAAAAATACAGTTGAGCGTATCCAGGCTGGATATCCTAATGTTAGGATTATCGAAGAGGAAATATCCTCGATCGAAAAAATAGATGATAATTTTTTACTGAAATCACCAGATAACAACTACAATTCAGAATCAGTAGTACTTGCCACGGGAGTCATGGACGAGCAACCCTTCATTATAAAACCGGATAAAACCGGAAACCCGGTCGAGAGTGAAAAGTGGATATATCCCTTTGCCAACCGCGAACAAGTGTTGTACTGTATCCGATGTGAAGGCCATTTAACCCGCGATGAAGTTGTTGCCATAATTGGATATTCAAATATTGCAGCAGAATTAGCCATGATGCTTCATGAACGATTTGGGGTCAAAGGATATATTTTGGCGAATGGAAAGCCAATTGATATTTCCGAAGAACGACGGACTCTATTACATCATTATGACATTGAAATAGTAGAAAATCCGATTACTGATATTATAAGTGACGGCGCAAAGCAACTACACGGATTCTCCTTTGATACAAGAGATGATATTCTTGTGCGATTCGCATTGGTTTCATTGGGCTTGTTTCGAGTCTATAATGACTTAGCCAGACAAGTTGGGGCAAGACTTATGGATGAAGGATTACCGGATGAAAAACGCCATATTTGGATCAACCATAAATCTGAGTCATCGGTTCATAATTTTTTCGTTGTGGGAGATGCTGTAAAACGTGAGGATGAACCAGTTATGAAACAAATTTATACTGCTCAGGAATATGCAGTACGCGCGGTTGACACAATTGATAATCGTCGTCGAAAAGTATTGAGAGATAATATTTTGGATAATAAAAAACCCCAATAAAATCTATCGGGGTTTAGTATGTTTATAATATTTACTGGGTTCTAATGTACATGCCCATGGCTGATTTCTTCCTCTGTAGCTTCGCGAATTTCTTCGATAGAAACATCAAAGTGTAACACTTTTCCGGCTAATGGATGATTCGCGTCAACAGTGACTTTTTTATCGGTGACATCCATGACGATTATGTTCTGCACATTGCCTTTTGGATCTTGACCTTGAAATTGCATTCCAGGTTCAACTTTGTCAATACCTTCGAATGCTGAAAGTGGTAATTCCTGAATTTTATCATGGTCAATAATACCATAGCCATCTTCGGGTTGGACCGATACTTTTAATTTTTCACCGACAGATTTTCCGGTAAGTGCATTTTCAAGCCCGGATATTACATTTTTTCCGCCTTGTATATATTTTAGTGGTTCGCGATCGGTAGAAGAATCCAATTGATTCCCCGCATCGTCGGTTAATGTATAATGAATAGATACAACGCTATTGTCTTGAATAACCATGGTTCTCCTCTAGAGTATTTGAAAAATGTTTATTAATTCAGGATGGAAAAATGATCCATGCTAGGATGGGATTCAATATTACTATCTCGATTAAAAATTGAGGGCGAAAGTTAAGCCGAAATGGAGTTTTAGGGAATCGGAATATTGGAAGATTGAATTGTCTATTAAACCAGTATATTCATTTTGCTTCTGGATCATCCTCCATGATACCTTGCACATTTCCTTCTGTATCGGCAAAATATGCAAACCAACCAACTCCAGGTACAGGTGCCTTTGGAGCAATAATATTTCCGCCATTTTTTTCAATTACAGCAACCGCTTTATCTACTGATTCCACGGCAATTGTATTCATTACGCCGGGATAATTTGGATCTCGGGGTAAAATTCCACCGTTAATTCCAGGTGTATCGTCATCACCAGTTGTCGTCAACCAATAATCTATTGGCCCACCCCATTTTTTAATATCCCAACCAAATACTTCTTTGTAAAATTTTACAGCCCGCTCCATATCATCTGCAGCAATTTCAAAATGAACGACACGTCCCATACCGATCTCCTTTTATTATTTATCCACATGAAATATAATACAAATCCATAATAAAGTGCATCCAGGGGCGATCATTATCAAAATTGCAGTATATTTTCAGGTTGTTTTCAAAGGAAGTAATCATATGTCAGATAAACGTATCGCACTTGTCACAGGCGGTAATCGGGGAATTGGACTGGAAATATGTCGACAATTGGCATCAAAAGAGTTTCGAGTTTATCTTGGTGCCAGGGATGCCAAAATAGGAACGGCCGTTGTTGAAAAATTGGTAAAAGCAAAAGTCGATGTTCATTTCATTCATCTTGATGTTACCGACGAAACCACCATGGATGCTGCCAAAGATACCATTTTACAAAAAGAAGGCAAACTTGACGTATTAGTAAATAATGCAGGGGTTCTACTTGATCCACCGGGGTCATCCTTGGACGCGCCAGTTGATATGATTCGGACATCCATGGAAACAAATGTATATGGACCATTTCGTTTATGCCAATTGTTTATACCATCCATGAAACGGAATAAATATGGACGGATAGTGAATATCTCCAGCGGTATGGGACAGTTAGATGAAATGGGGTCAGGATACCCGGGTTATAGAGTATCTAAAACCGCTCTTAACGCTTTAACCAAAATATTTTCATCGGAACTTCAAGGATCGAATGTCCTGATAAACACAATGGCTCCAGGTTGGGTGCGTACAGACATGGGTGGAGAAAATGCAACTCGATCTGTCGAAGAGGGAGCAGATACTGCTGTTTGGCTTGCTACATTACCAGATGGTAGTTCTTCCGGTGTATTTTTTAAAGATAGAAAACAAATTGCGTGGTAAACGATTATGATAAAGATATTTGCAATAACATTCATTGTTTTAGCCCTAATACCAAAAAGTTGTGAGCAAGATATGAAAGACATAGATATTGCAGGAATTATACCTGCTCCTAAGTTTGTGAAAGTAAATGCTGACACATTTTTTCTGAAGACAGATTTAACGATTTTTACCCCTTCATCCAAATCCAATAAACCGGTTGTACACGCATTGGAGAAAGTATTAAACCAGACAAACGGATTCACCCTAACCTGGACCACAAGCACAGATGTTGGCGCAGATATAATTCTAAAGCTGGAAACCAAAGAAGATATTGGAGAAGAAGGGTATATTCTCAGCATAAACTCCAACAGGATTGAAATTAGCGCGAATTCATCAAACGGATTATTTTACGGAATCCAATCTTTGCGACAATTGTTACCGATAGAAATTGAAAATTCATCTCAATTGGAATTTCCAGTTCCACTCCGCACAATGGAAATCATTGATCAACCTCGATTCGGTTGGCGTGGTATGCATTTAGATGTGAGTCGGCATTTCCGGTCAAAAGAAGAAGTGATGCGATACATTGATCTCATCGCTATGCACAAAATGAATATCTTTCATTGGCATCTCATTGACGATCAAGGTTGGCGAATAGAAATAAAGAAATTCCCCAAATTAACTGAAGTTGGTGCCTGGCGAGTAGATCGTGAAGATGAATTGGAATGGCGTTATCGAAAACTTCAACAACCTGATGAAAAAGCAACTTATGGTGGATTCTATTCTCAGGAAGATATCCGTGAGGTTGTGAAATATGCCAAAGACCGTTATATCACCGTTATCCCGGAAATTGAAATGCCAGCTCACGTTACCTGTGCATTGGCAGCTTATCCTGAACTTTCGTGTACTGGCGGACCATTTACAGTGCCACCGGGTAGCGTCTGGCCCATCACTGATATTTATTGTGCTGGCAAGGAAGAAGTATTTGAATTCCTCGAAGATGTACTTTTAGAGGTCATGGAGCTGTTTCCATCTGAGTTTATCCATATTGGTGGTGATGAGGCCTTTAAACAGGAGTGGGAACGTTGCGATGATTGTCAGGTGCGAATAAAAAATGAAGGACTCAAAGATGAAGCGGAATTGCAAAGTTACTTTTTACAACGAATCGAAAAATATCTGAATGCAAATAATCGAAAACTCATTGGATGGGATGAGATATTAGAAGGTGGTTTATCGCCTAATGCAACTGTGATGTCATGGCGAGGAGAAGAAGGGGGAATAGAAGCAGCCAAAGCGGGTCATGATGCAGTAATGTCCCCAGTTTCCCATTGCTATTTTGACTACTATCAAGCAAATCCTGCCAACGAACCATTGGCGATTGGTGGCTATACTACATTGAAAAAAGTGTATAGTTACGAACCCATCCCCGATGAATTGAATTCTTCAGAAGCAAAACATATACTTGGAGCTCAGGGGAATCTGTGGACGGAATACATGCACACATACGATCATGTTGAATATATGGCGGTTCCTCGAATGACTGCTTTGGCGGAGGTTGTTTGGTCACCCCAATCACATCGCAACTGGGGAAGTTTTACTCGACGGATTCAATCATTTTTTGATCGACTGGATGGAGCTGGTCATAATTATTCCCTGGGATCGTATGACGTCGTTATAAAACCACGCTTTGATAAGAAATTAGGTAAAGTGATTGTCCGTCTTGAATCAGAACAATTTTCTCCAAATATCAAATACACTATAGACGGATCCCCGCCCACAACGGTATCAAATACATATACCAAACCATTTGCCATTGATTCATCATCATTTGTTCGAGCAGGGCAGGTAATCAACAAAGGTCTGACAGATCGAACTACGGATGAGCATATTATTATCCACAAAGGATTGGGAAAACCAGTTTCTTATACGTTTCCTTATCATAAAAAATATTCGGCAGATGGTAATTATAGCCTCATCAATGGAATAAAAGGATCAGATTATTTTAATGATGAAAAATGGCAAGGATTTCAAGGGTTTAATATGGAAGCTATTGTGGATTTAGAAAATGAAATGGAAATTTCGAAAATATCAGTACGTTTTTTATCACGTATTAGTTCATGGATTTTTCAACCTATATCTGTTACTATCTCTGTGTCCATTGATGGGA
Organism: Fidelibacterota bacterium; assembly: GCA_013203145.1. GTDB lineage: Bacteria > Fidelibacterota > Marinisomatia > Marinisomatales > JABMOV01 > JABMOV01. Next base: position 21,595 of record JABMOV010000121.1, read on the forward strand.
AGGAATTCATTACCATCAAGGAATATGAGAACACCTTATCTGAGGATACGGAAAATGATAAAATAAGTTCTTATACTTATGACGGGGAATCAATGTCTGCGCGATATATTAAAGTTATTGGTGAAAATATTGAAAAATGCCCGGACTGGCATAAGGGAAGTGGTAATAAAGCCTGGGTTTTTGCCGATGAAATTGTAATAGAGTAAGAGCACCATGATTTTGTCTCGAGTTATATTAGAATTATTTATCGACTAAGATTAAGAATCATCCCTTTTTGTACTATATCCGAATAATTAGGCTATTTGGTTTACAATTTGTTACAATCATGAAATAATTGGTTCACATCTATCTGTTTAATCTTTCATCGGAAATTGAAAACAAAATGAAAGGAAACAATAATGAAAATTATTCTAATTGTACTAGCAGGAATCTTTATCCTCATGGCCGTAACTGGTTGTGGTCATCTTCGTCATAAAAAGGGACATTGTGTTAGAAACCCAGAAAAGCACATCCCGAAAATTGTGAAGATAATGGGTAAGAAATTAGATTTGACTGACACCCAAAAAACCCAAGTTAAATCTATTCTTGACGATCTGGCTTCAAATCATGGTGATATGAAAACAATGAAGGATGAGATGCATAAAGAAATCATATTGCAGCTTGGTAAAGAGAATGTTGACGTGAATGCATTAAATAATCAAATGGATGAAAAAGCGTCAACAGTGAATTCCATGCGTTATAAAGTGGTGGATGCATTTGCTGAATTCCATCGTATATTAACTCCAGAGCAACGTAAAAAATTGGCAGTACATATTGAAAAATATGGCTCACGCCACGGTAAATGTTGCGGATAAATATCACTTGGGACACTCCATGTTTTGGGGTGTCCCTCCATAAATATGCAGAAACGAATACTCATAATTGATGACGATCGGAAGCTGAATAAGCTTCTGATCGATTTTTTATCCGATTATAACTTTAAGATTCATTCCGCAATTCATCCACGGGAAGGTCTTAGGGCACTAGATGTTTTTAAGCCAGATTTGATTATTCTGGATGTCATGCTCCCGGAAATGGATGGTTATGAGGTTCTACGTGTTATAAGGAAAACATCAGATTTGCCAGTTCTCATGTTAACGGCTCGTGGAGATACCATGGATCGGATACTTGGGCTAGAAATTGGAGCAGACGACTATCTTCCTAAGCCATTCGAACCAAGAGAATTAGTGGCGCGGATTCGTGCTATCTTTCGTCGTCAATCCGGAAAAATCATGCAGGAATTGTATCAATCTGGAGAACTCAAAATAAATATCCAGAAGTATGAAGCATTCCTTGGAGATAATCGCCTAGATTTAACAACAGCCGAATTCGAAATACTATCTTTTTTTATAAAAAACTCAGGTGTTGTCTTAAGTCGTGATCAAATTATGGATAACCTACGTGGTATTGAATGGGAAGCCTTTAATCGTTCCATTGATGTCCTTATCAGTCGACTAAGACAAAAATTGAAGGACGATCCAAAAAAGCCAAGGTATATAAAGACAGTATGGGGAGCAGGATACATGTTTGTTGGAGAAGATAATGAGTAGACGGCATCGCGGTAAGATGAAACGCAAATCCATTTTTGGTAAGCTCATTCTGATTTTGATATTTACGGGTATACTCATCAATGCGACCGTCGGATTTTTCTGGGCCAATATTATGCGACAATCCACTACGGAAACTTTCCGAACAAACATAGAAAATTATGCTTTATTGGTATCCGATGAATTTGAATCACGCGCTGATACAGTAAAAATTCGACAATTATCAGATAAGCTGAATTTGGAAATTCTTGTCCGTAATAATTCGGGTGTCTGGGAAACGAATCAACGATTTTTTCAGCACTATCCTGCAATTAAAAAGCATCATCGAAAGAAAAACCCGATTTTTATGCATGGTAATATTTATTATGAATTAAAACAACCTCATCAAACGGTTGTATACGGAATTCTAAATAAACATTCCCCCGATCAAATAATAATAATTTTTGGTCTAATTGCTGCACTATCTCTCATATTAGCGCTGGCATATCATAGCATTAAATGGGTTTTAAGACCCATAAAATGGTTAACAATTGGTGTGGAGGAAATTTCCAATAAAAACTTAGAGATTTCAATTCCTGTACGCGGTGATGATGAGCTGGGAAGGTTATCCAAATCGTTTAATCAAATGACGGCTAGAATTCGACAAATGTTAGAAGCACAACGACAACTGTTGCATAATGTTAGTCATGAACTGCGTACTCCATTAACTAGAACCAAGCTAGCCTTGGAGGCCGTGGAAAAAACGGAAGCTAAAGAATCTATTGAAGATGATATTTATGAAATGGAAACCATGATTACAGAGATATTGGAATCAGAACGGATTCAGAGTCAACATGGTAGTCTTAAGCGACGCGAAGAAAATATTATCGCCCTAATTCAATCGACGATAGAAGCCCTGAATATTTCAACAAAAAAAATCCACATGGATTTTCATGACGACTCTGTAATGTTAATGGTTGATGCAAACCGTGTTCAAATAGCTATAAAAAATATTATAGAAAATGCAGTAAAATATTCGGAAAACGCGGATAAACCTGTTCAGGTTACTTGTCGGTCGGCAGGAGGGAATGTGATTGTCATTGTACACGATTTTGGACCCGGAATACCGGAGAAGGAAATTCCATTTTTGACTGAACCTTTTTATAGAGTTGATAAATCAAGATCACGCGAAACAGGCGGATTTGGTTTAGGATTGAGTTTGGTAAAAACCATCATGGAAGCACATAACGGCTCATTAGAAATTATCAGTACGCCGAACAAAGGCACCGAAATTCGATTGATATTTCCTACTTAAGAATCGTCTTCATGTCAGGTTTCTGACAATAAATTATTCTTAGTTTTACTTAGTTTAACCACCATGAAATATGACATTCCAAAGGCAAAGGCCGCCATTCCTGCCATTACAACTAAAGAAATGATAGAAGTGGCTCGACTGATGATCGAAGAATTTCACATTAGTCTACCACAAATGATGGAAATGGCTGGTAGGAATTTGGCAGATTTATCAGAACATTTTAGCACCAGTAATAAAATTCCAATTTTGGTTTTTGCTGGAACAGGACACAATGGCGGTGGAGGAATGACGGCAGCACGCCATCTCGCAAATCGCGAACATGATGTTTCTGTGTGTCTGATTGGGAATCCCAAGCGCCTTAAGCCGATAGTAGAAAAACGTTGGAAAACCCTCCAAAAAATGGATTCTGTTTCGTGCCTTCAGATTGAAGATTTTGATTATGCTGAATTAGAGAATCGCCTAATTCTGGATGCCATGATCGGATATGGTTTAATGGGAAAACCACGATCCGATATGAAAAAAATCATCCAATGGATTAACGCAACAGAGTCGACAGTTGTGATTTCATTAGACGCCCCCAGCGGGTTGGATACAACCAGTGGGAATTATGATACGGATTCCTGTATTCATTCCGATGCCACAATGACCTTGGCTTTACCAAAAATTGGACTGGTTACACCGGAAGCACAGAAAGTGATTGGCGATTTATATTTAGCCGATATTGGCGTACCGAAGGATGTATTGAAATGCATTGGGATAGACGAACATAACATATTCTCCGACGCTCCTATTCTTCGAATATGAATAAGATTTATTGCTTCACAATTGGTCTACTCATTTCAGGATGGATTCATGGTCAATGCTCTACCTGAATACCGCCTCCACCCTCCGTGGGAGGGAACAAATTCTCCTCAGCAGTTCCATCAGGAAATATTTCTCTCAATTTATCAGAATCTGAGCATTCCACAGCTCTTGGTCCTGGAGATATACTATTCATTTCAGGATACAGTCGTTCATCCACGCGACTAAAGATGCTTGAACACCAAAATGTTAACAGACAGATCACTCAAGAAACATTTGCCATTTCAACTGCCATTGGCGTATTGCCATCCCTGCAAATTCTAGCTACGTTACCATTGATACGCGATGGGAGCGAATGGAATCCAGGCGAATTTGGATTCATGTTAAAATGGAATCCTCAGAGAAATATATTAGGTTCACAATCCACATTTTTCACAAGTGGGTTTGTCATCCCCAAACAATCCACACAAATTGATGAGAGTATAAATGATAGATTGTTAAGTCATACAAATGTTATTCATCGATTTGCCCTGGATCGTTGGCGAACGATGAAAAATGCTTATGTCGTTGGTGTGCAGGCTATGGTGGATTTACCATTTCATGATGGATATATTTTGAAAAATCGCGTATTCCAATTTTCTATTTTTCAACGCGATCAACGGTTTCGAACAAAGCGTGTGATTCCATCCATCCAAGTAACCTATCGAAATGATGGACATATTAATGAAACCGATAAAGGATGGTTTCTTTTTGGTAATCTTAATACGGAAATACAGTTTACGGATACCATTGGAGGAAACATTGCCTGGGGAAGCCCCATAGTTGTGGCCATTGAAGGATCCAATCTCTCACAATCTTCTCTTTCATTTGGTTTGAGATGGATGCCAAAATAAAAGCAGCCAACAATTTTTGCGGAGTTCAGGATACACTTCGTATCCCAATCTTGTTAGCTGCTTTGTAATAATTGACAATTATGTGCTCAAAAAGTAGTCAAAAAGTTTATTTGTTATTATCCCCTTAACGACATCTCTAATTAAGTATTAATTACACTTTATAGATAAACGCACAATTTTCTGCTAGAGGTTCACTTTCTGTTTAATATACTTTTCTAGATGAAATAAAAAGAACCTGAACTCACGAACCATAAAAAGCCTTTGTATGATATTTATTAGTTGATATATAGTTCACATACAAATAATTTGCATGTGAACTATACTTGATAATCTGGCGAACCAAGAATTGGAATTCAATGACATCAATTGAGCAAAGTACTGGTTTTTTAGTCGTTCGAACGGCACGTAGCATGAAAAAAATGCTGGATGCTAAATTAGTTGAATATAAAATCACATCTTCTCAGCATACCGTCTTAAGTGCGCTAGCAAAAGATGATGGATTATCATTATCAGAAGTCGGTAATAATGTATTTCTTGATAAACCCGCAATTACAGGTTTAGCAGATCGTTTGGAACGAGATGGTCTTGTCAAACGTAAACGAACGTCCAATGATCGTCGAGTGATCACCTTACATCTTACTACAAAAGGACACGAATTATTGTCTAACATCGACCAATTGGCACAAAAAGCAGATGAAGATTTAGTGAACGGTCTTTCAGCTGATGAGCTCATGATATTCCGTCAAACTCTGGATCGTATTTGGTCTAACGCAATTGTGAGAAATTCAAATGAAGTTTGACAATTTTTCAGAAGCCATCCAACATGCACGTACCCTATTTGAAGATATTTCTTTTTCTTATGCCAGCAATTGGAAAAAACAAAATTCAACCAGGCATATTATAGGATTTTTACCGATTTATATTCCCAGGGAGATCATTCACTCTGCTAATATGCTACCCGTCGGCATTTTTGGAGCTGGAGATCGAATCCCAGTCGTGCATGGTGATGCCTATTTCCAATCTTATATTTGTCACCTGCCTCGTACAGTCATTGAACTGGCCAAAAGTGGACATTTGAATGATTTCGATGGTTTCATTTTTCCGGCTATTTGTGATGTAATTCGCAATCTATCTGGAATTTTTATGCTGGACAACAAACAAAAATTTATACGTTATCTTGATTACCCTCAAAATTTTGAAGGAAATGTCGGCGGAAAATTTTATCGTCAGGAATTAAATAGATTAAGCACTGATTTAGAAAAATTGAATGGTAAAAAAGTAATCACAAATGAATTAAATCATTCCATCTCAATTTATAATGAACAACGACGATTATTAAAACTTCTAGGTGATTTCCGTAGTGAATTTCCCCATAAGCTTTCCGCGGTAGATTATTATCTAATACAGCGCACAGCACACACAATGTGCGTAGAAGATTTTAATCCTTATCTAGAAAATATATTTTTACTGCTCGACAAACTGGACGTTGAACCAGAAGATAAAATTCGTGTCATTATCTCAGGATCGTTTTGCGAACAACCTCCCATCGGTTTGATTAAAACAATCGAAAATGCTGGATGCTATATCGTGGAAGATGATCTACAGCTAAATTTAAATTGGATCACCAAAGAAATTCCTACGGATACCGATGACCCCATAGGTGCGCTGGTTGACGCTTATATTAATCACAGTATTTTTTCTTCTACGGTTTATGAAGGTGATAAGCCAAAAGGAGATCAATTGGCAGAACAAGTCAAGGATCGCAAAGCTGATGGAGTGGTGTTTTGTGCTCCCAGTTTCTGCGACCCTGCATTGTTGGATCGCCCGCAATTAGAAAAGGCAATGGATAAACATCATATCAGACATTTCAGTTTCCAATATCATGAAAATCTTGGGCAATTTCACGTGATCAAAGAACAAGCTGGAACGTTTGCCGACACCATAAAGCTGTGGGAGTAAAATGACGATTCAAAAAGAAAATAGCATGCTTCAGCAAAAACAGATGCTGGCTGATCATTTTATTGAACTGACGCAAGTTCAAGAGACCGGTAAAAAAGTTGTTTATACATTTGTACCCGGCAATTTAACTGAACTGATTTATGCGTTTGATATGCTACCTGTTTACCCTGAAATCAATGCTCTTCAATCTGGAATGCGAAAACAATCTGGGGATTATATACGCGAAGCTGAAGAATATGGTTTTTCTGAGGACGTTTGTTCTTACGTAAAATGCGATGTCGGTATGATGCTCCAGGGAAATATTGGACCAACCGGTCAAAAACTTCCTCCACCGGACTTGCTTCTGCTGAGCTATACTGGTTGTTTTGTATTTATGAAATGGTTCGAAAATCTGAAATATTTATATCCCGATGCGGAAATTGCCATGCTTCATATTCCATATCAGGAATCTGGCCGCATCGAACCCAATGCCATGCAATATATCAAGGATCAACTCACGACGGAAGTTATTCCGAAATTCGAGCGTGTAAGCGGCAAAAAATTTGATCCCGATAAGTTGGCATCCAAAATGATGTTATCTGCACAAGCAGAAGATTTACTGGTCAAAGTATTTGATTCAGCACAGAATAAACCGTCGCCCATTGATGCCTATTTTGGCGGCGTTTATTACATTGGTCCAATATTTACGGCATTTCGTGGAAGCCAAGCTTGTGTCGATTATTATCAAGAGCTGCATAAGGAAGTGGAATACCGTGTTGCCAATGGATTAGGTCCAATAACGCCAGATGGCACACTGAAGGAAGAAAAATTTCGCCTTGTAGTAGAAGGCCCACCTAACTGGACCCATTTCCGGAATTTTTGGAAGATATTTTATGATATGGGTGCTGTTTTTGTTGCTTCTTCCTACACGAAAGTTGGCGGTCTTTATGACGAAGGCTTCCGACATAGCCCAGAAGATGCCTTGGGAAGTTTAGCAGAGTATTGCCTCGGTTGTTACACAAACCGTAATCTACCGCAACGTGTTGATATGTTGGATAATTGGATCACAAAATATCAAGCCAATGGTTTTTTGGTAAACTCTATTAAAAGTTGTAATTCGTTTTCCGCTGGGCAATTAGTCATCATGCGTGAATTGGAGCGACGACTCGAAATACCAGTTGGATTTATCGAAACCGATTTGGTAGATCCACGCTATTACTCCTTTTCAAATATTAAAAATCGTTTAGATTCATTTTTTCAGATGCTTGAGCAACGAACCCTTTATACAGGGATCACATCATGAAGGTCTATCTGGGAATTGACTTAGGCTCAACGACGTCAAAAGCGGTAATTATTGACGAGCATAATCGCATCATTGGGCGCGGAATAACCAATACACGCTCTAACTACAAAATCGCCGCCGATATCGCCCGCATGGAAGCTGAATTCAATTCGCGTCTAATGATAGTTTACCAAAGACTGAAAATTGATTTCCCGGAAGAAATTGAATGGCAAAATGTGCTTCCAATATTAGAAAATAGATTCCAATATTTACAGTTTAAAACCCGGTTTGATCATTTGTCAGAAACCATGATTACTCAGGTAAACCAACTTGAAAACAAAGATCAGTGTAAAAAAATACTCAATTTATTAACGACGATCTTTTATGACATCGAAGAATCAATCAAACAGAAATTTTTCACTGGAAAAACATCTGGGACTTCTGAATTTTTCCGAGATCTTTTTAGTGTTGCCTATTTGCATGCCATCGAGGATTTTGACAAAACAATATTTGACTTGATGACGGCCATCTATGATCGCTCCATCACACCGGTGGAAAATCAAATAATCGATTTCAATTTTGAAGAACTTACCATACGTGCTTTAGACCTACTACCGGATGAAATGCAGACCTACCATTCCCGTATTCTACCATATTTGGAAGAGGTTTCAAATATTGATTTAGCACCGGAAGATTATATTGGTACAGGCTACGGACGCCAATTACTCCCATTCGAGAAAAAACACATTAAATCAGAAATCCTATGTCACGCATTTGGTGCTCATGCATATTTTCCTAAAACACGAACTGTTCTGGATATCGGTGGCCAAGATACAAAAGCAATTCAGGTAGACAGTCAGGGATTTGTTACCAGTTTCCAAATGAATGATCGTTGTGCCGCCGGGTGTGGTCGATACCTTGGATATATCGCAGATGAAATGAATATCAGTGTCAGCGAATTAGGTCCCATCGCCATGGAGGCTGATTATGAAACGAATATTTGTAGTACTTGTACCGTGTTTGCAGGAGCGGAGTTGCGAGAACAACTAAATTTAGGCGAACGTAAAGAGAATATTCTGGCTGGCCTTCATAAGGCCATTGTTCAGCGTGCATTCGCCTTGCTGGCTCGTTCTGGCGGTGTTCGGGATGAATTTACTTTCACTGGTGGCGTTGCGAGAAATCCTGCGGTTGTAAAATATGTAACACAGATGGTTACAGAAAATTATGGTAAAATTAAAATCAATTCTCACCCGGATTCAATTTTCACAGGAGCTCTGGGAGCTGCTTTGTTCAGCGCGACGCGGAAAATTTGAAATTATTGGAGTATGCAAAACAAATGAATAAATGGCTTAATGAATCATCTAAATTTTTGTTTTCAGTAAACATGGTATCGCTATAACCATGAAAATGGTTAAAAATAATTGTAATTATACTCTTGGCATTGATGTGGGAAGTAGCTACATCAAAATTGCTCTGGTTGATTACAAAGCCGATCCTGCAATAATTGAACTTGTTAATGAGAAAATTCGCAAGCGAAATCCTTCTCTTTTGATCGAGAAAATAATTGACAATATTCTAAAAAAACATAATCTTGTATATGAAGATTTAATCTATGTTGCCTCAACTGGTGAGGGTGAACTTGTCGAACGTAAACGCGGACATTTTTATAGCATGACAACCCACGCCCGCGGTACATATCACTATCATCCTGATGCCAAAACAGTTGTAGATATGGGTGCGCTTTTTTGTCGAGTCATGTCTTTGGAATCAACGGGGCAGGTAAAAAACTATGCCATGACGGGACAATGTGCTTCAGGTTCGGGTCAATTTCTGGAAAATATCACACGGTATTTAGGTGTTACTATCGATGAAGTAGGACCGTTATCGCTTCAATCTACTGATCCCGTTAGAACCAGTGGAATTTGTGCAGTATTGGCGGAGACAGATGTAATCAATATGGTTTCACAAGGGCTTCAAACTCAGGATATCATCAAAGGTATCCATCAGTCCATTGCCCGACGAATTATTAAACTATTGAGCAAGATTAAAGCCGAATCTCCTGTTGTATTAACAGGCGGAATGGCCATGGATGTAGGACTGGTGGCGACTATTCAAGAATTGAATGATGAAAAAAATAAAGGTCTGGAAATTTTTGCTGTTAAAAATTGTTATGCAGCTGGAGCAATTGGTGCGGCGCTATGGGGCGGATTCAGACATTTTAAATTATTGGAAACTCAAACCTGATAATGTCTAAAATTCTTGGAACTGAGCTGCTCCTTCCGGATTATCCAAAAAATCTTGCTACAATGTTGGATTCCAATACCCGGTTGTATGGCAATCATCCAATTTATCAAGAAGTCCAAAACGATCGGTACGATCCATTATCCTGGAATCAATTCAAATACGATATATCTGCAATACAACAAAACCTGAAAAACCGAGGACTTTCCAAGGGAAATCGCGTAGCGATTTTATCACCCAATCGCAAAGAAATGCTGGAGATTGAGTTAGCTATAATGTCCATGGGTGCAATTGCCGTCCCCATTTTCGCCGGTTACACAGCCAACTGGGCTGATACACTGGTGAAATTCTGTGATCCTCAATTTGTTGTAGTCGCCGATTCGAAACAATTGGCAAAAATCTCATCCCCAGAGTCCTATGGGGCAATTATTCATTTTGAACCCATTGAACAAACAAAGCGTAATAATTATATTCATTATTCAGAATTACTCTCTTCAGCAAATGATTCAAATGAAATTCAAGGTGCAACTATTCCCCATGATACTGTATGTCTGATGATGTTTACTTCTGGTACGATGGGAAAACCAAAATGTGTTCAATTGACCCATGGAAACATTCTTTCTCAGCAAGCTGCCATGCGAACTTTGTGGAAATTGAGTCATCAAGATCGATTTCTTTCCTATCTTCCATGGCATCATAGCTTTGGAGGTATTTTTGAAAAATATGCTGCCATTACCAATGGTGCTGTACTTTCTCTTGAGCATGGATACGGAAAACATGTTAACATCATTTTGGAAAACTGGAAAAAAGTACGTCCAACCGTGTTTTTCAGTGTTCCTCGCATTTATCAGGAAATAGCCTCTCTCATACAACAAGACCGAGAAATTGAAAAGTTGATTTTCCATGATGAATTGCGTTTTATCTTCACGGCCGCCGCACCGTTACCACAAAATATTTCAGATATATTTCTCGAACACAACATTCCAGTTATTGAAGGATGGGGTTTGACAGAAACTGCTCCATGTTGTACAGTGACCGACCCCAAGGTTTTACGAAATTCAGGGGTAGTTGGAAAACCAATTCCAGGTGTCACACTAAAACTTGCAGACGATGGTGAAATTCTGGTAAAGGGTCCTAATGTGATGCGAGGATATTTTAAAAATCCTGAAACAACAAAAAAAGTTCTTTCAAAAGATGGCTGGTTTTCCACAGGCGATGTAGGCGAATATACTCCAGCTGGTCTCCGGCTGATTTCACGGAAAGATAGGATTTTTAAACTGAGTAATGCCAAAAAGGTCGTACCAACTAAAATTGAAAATTTGGTAGTAAAAGATTGTGCCTATCTAGCCCATGCTTATGTTACGGGGAAAAATCATGATTATCCTGTGGCACTACTATTTCCCAATAAAAGTATATTTTCAAAAGCACTTGAAGAATCAAAACAAAAAATAGGTTGCGATTGTCCCAACTCGATTGGAGATTTGGCAAATTGTTTGAAAAGATGTTTGAAAAAATCCAACGATTTGATGGATTTTAAATATTACCGGATTAAATCAGCAATGCTCATTGATTATGAACTCAGTATTGAAAAAGAAGAATTAACACCTTCTATGAAACTTGCACCCAATGTGGTGGGGGACGTCTTTGAGGCAAATATTGAACATCTATATGATGATAAAAAACCACTACCAGAAAAAGTGTACGTAATTCATCTGGGATGAACATGCCACAATTAGAATCACAGATAAAACTTAAATCCCTACTCAAAAATTATTTTTCAAACCTGAATGGTCCCATAGCTTGGTGTACCAGCGCAGGACCCGCAGAAATCTTACGTGCATTGGGATTTCAGGTTTATTTTCCTGAAAACCATGGTGCACTTTTAGGAGCCAGTCGTACAGCTCAGCGCTATATTCCCAAAGCTCATCAGTTTGGTTATCACAGTGATGTTTGTTCGTATTTAACCGCAGATATTGGCGCCTGGCTAATGGGTGAGACACCACTGACAAAAGCGTATGGACTCCCGGCTATACCTAAACCAGATTTAATAGTATTTAATACAAATCAATGTCGTGAAGTCGCAGATTGGTTTAGTTATTTTGGACGTGAATTTGACTGTCCCGTTTTGGGTGTGTATCCGCCTCGCCATTTGGAAAAAGTGACTAAAGCGGATATTGAACATGTGAGTCAACAATTTCAAAACCTAATTGATCTTGGCGAAAAAATCATTGGAAAAACAATGGATATGGATCAATTAAAGCATGTTTTAGATCTCAGTAAAACCGGGACACAATTGTGGCAAAACGTTTTGGAAACTGCCCGACAACATCCTGCTCCGCTTACTTTTTTTGATAGTTGTATCCTCATGGCACCCATTGTCATTCTGCGTGGTACCAGTGAATGTGTTGATTTCTACAATCAATTATTAGTCGAATTGAAGAGCCGACTAAAAACCGGATTTGCAGCAGTACCAAATGAAAAAGTGCGTATTTATTGGGAAGGTATGCCTATTTGGGGTCGATTACGTTCATTAAGCGATCTATTCGCAGAAAATGGCGCAGCGGTTGTATCATCTACTTATTGCAATAGTTGGATTTTTGATGATTTTAATTCCCGGAATCCAATTGATTCCATGGCATCCGCGTATACCAAAATATTTATTAATCGTGGGGAAAATGCGAAATTAGCATTGGTTAAAAAACAACTTACTGATTTCGCAGTAGACGGTGTCATTTTCCATGATTCGAAAACGTGTTTCAATAATACAAATAGTCGTTTTGGTCTCCCACAGCGTGTGCGCGATGAGATGGGAATTGATACCCTTGCAATTGATGGTGATCTTAATGATCTACGCTTCTTTTCAGATGGGCAATCAAAAACAAAAATTGAGACATTTATTGAGCAGTTGAAGGAAAAAAAACCATTATTACTTTAATATAAAATTTAGGAGGCTTCGAGTGGTAGAAAATAAGATCGACCAACTTTGTATCGGGATAATAGGAATGGGTCCCGTGGGGAGTACGTTGGCAGTCCATCTAATTGAAGCCGGGGCTGACGTAAAATGTTGTGATATTGATCCGCAAAAAGTGGATAAAATGAAGAAATCAGGAATCCATTTAAAACATGCTATAACCAAGTCTATAGAACATGCGGAAGTTTGCTATTCAATACAGGAATTAGCAATGTATGACATTGATATTGTGATAATTGCCACGAAAGCCCCCAGTCTGACACACGTGGTTAATCATCTGAAAGAAATAGATGATAGTAAATTTTTTATATTGTGTGCTCAAAATGGTATCGATAATGAAACAATACCCTCAAGTGTATTTGGCGAAGAACGTGTATTGCGGATGGTAATTAATTATGCCGGAAATATGAGTAATAAAAATACAGCCCACGTAAGCTTTTTTAATCCGCCTAACTATATAGCAGCCTTATTACCCCTTGGTGAAGATATGGCTAAACAACTATGTGCGTTATTCAACTTAAGTGGTCTAGAGTCTGAAATCCCTGAAGACATTCAAGACTATGTTTGGGAAAAGGCTATTCTAAATGCTGCGTTAAGTGCGATTTGTTCCATTACCAGACGAACGATGAAAGACGTTATGGATTTCCCCCAAACACTGGAATTGGTTGAAGCAATTATCGACGAGTCTGTGCGCGTCGCTGAGATGGAAAGTATCGATTTGGGTAAGAAGTTTAGGCGATTTTGTATCCGTTATCTTAAAAATGCTGGTCATCATCGTCCTTCCATGCTAACGGATCTGGAAAACGGTCGACGGACTGAAATCGATTGGCTTAATGGAAAAATCGTCGATTATGGGAAAAAGCATTATTTGCCAACACCCTTAAATCAATCGGTAACTGCATTGGTTCATATGTTGGAATATTCGCCGGAATAAATTCTTTTGGATTTTCAAAAACAGCCACATTATTTAGGGATTGATCTAGGTTCATCCTATACCAAATTCGCAGTCATCAATGATGACGGAGACGTAGTCAACTCCCAGGTATTACCCACATTCGGTCGTCGTCGTGAACGATTTAATATGGCAGTTGATTTAATGCACAAAAATTATTCTATTCAAAAAACCTGTACAAGCGGATATGGTCGCAATAGTCAAAAATCTGACATCCAAAAAACTGAAATTATTTGTGCATCCGTTGGTGTATCTCAATCGAATCCTGTCCATAAATGTATTATCGATATTGGTGGTGAGGATATTAAAGTAATTGAAAGTGGTTCACAGGGTGAGGTAATTCATTTTCACATGAATGATAAATGTTCTGCGGGAACAGGTGCATTTATTACAGAGATTGCAGAAAAGGCAGAATTGGAAATCGGTGAAATGAGTGATTTAGCCCAGGCATCCAATGCTAACCGAACAATTAATAGTTTTTGCACAGTATTTGCTAAAACGGAAATTCTTGGTTGGATTTTTGATGGTGTTCCCATAGAAGATATTGCCATGGGTATATATTTATCCATTACAGATCGTGTCTGCAAGTTACCCATTCCCCATGGATTGCCGATATTTTTGTGCGGGGGAGTAATAACGCACCATCCTTTTCTTAAACAGTTAATAGAATCAAAATTGGGAGTTGAGGCACAGGTTGCGTCACATCCATTATATGCTGTAGCATTAGGTGCCGCCTTGTTGGCACGAAAAAGTGATTCTCAGGAATCACGAAAGTGAGCTTGCGAATATGAATCAATATTTGGCCTACACAATGACCGCAGTTGATCAACCATTCGAACGGGTCAACTTACCTGAACAAGAAATCCGCAGTGACGAAGCATTAGTCGAAGTTGCTGGTTGCGGGGTATGTCATACAGATCTAAGCTTTTGGCATCATGGCGTTCCCACGCGGCACAAATTACCGTTGGTACTTGGTCATGAAATCAGTGGAACTGTCATTAAAGGTCCACAAGAACTTCATGGTAAGGCGGTCATCGTGCCTGCAGTATTACCATGCGGGGAATGTGAATTGTGTCAAAATGATCACAGCAATATTTGTCAAAATCAAAAAATGCCCGGCAACGATTTTAATGGTGGATTCGCTAGTCATGTTGTCGTTCCAGCTCGGTTCTTGATTCCAGTACCAGACAATGTATTAAAAAATCATTCTCTATCGGAGCTATCCGTCATTGCAGACGCCATTTCAACACCTTACCAGGTTATGGTGAAAAGCGGTCTTAAAGCTGGAGATTATGCAATAATCATTGGTGTTGGTGGCGTTGGTATCTATGCCGCACAACTTGCAAAAATATTTGGCGGTAATGTACTTGCAATAGATATATCACAGGATCGCCTGGATCAACTATCGGAAATCGGGATATCATCTACATTGAATTCCAAAGGACTTACCATTAAGGAAGTCAAACAACACGTAAAACAAAAATGTCGTGAATCAGGAGCATCACCAGTTGGTTGGAAAATTTATGAAATGTCTGGAACTAAAGCGGGGCAGGAATTAGCCTATGCCTTGTTAGGAATTGCAGGAACACTATCCATCGTGGGATTCACATTAGATAAACTTGAAATACGATTAAGCAATTTAATGGCTTTTGATGCCCAAGTTATTGGAACCTGGGGTTGCAAACCGGAACTCTATCTCGACGTATTGGAATTAATCGCCAACGGTGAACTGAAACTTAAACCATATACTGAAATTCAACCCATGTCGACGATCAATGAAGTATTTCAGGATATGTTACATCACAAATTGTCGAAACGAACCGTTTTGGTTCCTGATTTCGATAAAACAAATTAACAGGGGGAAAACCATGTCAGAACATTTGGTGGACCATACATTAGTACCGATTGAATATAAAGAAATAATATTTGAGCGCCGTCCATGTCTGGATAAGAATTGTCAGGCAGTTGATGGACTTTTCAATGCCTGGATTTTTATTAATAATCCAAAACAATACAATTCATATACAACGTCTGCTGTTAAAGAAATTATCTTCGCGTTCCGTCAGGCATCCATGGATAGGCAGGTTGTTGCGGTCATTTTCACTGCAGTCGGCGAAAAAGCTTTTTGTACTGGAGGAAATACCAAAGAATACGCTGAATATTATTCCGGTCGTCCATTGGAATACAAACAATATATGCGCCTCTTTAACGATATGATCACTGCAATTTTGCATTGTGATAAACCAGTGATTTGTCGGGTAAATGGTATGCGTATTGCTGGTGGACAGGAAATCGGCATGGCTTGCGATTTTTCCGTTTCCAGTGACTTAGTAGTATTCGGTCAAGCTGGACCTCGCCACGGAAGTGCGCCCGATGGTGGCAGCACCGACTTCCTTCACCTTTTTGTTGGTATTGAACGTGCAATGCAAAGCGGCACACTCTGTGAAATGTGGGGTGCCTATGAATCAGTGAACTTTGGACTAATTTCCCAAGCAGTACCTGTTTTGAATGTTGATGGTCAATTTATCAGAAATCCGCTGGTGGTTACAAATCAATGGCTGGATGATACTGGTGCCATGGTCTACGGCAGTCGAAAATCCGGTGCTGATCTTGCTGCTGGAAAAGAATTATTTGCGCAAGGAACGATTGATTTAACACCATTGGATGATGCGGTAAACACAATGGCAACCAAGATGCTCTATCTCATGCCTGATTGCCTGAATAAGACGCTGAACAGTTTGCGCAAGAAAAAGTTGGAGCATTGGGATAAAAATCACCAATCAAATCGTGATTGGCTAGCATTAAATATGATGACCGAAGCCAAAGCAGGATTCAGAGCTTTTAATGAGGGACCTAAAGGTAACAGAGAAGTTGATTTTATCAAACTGCGGCAAATGTTGGCTGAAGGGCATCCTTGGGATGATGAATTGATCGAAGCGATCTTACCTAGGTAAAATTGGATTATTTGAGTATGTTTAATCAGAAAAACAGGGCTTTGCGAAAGTTTCCAACTTCCGCAAAGTTTATTTTGAGAATGAAATAATGACTTATATTCAAGGACATTATTATCATATCTATAACAGGGGTTGCAATAAAGAGAAAATATTTTTCTGCGAAGACAATTACTATTATTTATTGAAAAAAATGAAAATGTCTTTTCAAGATTGTGGTGCCAACGTGATTGCATATTGTTTGATGCCGAACCATTATCATTTACTGGTACAGCAATTAACGGAAAAAGAACTTTCAAAATGGCTTCGTAAAATATTTGTTGGGTATTCTCAAGCTATAAATAAACAGCAAAACCGGAGCGGGACGCTATTTGAAAGTCGCCCAAAACATATTGAGATTGATAAGGAAGAATATTTAAGCCACTTGATGTGGTATATTCATACCAATCCTGCTTCTGCCGGGATCGTAGCCAAACCTGAACAATGGAAATTTTCAAATTATTTGGAATGTATTGGTAAAAGGAATGGCAAGCTCTTTGATAAAGATTTTATACATTTTAGATATGGCTCTTATTCTGAATATGAACATTTTATCAATAATTATCAATGTAACCAATCGTTTGAAAAGGAAATTAGAGATTACCTTATTGATTAAAAATGTTTATGAGCAATAAAGGAATAATAAATAGTTACAGAGTTCTCAATAATCAACTTTGCGGAAGTTTTTAACTTTCGCAAAGGGCAATAAAAAAAATATGAGAAAACATATTTAAAACGCAAATAATATGCAAAATTTATGATAAATAGAAAAATGGTGAGTAAGCTTTTGAACGCTTTACATAAAGGAGAGGTTGGGCTTTGATGTATCCACCTACGCAGAAATCCACGAGCTTTGGCCGTGGGGATTTCAATTGTTTTTTACATCTGAGTTAAATATCAGAATTCGTATGAATAAAATAATCAAAGAAGAAAATTTTGATGGACAGGTAATTCGGATTACGCTCAATGCGCCCAAAGCAAATATTCTGGATGCAGAAATGATGGAAGAATTACAGTCAGCTCTAGACAGTTTTAAAAGTCGACCTCAGATAAAACTTCTGCAATTTACAGGAACTGGGAATCATTTCAGTTTTGGGGCTAGTGTAGCGGAGCATACAAAAGAAAATGCTCCACAAATGTTATCACAGTTTCATCAGTTATTCTTTACATTGATGGATTTAGCGATTCCAACTGCAGCAATCGTTTCGGGGCAATGCCTGGGTGGTGGATCGGAATTAGCATTGATGTGCAATTTTCTATTTTGTGATCAATCCGCATATTTGGGTCAACCTGAGATTCTGTTAGGCGTTTTTGCGCCACCGGCATCATTGATCCTACCCATGAAAATAGGACAAACCCGTGCGGATGAAATGTTATTATCAGGTAAAAGTATCAATGCTGAGACGGCAGATAAATTTGGTTTAGTTACGCATCTATATGAAAATAGTGAAGCCCTGAAATCGGGTGTGGATGCATGGGTAGAAAAAAACATTTTACCGAAAAGTGCATCGTCGTTACGATTTGCAGTGAAAGCAGGACGATATCAATTTAATTTAACATTACGTAAGCATCTCAATGCTTTGGCAACATTTTATACGACTGAATTAATGGCTTCCAAGGATGCCAATGAAGGTATTATGGCTTTTCTGGAAAAACGGCCACCAAAATGGGAATATTAGCTTAAAAGGGAAATATCAAGAATCAAATGAGTGGATTATTAAGAGGGAAAACAGCATTGGTAACGGGTGGCAGTACTGGAATTGGAACTGCCATTGTACAAGCATTCATAAGAGAAGATTCAAACGTTGTGTTTACACATTACCGCGATAAAACAGACGCAGACGCAATCGTTACAGAATTGTCAAATGGTAAAGGGAATATTGAGACTTTCCAGGCAGACGTGGAAGATTTTGGTCGTGCCCAAGAAATTGTGGACAAAACAGTTGAGAATTTTGGATCAATCGATATTCTGGTCAATAATGCCGGAGCAAATAACGACAAAGTGATCTGGAAAATGGATGAAGAAGTCTGGGACGAAATCATTGCAACAAACTTGAAAGGTGCTTTCAATTATATGCGTGCCGCAAGTCCAGTTTTTCGTGAAAAGAAAACCGGACGAATCATTACTATTTCATCCATCAATGCACTGCGAGGTAAATTCGGTCAAGCTAACTATGCGGCTGCAAAAGCCGGAACTATTGGACTGTCAAAAAGTGTTGCCAAAGAATTGGGACGTTCCAACGTAACCGTAAATGTGGTTTGTCCAGGTCTTATTGCCACCAAGATGGTTCAAAGCATGCCGGAAGATTTCAAGCAACAGGCTATTGCCGAGATTGTATTAGGGCAGATCGGAACTCCAGAAGATGTAGCTGAATTGATAGTTTTCCTTGCCAGCGACAAGGCACGACACATTACCGGTGAAGTCATCAAAATTGATGGGGGACAATACATTTGAAAACCCCAGGGATTGTTTGTGTCGGAGCGTTGCGATCGCCTATGGGAAGATTCGGTGGGTCTTTTAAAAAAACTTATGTTTATGACCTCGCCGCTCCCGTTATTAGTCAATTATTGAAATCGGTCAATTTTACTGGCACTGAACTAGATGAAGTAATTATTGGTAATTGTCGCCAGGCCGGAAATGGCCCCAATCCTGCACGTACAGCTTCCGTGAGAGGTGGAGTACCAACGGAAGTCCCTGTCACGACGATTAATATGGCTTGTCCATCAGGGATGAAGGCATTAGAACTGGCCGCCATGCGGCTTCAATTAGGTGATGCAAAGTATATCCTTGTTGGTGGCATGGAAAGTATGAGTACAATGCCATATCTGATGAAAGATGTGCGCTGGGATGGATTCAAATTTGGTAACAAAGAATTATTGGATGGTTGGGCAGACAGCGTCGATCCATTGATCGGTCAAGGCATGGGGCAAACTGCAGAAAATCTTGTGGAAAAATATCAAATATCCCGTACGGATCAAGATGAATATGCCGCGTCGTCGCAAGAAAAAGCCCATCATGCTTGGGAAGCAGGACATTTTACAAATGAGGTAGTACCCATTGAAATTGACAAAACTATTATCGGAAAAGATGAAACGTTTAGATATCCTGTGAATCGTGAAAAACTTGCATCGTTAAGACCTGTTTTCAAAAAAGACGGAACTGTCACTGCCGCGAATGCCTGTGCCATGGCCGACGGTGCTTCCTTTATGTTGCTTACTACCGCCGATGTCGCTGCCACAGACGGTTTGCCAATTCTGGGTAAAATCAACGGATTTGCACAAGCAGCGGTTGATCCAGATTTAATGGGTGAAGGCCCGGCAGTCGTTATTCCGAAGCTAATTAAGGATCATCAACTTGATCTTAATGACATAGATTTATTAGAAGTAAATGAAGCGTTTGCCATACAAATATTAGCCAATGAGAGTATAGTTGGTTGGGATCGCAGTCGTCTTAATATCCATGGTGGTGCTATTGCATTAGGTCACCCTACCGGTTGTTCGGGTGTGAGAATTGTAACCACATTATTGCATGCTCTGAAAACCCATGATAAAAAACTAGGTGTCGCATCATTATGTGGAGCAGGTGGCGTCACAATGGCAACATTGATTCAAAGGAATTAATGGAAATACAAAAAAATCATATTCCCGCTACGTTCTTAGAGATGAGACCCTAATGGTTATCCAGCCTTTTGAATATTTAACACCCAAGACGCTTCCGGAAGCGTTGGCGTTGTTGGAGGAGAAGAAGGGTGCAGCGCATCCGTTAGCAGGTGGAACGGATCTTTTGGTATTAATGAAACTGGGCAAAATGGAACCGAAGTTTTTAGTCTCTCTAAGAAATATTTCAGAACTGAACTCCATCAAATCAACAACCCAGCTTTGTACTATTGGAGCAGGCGTAACCGTTTCTGAAATCGCCGATTCTGGTCTTTGTGCTCACAATCCGGCTATGGCTGATTTAGTACAACAAATGGCAACGCTACAAATCCGTAATCGCGCAACGATTGGTGGCAATTTGTGTACGGCTGCAGCATGTGCTGATTTCCCGCCCGTTCTTTTGGTCAACGATGCCACAATACATTTGGTCAGCAAAGAAGGATTCCGGGATGTGGAATTGAAACATTTTTTTACAGGGCCACGTCAGACGATAAAGAAAACTAATGAATTACTCGTTTCAATCTCATTTAGAAAATCAAATATTGGAACCGCCTATATGAAATTCGGCATGCGAAAAGCAGGAAATATTCCCATTGTCGGAGTAGCCTGTTCAATGGATATCGAACAAGGTCGAATACGCGATTTAAAAGTGGCAGTCACCGCTGCATCTCCAACCCCAATGTTGATCGCCGAAGCAGCTCAAACAGCTTTATCTCAGAAACCTAACGATGCCACTTGGGAAGCAATTGCCAAGGTTGTGCCCGATTGTTTGGCACCTATTTCAGACTTACGTGGAAGCGTAGAGTACCGGTTGCATCTGGCACAAGTAGCCACACGCAGAGCTTTGCAAAAAGCATATGCCCGATACACAGGAGCATTCGATGCCTGAAGTATCCCTGCGAGTCAATGAGCAAAATATTACTCTCTCAGTTGATAATAATGAAACGCTTTTAGATACACTTAGAGATCGTTTGCATCTGATCGGAGCCAAGCGTGGTTGCGATACAGGCGACTGTGGTGCCTGTACAGTTATTCTTGATGGAAAAACAGTTAATGCTTGCCTGGTTTTAACGGTTGAAGCTGCGAATTGTACAGTAAAAACAGTTGAGGGCATAACGCATGAAATACAGGATAAATTTGCCGAAAAAGGTTCTTTTCAGTGCGGTTTTTGTGCTCCCGGTGTTGTAGTCAATTCTATAGCTCTCCTTGAAACAGAACCCAATCCAAACGATGATCAAATTAAAAATGCACTTGCAGGTAATCTTTGCCGGTGCACAGGCTATACCCGCATTTTGCAAGCATTGAAAGATGAAACAGAGCAGGTGGAAACTGAACCCAATTTTACGGTTGTAGGTAAACCTGTAACGCGCAAAGATATCGCCGACAAAATTCGTGGTAAAGCTCGTTTTACAGCAGATTTATATTTCCCCGAAATGGTTTACGGTGCATTGGTGACCAGTCCTCATCCATATGCCAAAATAAACGCAATAAATACTACTGAAGCATCAGCAATGGAAAATGTTTTAATGGTACTTACTTCAGATGATGTACCAATGACGCACTACGGTGTATCCCCAGCCCGATATGACGAAACAATTTTACCCCAGGGAATAGTCCGACATGTGGGTGAAGCGGTAGCAGCCGTTTTTGCCACGGATCGTCGCAGCGCCGAAATTGCAGCATCCAAAGTGCAGGTAGATTATGAACCATTACCTGCCGTTTTTGATCCAGAAACAGCAATACTTGCTGACTCGCCACAATTACACGAAAAGTATCCTGGCAATATAAATACTGAAATTCATCAGGATTTTGGCAACCTTGAAGAATCATTTTCTGATGCGGATTACATTCGTGAAGATGTTTTTCAGGGACAGCGTACACATCAGGCTTATCTTGAACCACCCGTCGCTCTGGCAATGGAAGAAGGTGATTTGATCAATGTCTGGACTGCCAATCAAAATCCGCATTTGGTACAAGTCCAACTGGCTCGTGTTTTGGGTATTCCTAAAAGCCAATTACGAGTGATGACCCCGGCAATTGGTGGTGGTTTTGGAGGCAAGGCTGAAACAACTAAATTAGAATTTCTTTCTGTGATAGCTGCACGCCGTTTACATCGTCCGGTGTTGATGACGATGGATAGAAAACAAGCATTTCTGCATGGTCGAGGTCGCCACGCTCAAACCATCAAATTCAAATCTGCTTTTAAAAAAGATGGCACATTACTTGGAACTCACCAAGAGGTTACTCTTGATGGAGGTGCTTATACCAGTTATGGAATTATTACTGCTTATTACAGTGGTAATCTTTTGCCAATCCTCTACAAAATGGATGCATTTCGGTTTGACGCACATCGGATTTATACCAATTTACCTACCTGTGGTGCCATGCGTGGAAACGGGACACCGCAGCCGCGATTTGCTTTCGAATCCCACTTAGATATTGCTGCAAAAGATATGGGACTTTCTCCAGTGGAAATCCGTAGAAAGAATCTTGTTGAAGCAAATTATTTAACACTTAATGAATTACAGATTACGAGTTGTGCGCTAGAAGAATGTTTAGACAAAGCCGTTGAGATTACTGATTTTGATAATAAATACGGACAATTGCCATTTGGAAAAGGAATTGGAATCAGTTTGGGTAGCTTTGTCAGTGGAGCAGGATATCCAATAATTCGAGGAGATTATCCTCAATCAGCGTGTACAATTCGGGTTGGTGAAGATGGTGAAAAAGTTTTTCTTTATGC
Organism: Fidelibacterota bacterium; assembly: GCA_013203145.1. Classification (GTDB taxonomy): domain Bacteria; phylum Fidelibacterota; class Marinisomatia; order Marinisomatales; family JABMOV01; genus JABMOV01. The sequence goes on from JABMOV010000121.1 coordinate 44,943, forward strand.
CGGAACCTCAGAAATAGGGCAAGGCTCTGATACTGTTTTATGCCAAATGGTTGCGGAAGAATTGGGAATCAAATATGAGCATGTCACCATATTACATGCCGATTCAGCAGTGACACCTACAGACCTTGGATCATACGCGTCACGGGTTACATTTATGGCAGGAAATGCCGTTTTGGATGCTGCAAAAAGTATTAAATCCCAACTTGCGGAATTTTGGAATGAAATCGTTGTAGAATCCTCTACCCAACTCGTATTTACAAATAATGTAATTAGCGATGGAATAAATACAGTTCCATTCAATGAAATAACCACTAAATATTTCCGCCGGAAAGGACCTCTAATTGCCAGTGGTATGTACAATCCACCAAAACTTGGTGGTGATTACAAGGGTGCCACCGTGGGAACATCACCAGCTTACAGTTTTGGCGCCATGGTTGCAGAGGTGGATGTGGATGTTGAACTTGGGACAATAACAGTTGAGAAGGTCTATGCCGTCCATGATTCCGGAACCATTATTAATCCTGTTACACTAGCGGGTCAAGTAGAGGGTGCAATCGTCATGGGTTTGGGTGAAACATTGATGGAAAATATTGAGCACACAAATGGACATTTACGTAATCCAAATTTTCACGATTACCTGATACCGACCATAGCTGATGTTCCCGAGATAGTTACAATTTCCGTCCCCGGGCCTGATCCCAACGGACCTTTTGGTGCGAAGGAAGTGGGAGAAGGATCTATTTTGCCGGTTATGGGAGCCATTGCCAATGCGATTGAAGATGCAGTTGGTGTACGGATAAAATCGCTACCAATTACTGCCAATAAAGTGTTTCAGGCACTACAGTCTAAATCCTGAATTTGTTTTAATAATTTATAAAAACCACGAAAATGAGATCGCCACACCTTTGGTTCGCGATGACACAAGCAGATTTGTCATTGCGCGGAGGAGCTGTGTGACGACAAAGCAATCTGGTAAAAAGTTAATTCATTGTCGATCTTTAGATATCTTCTATCTTTGCACATTCAGAACCAATCATTCCTTCATTGCAGACTTGTGACGTCATGAAATCGGCTGAATGTCGTGCCTGAATATTCAGCGCCTCTGATAACGGAACTGAGCAGGAATGTTGAATTGTATCTAGAATAGCCTTTTGTGTTGTTTCCATCGCAGGGCTTTCAGATGCGGGCAAACTAACATCCAGGGGAATTTCTTTAAGTGCCTCAATGACGAATTCTTTTTGAGGAAATTTATCGGTATTCCCTGAGACGATTTCCCAAGCAGCTTGTAAGGAATCATCAACAGTACCAGAATAATCGATCAACCAACCGACAGCATCTTTGGCTAGGATAGATTTCCCAGTTAATAAAAGCCGCACAAGTTTTGGCCAATCTGTAGAGTTAGCTTTTCGAAATGGCCAGTGACAACCTTCCATGCCTGGAATAACAGGTAGAGTAACTTCAGGCATTCCAAGATTGGCTTCATCTGTTGAAACGATATAATGACAATGAACCATTAATTCCAGGAATCCTCCAAGGCAACGTTTTCCGTTAATATATCCAACAGAAACATTGAATTCATTGTGAAGTCTCCTGGCAGTTTGGGACCATGTACTAGAAACATTAAATCCGGTTTCAACATCGATCAAGGCCGGGAAAAATTCGCTGGTATCGGCACCAACCATTTGCGTTGATAAATGAAAATCTCCAGTAACGATTACGCGTTCAATCTTTTCATTTTTAAGCCAATCGATTGCCTGATTCAATTCGCGATCCACGTCCCAGTTATAACTTTCACGGCTAATAGTAATTACACCAATTTTCCCATCATGTTCTGCATTTACATAGAGCTGTTGCCATTCGGGACTTTCTATTTGATCGAAACTTTCAGGATACCAGCAACATTGAGCTGCTTCAGGATGCAAATTGTGATAGGCTTCAACGCGTTTAATGATTGCACTAGAACCCATTTTCCGCATCATTGCTAATATTCCTTGTTGGAACTGCGCACACAATTCGCCAATGCCATTAATATGTGACAAATGCCCTCTGTTTTCGTGAAGCATCAGACTTGCCATCTGGAATAAAGCTCCTTCAGTCCAATTCAGAAAATTCTCTTCCTCATCACCGTCAATAGTCCAATTTACCAAGGGTCTGAAATGGTTGAGTGGATACCAATTTTGACCGCTATCCTTGTGCTCAATTAAATCTTCAGTTGGTCGAAATAGTTCACCATATTGTTTATCAAGATCATGAAGACAAGACCATGTTAAAAAGTTCGCACCTTTCGCTCCGATTGCATCATGAGCTCGGAAAGGATTTGGCCCAAAATGTTTACGAATATATTTATCTATTTTCCAATAAGGCATATTGGTTGCTTGATGGTAGCGCAACCCTGTTAATGTGATACCGCAAAACAGCACGTCCAGAACAAACGACCAGTGATCGCTAACGGGAATGGGGATCAATCCCAGTGACCACAAAAGTTGGGTAAAAGGCGATGGTTGAGACTCAACAATTTCCCAGATTTTGTTGATTTCATGGGGAAATGCAGGATGTGCGATTCCCGCACCTAATTCTGAGCTGGGAAATCCGGATGTAACCGATCGTATATCCATCGTTGGATATGTTTCACGGAAAAGATAGTAATGAGCCTTTTTAAGTTCCAGAATTTCAGGGATGGCTTCTAATAAAAATCGCGGTTTTAGTCCATTTAATTCTGATGGTAAATGTTTGCCATCGTATGTTAATTGGACAATATTAGACATAATTTGATCCGCGCTTTGGCGACCAAATGCACGTACCAATCCTGGATAGTGCTTATTGATAGCATCCGATGATCCGGGGAAATCTAATCCAACAGTTGTCACGTTATACGGTTGTAACCGTGAACCGAGTTGCATTGTCTTTCCAGCACCAACGATACCATTGGCTCCTGAAATTACCAGGCTGCCTCGATCATCTCCGGATCCAAAAACGGTATCAACCAAATCCATTGGATTTGCAGGTAAATGCTTGTTCAGGAATATTTCTAAGACATTTCCAAGTCCCAGCGTTTGGAGTGTCGGTTGACGCATGGATTTAATCATTATATTTTTCCTCCATTGCTCACCTTAAAAATTGCTGCAATACCAACATCACCTGCGGCGCAACCAAACACCAATACATAACCGCCACCAATTGATACTGCTTCTTCCAATGCTTCTATGACAATCCGTGTAAGCGTCGGTCCCTGAGGATGACCCCATACTAAGGAACATCCGGTATTATTCATTTTGTGCCAATCGTATCCGACTACATTCGCGAAAACGACATCGTTGACGGCAAAAGGATTATGATTTTTTACGACAGCCATATCATCCATTGTCAATCCCGTTCGTGAAAGGAGTTTTTCCACTGCAAAAGCTGGTGCTTCGGGCATAAGACTGGGAGATGTTCTTATTTCAGATTTTCCGATAATCTTTATATCAATTTCAGGCTTCGTACTTAATTCATGTGCTTTGTCAATTGTAGTAACCAATAATGTTGCCATTCCATCGGCTGCATGGGTTTGTGTACCCGCTGTTACGCAAGTATCGAGCTCCCGCATGGCTCGTAAATCACTTTTGGTTAAATTGCGTATTCCAGTATCATCATCAATGGTTCCTAATCGTTTACCCTGAAGATTCAATACTTCCAATGGAACCAGAACCTTTTCTAGAAACCCAGACTCTTTTGTTTCAAAATATTGTTGGTATCGAAACAAGGCAAGCTCGTCCACCTCATTGCGATCAACTTTGTATTTTCGCGCAGCCAAACCAGCTGTTTTTAACATTGAGTTGCCGGTAGCAGGATCGAACCCGAAATTATCCCAAACATCAGCCAGGACTTCAGTTCTTCGGTGACTTCGGCGTTCCGGAAAAACACCAACTGGTGAATCACTGGTTCTGTCAAAGGTCAAGACACCGACGATATCATGCGAATTGCTTTCAATTTCACTTGCTGCAGCAAACACCGCTTGGAGGCCTGTCGCACAGGCTTGCTCAATATGATAACCAGGGACTCTCTTACCAAGACAACTGGCAACAAGGGGGGCATTCCAGAATTTCCAATGCCAGGGAATAGTCGAACCAATTACGAGATAGTCCAGAATGTTGTTCGGCACTTTCCTAATACCCAGAATCTTATTCATAGCTTCCCCGGCAAACTGTCCGATATTGACTTCTGCCAATGCTGAGGACTGCCAACTCGGAAAATAACTGCTCCCCCAGGTACCATAGGGAATTCTGGTTTTAGAAAAATTTTCTGATTCCATTTTCATTCAAACCTCCAAGATATTCCGCGAACAATTGTTCGTTGTGGAATATCAGGCTATTTTAAATTATCAAATTTGTATCAAGCTTCTTTTGTATTCCGCAAATAATGAATAATTCCTCCAATAATACTGACAGCAATTTCAGGAACTGTCTGCGCTTGGATATCCACCCCAACGGGTGCCTGAACCCGAGCAATATTTTCTTCACTATGCCCTTCTTTACGGAGTCCATCAGAAAGGATTTTCCACTTTCGTTGGCTGCTCACTAGTCCAATCCATCCTACCGAAGATTTAAGAAGCCATCGAATTAATTCCAAATCATGATGATGACCTCGCGAGGCAACCAAAGCAAAATCTGATGATTGAATTCTAACATTTCCCATCATAGTGCCTATGGGTTCAAAAGATCGGGAGAGGGCGTTTGGGAATCGTTCCATGCTGGCAAAAGATTCACGGTCATCATGGATTGTAATGTCCAACTCAATATAGTGAGCCAATTCTGCCACAGCTTTACCAACATGACCGCCGCCAAAAATATGGAGAATAGGATTGGGAGCTACATGTCGGTACAGATGAATCGCATCTTTGGAAATGATCGTTTTGTTTTTCTTACCCTTAATCAATTCATTGATCTGAAGACCATCAATTTGAATCTGTTTATTTAAAATTTGACGTGATATTTTATTTGTTTGGAAATGATAAGTCGTGAGCCAGGTTTGACCGATTTCAGTTTCTTTTAATCCGCTCCAAAATGACTGTATTTTTCTTGTATAAGGTTCCACGGCGACTTTTACTGTGCCACCGCAAAGCCCACCATCCTTGGATAAATCATCATTGGTGAAATCAAAGGAATCTAACGATGTTTGGTTATTATCTAGTGAAACCATAGCTCGTTCGATCACTTCTTTTTCCATAGTGCCACCACCGATTGTTCCAATGATTATTCCTGATTGGCACACAAGCATCATTGGGTAATCTTTCCGCGGGACGGATCCTTTCCAATCCATGACGGTACAAAGAGCGGTTGGCTCACTGAAATCGAACTCAAGCAGCGTTTGGTAAAATTGTTTTTCCATCAGGCTCCAATATTACTGATTATTGTTCAAATATATGAGTGAAGCTTCCATCGCAGCTCGTCCCAAACTTCTTGCTTTATCTGAAATGTTTTTGAAATCAATTCCTTCGCCACGAGGATCCACATCGGCTATTTTCAAACCTGAAACCATGGGAACGGCTGGGTGGATTAATCCACGAACCATGCCACGAAATGGCGATCGAATTTCCACCGATTCTCCTATGTTTCCCAAAAGCTGATCTGCTTTGACGATGTCACCGAAATCAACCTTCCATTCTAATTTTCCGTCAGAGGGTGCATACAATACACGTCGTTTTGATTCGCCACCGACCACACCGGGGATTTTAGTGTTTTTCATTGGAGGTCCATCATCAATGATCTTTCCAAGATCATGTCCGCGCATCGTTTCAATTAGCGAATGACAGTTTTGACCAGCAAAAAATCCAGGCCCAAAGCCTATGAAATGGTCAGCCCACTTTCGATAATCATTGTCATAAGATTTTATCATTCTGGCATCAATGATAATCTTTGGTTTAAGGGAAAGAATTTGATGTGGATTATCTATTAATACAGAAATAACTCCATTGTTTTCATAATGCAAAAATTGTTCAATAGATTGAAGCTTAGCAGAAATCCCCACGACAGATGAGTCTCCATCAATAATGGCATCACTGAATGTTACTGAACGGCGAATCGCCAATGGTGGGTTTATTTCGCTGAGAATTACTCGAAATCCAGATTTATGGAGCGAAACAGCAGTTGCACTTCCAATTTCTCCTGCTCCGCGAATCCAGATTATTCTTTGTGACTTAGTTTTCATTTTGATTAGTGTAATATGTATCCATATCTAAAATTATTCCACGGTCATTAACAGGGAAATAAGTTACATCCTCGGCATGCGTTTTTAATAGTTCGCGACCACCAGAATCACCAGAAATTGTTAATAGTTCGCTATGATAAGTTTGTGAAAAAAAAGTGGGATGTCCAACGATACCTTTAAAAGTTGGAATAAGAATTTTCGATTTATTTGTTTCTAACTCAAACAGAAGGGTTTCGATTGTTTCTTTTTTTAAAAAGGGTTTGTCACCCAGACTAAATCCAAAATAGTCACATCCATCCTGTGCTGCGCGTACTCCCGCTTTGATAGATTCGGATAATCCTTTACTATATTGATCATTTATTATGATTTGAATTTTGGCTTGAAGTGCTAAAGAAATATTTTCTGCAATCTTTTCAGATTCATATCCGGTAATAAGTAATATTTCAAAATCAAAATCAAAATATGTTTCTATAGTTTGCTCGATTACAGTTTTATCGCCAATCATATTTAGCAACTTATTAGGCGGATGTCTCGTGGATGATCCTGCTGCAGGGATAATCATAGTGATTCTCATGAGATAGATTTCCACCATAACTTGTGGAGACTACCAAAATAAATCGGATCCGTGGTAACCTTGGATAGTGATGTCGCTAAGGCTTCTGCTTCTACTGGGAATGCTTCTGCTTTGTTAATGAAATATATCCTTTTGACTGAATCAGGTATTTTGGATAGATAGCCTTTTTTACGCGTCAGAACCTTTGTTATAAGATCAATATCAATGGTTGAATCATCTTGAACATCCCACAGCGATTTAAATAATTCAGGTCGATGAACTTTACCATTGCTTAATTTTGTATTGATAGCATCAGCACCAATCATAATGACGACATGTGTGGCAAAATCAGGAACAACAGGGTCTCTTTGGTTATGCGCTTTTAGTGGCAAATTTCTTGAGCCGTCACATTCAAAAATTGTTACATCCATTTTTTGGTGAAAGACTTCTAATTGGGAAACAGAAAACCCCGAATATTTATAATCTCGGATTTGTTCATGAAGCAGGTAAATGGGATTTTGAGATTTATATAGCTGAGAAAGAGAAATTTCTGTGCTTGACCCAGTCAGATTTATAGGAAAATTAGTTGAAGGTTCAGCTTTTGTTATTGATGTCATTAATACATGATCATTCTCAACTGCGAATTCTCTTCCCAATTGAAATAAAAGTGATGTTTTGCCACCGCCACCCAACAATGCTATACACAATTTGCATGATTCTTGGGATGCCGAAGGAAAAATATCCAGAAATGATGTTGATAATGTCATTAGGTATTTACAGGAAATTAAATGAACCAACTATCCATATGAACAATTAATTGAATGAAATAGTTTAAATTGGTTGTTTTTGTATATCCATTAACAATCTTTAAATTTGGAATACAAATGTATCCATTCTGGAATGGAAAACGGGCAAGGAGTTCATCCTGCCCGTTTTTTGATTGTTAGATAAATGAATGTATATTTACGAAAAATAATAAGTTGATATAGATGGTGAAAGAAACGATATATTGTGGAAAAATTGGTGAGGGTGTAAAACATCCTGATTTAGTGGAATACTAGATGAGTATAATCGGACAATCATTAACCAGACCTGATGCCGCAAGGAAAACAACGGGTGAGACTCGTTTTCTCACGGATATATCCGTTGAAAATATGGTTCATGGCGCTCCTGTTTTCTCATCAATACCCTTTGGTAAGTTTACTAAAATTGGCCTTTTATTAGCCAAAGAAGTCGAAGGGTATATTGATTTTGTGTCTGCAAAGGATATCCCAGCTGAAAACCAGATTGGTGTTATTATTCCCGACCAACCATTGTTTGCAGATAAAACTGTTCGATATGTCGGTGACAGTATCGGGTTAGTTGTTGCGAAAACTCCTGAAGCAGCAATGGCTGCCAGCAGATTAGTTAAAGTTGATTACGTGGAAGAAAATCCATATTTAGCTATTGATGAAAGCCGTTATGCTACAGAGAACTTTATCCATAAATCGAACTTGGCCTGTAAACATCGCGTTCGAAAAGGAGATCCTGATTCAGGATTTAAGGAAGCAGATCATATTTTTGAAGCGCGATTCAAAACGCCTTACCAGGAACATTATTATTTAGAACCACAAGCGTGTATTGTGATTCCAGAAAAAGACGGAAAGATTAAAATTCTTGGGTCTCTTCAATGTCCATTTTACATCCAGAAAGCAGTAGCCCGTGTATTTGGAATTGCCACCAACAAAATATTAGTTGAACAGGCACCCACAGGTGGAGCTTTTGGAGGAAAAGAAGATATCCCCTCTGAGGTTTGTGCTCGTGCAGCAGTGGCTGCGGTGAAAATTGGTTTGCCGGTTAAGGTCGTATATAATCGACGAGATGATATCCAGTTGACCAGTAAACGTCATCCTTTTCAGATGCATTATAAAGTAGGTGTGAAGCATGATGGAACTCTTGTGGCAGCAAATATTCTTCTAGAAGAAAATGCGGGAGCCTACGCCACTTTATCCACGGTTGTCTCTTATAGGTCTGCAGCACAAGCGATGGGTCCTTACGTTATACCACATATTCATGTGGACTCAAATTCTTATTATACGAATCTTCCCCCAACGGGCGCTTTTCGTGGATTTGGTTCCCCCCAGGCTGCATTTGGTCATGAAAGAATGATGGATATTATTGCAGATAAGCTAAACATGGATCCTGTGGAAATACGGCTAAAGAATATTGTCAAGCCCGGTTCAGAAACACAAACTGCCCAAGTGTTAAATGAAAGTGTCGGCGCTGAAGAAACAATTATTAAAGCAGCAAAACAAGCCCAATGGGATAGTTTTGATCCAGGCCAATCAGGGCGTTATAAACATGGGATTGGTATAAGTACAATCCACTATGGAAATTGTCTGGGTGCAGCAGGTTGGCACATGGATGGCTCCGGCGTTAATATAAAAATTTCTCCTTCCGGAGATGTATATGTTGCCTATGGATTAGTGGAAATGGGGCAAGGATCTGAAACGGTTGTAATTCAAATGACAGCAGATGCTCTGGGTGTATCCCCGAATCGGGTAATTGTACTTCCCACGGATTCTGCACAGGTTCCGGATAGTGGTCCAGCTGTGGCGAGTCGGAATGTGGTGATGACCGGAAATGCCATTCGAAATGCAACCGAAAAACTAATGCCCATTCTCAAGAAAGCAGCATCTGAATTAATGGGATGTGATACGTCTGAAATCGCCATCGTGGAGGATAAAGTAACTGATATTGAGTCAGGGACTGAAATCACATTTCATGAATTATGTGATTTTATGAGTAAATCAAATGTTTCCATGGAATTTACAGGGTGGTGGCATACTCCCAAATTAGAATACAATGCGGAAACGGGTATTGGTGAAGCTTATTTTTCGTATTCTTTTGCCACTCATATTGCAAAAGTCAGGGTCGATACACTTACTGGACAAGTATTCGTTGATAAAATAATAGCAGCCCACGATGTTGGAAAAGCCATCAATCCTGCGGGAATTGAAGGACAAGTGGAAGGTGGGTCAGCTCAGGGAATCGGTTGGGCAACAACAGAAGATTTCAAAATGGATCGCGGTGTCGTAACAACGCCAAATTTATCCACATATTTATTGCCCACCGCGTTAGATGTGGCTGAAGTGGAAACAATTATTGTTGAAAAACCTGAACCTGAAGGTCCCTGGGGTGCCAAAGGGATTGGAGAGCCGAGTATCATTCCAACAGCCGGAGCAATAGCAAATGCAGTGAGTTCAGCATTGGGAATTCAGATGAATGAAATTCCGCTGACACCCGAACGGGTTTTAAATGCCATCAATGGAAAAATTGAATAAAATGAAAACACTACTCACAAATTGCCGAATAGTAAATCCATACGGCGAAATAAAATTTGTTGAAAACGGATCAATTCTCATTGCTGATGGCATCATAAAAGAAATCGGCAAAATTGATTTTGGGGTACTAGCGGATGAAGTCATTGATTTAAAGGGAAAGACCGTTCTTCCTGGGATGATTAATGCCCATGCACATTTGTATTCCGCTCTAGCTGTTGGCATGCCATTCCCGAAAGGGAATCCAACCAATTTCACTGAAATCCTTGAGCAAGTCTGGTGGATATTAGATCGTGCTCTGGATGAGGAAAGTACCAAAGCATCATTCGAATCGGGATTGTTGGATCATCTTCGTCATGGCGTAACAACAGTTATCGATCACCATTCCAGTCAAAACTATGTGAGTGGTTCACTTCAATTGCTTGCTGATATTGCTAAACAATTTGGAATGAATATCTCAAGTGCATTTGAAATGACAGATCGTAATGGAATTCAGACTTTTCAGGAAAGTTTAGAAGAGAATATCCGTTTTCATAACACGTATGAAAAATCCGAAACAGTTCGACCGCTTATTGGATTACACGCTTCCTTTACATTCTCAGATGAATCATTACAGCATATTGCTGATAAAGTGAAACACCTGTCAAACTGGGGAATTCATGTCCATACTGCTGAAGATAAAGTTGATCAAATTGATGCTAAGAAACGCGGGTATGTTTCTGTTATTCAGCGTCTGGATTCGCTGGGTCTTTTGAATGAAAATAGTTTGGTCATTCATGGAATCCATTTTCAACCCAATGATTTGGAAATTGTAAAAGAATCAGGGGCAATGTTGGTACACAATCCATCATCTAATGCTAATAACCGTGTGGGTATGACATCCTCTGAGATTGTCGAAACATTAAAGGCTGGTTTGGGAACGGACGGGATGCAGGGGAACATGTTGGCAGAAGCTAAAGAAGGCACACTGATTCGCAGTAGTCACCTGGCAGGTGGAGCATCCAGTGTGAATTATGCAGAATTGCTCTTTAAGAATAATCCGGATATTGCCACGAAACTATTTAATCGGAAAATTGGAAAACTTGATCCCGGTTATTCTGCAGATTTGGCTATTTTTGATTATCATCCCAGAACAAAATTTCATGCCGGGAATTGGATAGGCCACACCTTGTTTGGATTAGATAAACCCTGCGATGTGATGACGGGGGGTCAATTTAGAATCCGCGATTATGATTTTACAGAAATTTCAGAAATAAACATTTTAAACAACGCGCAGAACCAGTCGACCAAGCTATGGAAAAGAATGGAAGCGTTAGAAGGAAAAAAATAAGTGAGAGACGTTGATTACAATCAAATTTTAGAAAAAGCGGAAGCATATAAACCGGAAATATCACGGTTTTTGAGAGACCTTTTGGCCATCCCCAGTGAAAGCTGCCAGGAAGAAAAAGTCATTCTTCGAATAAAAGAAGAAATGGAAAAAGTTGGGTTTGACCGTACAGAAATTGATGAAATGGGAAACATTTACGGATTTATTGGAAACGGTAAAACAGTGATCGCCATGGATGCCCATATTGACACAGTTGGGGTTGGAAAAATAGAAAATTGGGATTATGATCCTTATGAAGGTTTTGAAGACGACGAGATCATTGTTGGTAGAGGATCATCAGATCAAACTGGCGGCATGGCCGCTATGGTGTATGCAGGGAAGATTATTAAAGATTTGGGATTAGAAGATGATTATACATTGGTCGTCACCGGAACGGTGCAGGAAGAAGATTGCGATGGTCTTTGCTGGCAGTATATTCTGGATAATGAAAAATTGAAACCGGAATTTGTTGTCAGTACAGAATCTACATCTTGCAGGATATACCGAGGGCACCGAGGACGGATGGAAATTAAAGTCAGTACTAGCGGCATCAGTTGCCATGGTTCGGCACCAGAACGCGGGGAAAATGCTATTTTCAAAATGGCTCCCATTTTAATAGAATTGGAGCAGCTTAATCATGAATTAAAAGATGACGCTTTCCTTGGAAAAGGAACCCTGACAGTATCTGAAATATTTCATAGTTCCCCGTCGCGATGTGCAGTGGCAGATGGTTGTTCGATTTCTATTGATCGCAGACTAACCATTGGTGAAACACCCGAATCCGCAATGGATGAGATTCGCAATTTACCTTCTGTTAAAAATGCAAATGCATTGGTAGAAATGTATGATTATGCAAAACCATCCTATACAGGCTTTACTTATCCCACGGAAGCGTTTTTCCCAACCTGGCTTATTGAGGAAGACCATATCGTGACGCAATCATTGGTTGAATCCTATAAATCC
>JABMOV010000122.1 GCA_013203145.1 Fidelibacterota bacterium
GGAAAATTAAGTACAGAAAAAACCGAAGCCTGGATTGGGGTTGATGATGGTGTTCTCTATATTGGTGCTCGCTGCTGGGATTCGCAACCGGATTCCATCGTCGGACTAATGGGGCGCAGAGATAATTTTGCGAATTCCGATGAATTCCAAATTGGCATAGATGCCTACAATGACAAACGATCTGGTTTTTTCTTTGTCATCAACCCCGTGGGAGCAATTATCGATGGTACGATATCCAATGATAGTTGGTTAGACGAAAATTGGGATGGCATTTGGGAAGCTAAAGCTCAAATTGATGATCAGGGTTGGACACTGGAAATGCGAATTCCCTTTTCTCAGTTACGATTTGACAAACAAGATGAATATGTGTGGGGAATTGGCATTGGAAGAAAAATTCAACGACGTGACGAACAATCGTTTACTACTTTTTACCCTCGCGGGGAATCCGTTCTGGCATCAAAGTTTGCCGAATTGCATGGGATAAAAAATATTAATCCTCCACGGCGAATGGAGTTTATTCCATATGCCGCGTCAGGTTATAGCTCATTACCTGACGAAAAAGATAATCCATATTATCTTGGGAGTGATGCCTATGGGCGGGTAGGCGGAGATATAAAAATCGGTATCGGCAGCAATCTCACCATTGATGCCACTATCAATCCTGATTTTGGTCAAGTTGAATCAGATCCAGCCTCACTCAACTTGTCAGATTTTGAGACCATCTATGGTGAAAAACGTCCTTTCTTTGTCGAGGGCTCTTCCATTTTCACTTTTGGAACCGGTGGCCCATCCAATCGCATGGGATTTAACTTTTCTGAACCAGATTTCTTTTACAGCCGAAGAGTGGGGCAACCTCCTCATGGTTGGATAGAAACTGATGGATGGGTAAAATCACCTTCAAATTCGTCCATCCTTGGAGCTGCAAAACTCAGCGGGAAAATTGGCAGTGATTTATCTATTGGAGCATTTTCAGCAATTACGGAGCGTGAATTTGCAGAAGTAGACGAGGATTCAGTAGCATTCGCACACGAAGTTGAACCTGTTGCTTATTTTAATATGTTCAGAATGTTAAAGGAATTCAATAATGGTAATCAGGGTTTTGGTATTTTGGCAACAAGGGTAGATCGCAATTTTGAAGCTGATTATTTAACAGAAGTATTATCTAAGAATTCAACCGCATTTGGTCTGGATGGATGGACTTTTATAGGAAAAGAACGAGATTGGGCACTTTCAGCATGGTTAGGTAGAACGATTATAAATGGTACGAAAGATTATATTACAGACTTGCAACATTATCCACAGCATTATTTTCAAAAACCCGATGCTCAGCATGTGGAAGTTGATCCAACAATAACAACACTATCAGGTAATGGTGCGCGAGTTATTTTAAACAAGGAAAAGGGAAACGTGACGGTAAATGCCGCTCTTGGTTACATTGATCCTTCTTTTAATTCCAACGATCTGGGATTGACGTATCGCTCGGACAGATTGAATAAACATGTTGTAATTGGTTATAACTGGCGTGAACCGGGGAAAGTATTACGTCGCTCAGACCTACATGTTGCTCATTCTACTAATCACAATTTTGATGGCGAAAAAATTAACGAAATGTTTTTCTTTTTTGGTAGCACACAGTTGATAAATTATTCATCATTGAGTTTTTTCTCAGGATGGGGACCAAAAACCATTAGTGACACACATCTCCGAGGTGGTCCAATGGTGATATCACCTGATGGATATTTTATAGAGTTTGGTTATGATTCTGATTACCGCAAAAATATTGTATACGGTGGCGGAACTGATTTTGGTGGTACTCCGTATGGTCAAAAATCATTTGGCGGATATTTGTGGTCCAGTGTGAAACTAGGGACTCAACTCACCATGAATCTCGAACCCAGTTTTAATCGATATACTGAGCTGGCACAATACATAATGGAAATTGAAGATTCAACCAGAATAGATATGTTTGGTAAACGTTATATTTTAGCTCAACTTGATAATAAACGCTTTTCTGCCAGCATTAGACTGAATTATACATTCAATCCCCGGTTATCTCTACAGACCTATATTCAACCCTACGTTGTTTCTGGTACATATTCGGATTATAAAGAATTTGAAAAACCACGCACTTATGATTTCATTCATTACGATGAAGAAAATGAATGGATTAAGTATGATGAAGAGAATGACAGCTATTATATCAGTAATACCAGCGGGCATGACCTTGATACTCAATTCCGTTATTCATCTTTTATCGCGAATGCAGTATTAAGGTGGGAATTCCGTCCAAGTTCTACCTTGTATTTTGTATGGACGCGCAATGCCAATGATTGGAAAACCGAAGGAAATACGGAATTAGGCAATGGTGTTACAAATCTCCTATCCCTGAAAACGAATAATTTGTTTGCATTAAAAGTAACATACTGGTTTGGCGCATAAATACAAACTTTCCAGAAACTGGTTTATCCTTTTGTGTAATGTATAGATTGAATTAATTATAGTATATCTGCACCCATTTTAGTATTTGTGCCCATTTATATGTTGCATCTAATATATATATTTATAATACTTTAGCCTCATGATATAGACATATACAATATACAAAGACCATTGACAACCTAATGATTGGATCACAGTCATAATGTCGTTCACTTTTATACAATGGGGTTCACCATGAAAACTATATCTTTAATCTCAATATTTTCTTTTCAACTTTGTTTTGGAGCAGTAACAGAAATGCGCGAAGCTTCTGCTGTTCGTCTTCAAAATGATATTATTCGAATTGACGGTAAATTAACAGAGTTAATTTGGCAGTCCTCCCTTATTCGGTCTGATTTCCTTCAACGGAATCCTCTGGAAGGTGAATCTGCCACTGAAAAAACCGCTTTCTCTATCGCTTATGATGATAATTATCTATATGTGGGTATTATGGCATTCACTGAAGATATTTCAACCATTCGAAAAATCCTAAGTCGTCGTGATGAAGAAACACCTAGCGACTGGCTTTTTGTTTCAATCGATAGTTACAATGACAACCGCACTGCATTTGAATTTGGCTTAAATCCGTCTGGGGTCAAACGTGATCTAAGAAGATTTGATGATGATAATTATGATGATAACTGGGATGCGATATGGGAAGGGAAATCCTCTGTTAACCATGATAGTTGGTCAGCAGAATTTAAAATTCCATTAAGAGAATTACGTTTTGATGAAGGCAATGAACAAACCTGGGGATTACAAATCAATCGCTATATAGCAAAAAATAATGAGGATGATTATTGGACATATTGGTCCAAGGATGAGTCCGGTTGGGTTCGTCATTATGGCGATTTGGTTGGATTGACAAATATTCCAAAGCAAGATCGTTTGCAAATCTCTCCCTATGTGACAAGCTCATATGATCATTATGAAGGTTATATCAATCCAACTCATCCCGATGAATTCGATAAACATTCTAATGTGGGTGCCGATATTAAGTACGGCGTAACAAACAACCTGACTCTGGATGTATCACTTAATCCTGACTTCGGTCAAGTTGAAGCTGATCCTGCAGAATTGAATATTAGCGGATTTGAATCCTATTTTGGTGAACGAAGACCATTCTTTATGGAGGGTGGAAATATTTTCAATTTTAATCTTGGTTTTGGTGACGGTGATCAGAGTATGAATACACTATTTTATACTCGCAGA
>JABMOV010000123.1 GCA_013203145.1 Fidelibacterota bacterium
GCTGTATTGAATGAAGCATTGCGAAAAAAATATAATCAGACAGGTGACAAGCAATTCTTGAATCCCATGGGAGACGAATTCACGCTTGTTTGGGAAGATTTATTAACCCTCCGCCAGCGTGGGGGATTACCAGGCCATGCTGAAATGGAAGGGAAAACATTATTTTTCAAAACGAATACTGGCCCAAGTGGGCATGGTTACCCTATCGCCGCCGGACAAGCATTTGCGCTTAAATATGCGGGTTTTGATGAAGTAAAAGTTTTTGCATTTGAAGGAGAAGGCGGGCTTACCCCGGGCGTTATCCACGAAACAAAAAATTCAGCCTACGGATTGGGTTTAGGCAATTTTATTTCTCTGCTTGACTGGAATGATTATGGCATCGATGACAGAAAATTCAGCGATGTGATGGCCGGTGGACCTAAAGAATGGTTTGAGCCCTACGGTTGGCAAGTTGCCGGAGCTGAAAATGGCGAAGATTGGGATGAAATCATGACAGCTTATCACAAGCTGTGGGCCAATGAAGACCCCCATCAACCAAAGCTGCTCTGGATGAAAATGCGCAAAGGTCGTGGTTACTATAAATATGACAATCCTAGTCATGGTGCGCCACATAAACGGAACTCCGCAGAGTTCTGGCGAACCAAAGAAGATTTTGCTTCAAAATATAGTATGGATTTACCGTTCATGGGCGCTGAAGGCAATATCAGCTATGAAGAAAACAAAGCCCAAATGTCAGAATTATTAGAAGCGATCTTTACCGTTTTTGAAAAAGAAAATGGTTATCTTGATTTCTTATCAGGTCGGTTATTGGAGCTTGGAAACAGCGTCCCCGAAAAATTGAAGGGTTCTGATATTTATGATAAAAACCCATTAAACGATCCAGCAATTACTGATTACAAAAATTATCCTGTTGAGTTGTATAAAAAACCAGGGGAGAACCAACCCAACCGAGCCGGATTTGGCAATTTTGGTTCATGGGTAAACTCATATTCCATTGAAAAGTACGGGCGTCCATTATTTTTAGTGAATTCGGCAGATTTAGCGGGATCAACTAATATTGCCGGTTTTTCCAAGGGATGGAACGGCGCCGAGAGCCTTGGAATGTACAATCGTTTTGAAAACCCGAAGGGATCTCTCATGCCTCAGGGGATTACAGAATTTGCCAATGCAGGAATCAATGTTGGAATTTCATCTGTGAATTTCAACGACGATGCTTACAGCGAATTTAATGGGTTTCTTACTGCCTGTAGCACGTACGGCTCTTTTTCATATTTGAAATATGGAGCCTTCCGGCTTTTCAGTCAAGTGGCGCAGGACACTCAATTCAAAGTAGGTAAAACCATTTGGGTGGCCGGTCACAGTGGCCCTGAAACCGCTGAGGACAGTCGTACGCATTTTGGCATTTTTTCTCCTGGTGTGACCCAGCTTTTTCCCGAGGGACACATATTGAATTTGCATCCCTATGAGTACAATGAAGTTCCTGTGATGCTGGGTGCAGCACTTGCCACGGATGTCCCAATTATCGCATTGCATCTCACGCGTCCCGGCGTAGAAATTCCCGATCGCGAAGCATTGGGAATGGCACATTATTTCGAAGCCGCAAAGGGCGCATATATCATTAAAGATTATGATCCTGACGAACCCAAAGAGGGCGTTGTTTTCATTCGTGGTACAAAAGCCGTTGATGAACTGTTAACCATACTACCACAGATCAAAGAGAATGGACCCAATATTAAAATAGTGGCAGCTCTTTCATGGGGACTATTTGATTTGCAAAGCGATGAGGTCAAGCAGTCAATTGTTTCTGATGAAGAATGGTATGATGCCATGATTATTACAAATACGGGCATCAATCTCATGGGCAATTGGATGAAGCATCCCATCGTAAAGGAATATTCGGTTTCAGCCGATTGGGATAATCGTTGGCGCTCAGGTGGAACGTTGGACCAAGTTATTGACGAAGCACACCTTTCCGCTAAATGGCAGATGGAAGCCATCGGGAAATTTGCTAATGATCGTCCGGGACGAATCCAGCGACTAAAAGCCAACTTACCCAAATAGATTAATTTATAGTTGCGGAAGTTTCTAGCTTCCGCAACATGCTTTATTTCCTGCTTTTAAACATAAGTCTGTTCTCTCATCCCCCCTTGGATTCCCCTCAATCCCCATAGTATCTTTACGACTCGAAAAACGAATTGATTTTTTATCTTACACTTATGACTGATATACATATAACAGACCCAACGCCTTTTGAGGATGATCTCTTTGTTGAGAAATCACTAAGACCCTCTCACTTTGATGAATTCATTGGGCAAAAGGAATTGGTTGACAGTCTTAAGCTATACATCGAGGCATCGAATAAACGAGGCGACGCTCTGGACCATGTATTGCTTTTTGGTCCACCAGGATTGGGCAAGACAACCATTGCTAACATTATCGCCAGAGAACTAAGCGTAAATCTAAAACCCTCTTCAGGCCCCGTACTTGATCGAGCTGGTGATTTAGCCGGGATGCTTACAAATCTTCAAAAACGCGATGTATTTTTTATAGATGAAATTCATCGATTAAATAGCGTTGTTGAGGAATATCTTTATTCTGCCATGGAAGACTATACTATCGATATCATGATCGATAAAGGTCCCAGTGCCCGCAGTGTTCAACTCACCATTGAACCGTTTACGCTTATTGGCGCTACGACACGGTTGGGTAACCTCACGTCGCCATTGCGAGATCGTTTTGGTGTGGTTTTGCGAGTGGATTACTATTCAGACAAGGATTTATTCCACATTGTAAATCGTTCGGCCGGCATTCTGGATGTGGAAATGATGGATGATGGCGCTATGGAAATTGCACGACGTTCTCGAGGAACGCCTCGCATTGCAAACCGCATATTGCGGCGCACACGAGATTATGCTCAAGTGAAATCCGATGGAAAGATAACACTAGAAGTGGCAAAAGCTTCGCTCACGACGTTAGGGATTGACAATTACGGTCTGGACGATATGGATCGAAAAATTTTGTCTACTCTTATTGACAAATTTGGGGGTGGGCCAGTTGGCGTTAATTCTTTGGCGGTCGCCGTTGGAGAAGAACCTGTCACCATTGAAGATGTATACGAGCCGTATTTAATTAAAGAAGGGTTCTTACAACGTACTTCGCGTGGTAGAATTGCACAGGAAAGCGCCTATACTTTACTGGGAAAAACATTAACACCTAAACAACAGGGAATTTTCTATGATCAATAAAAAGCCGAAATATAAACTTGCTGACTTCGATTATCCGCTCCCCAAAAAATATATCGCGCAGTATCCGGTAGAAAAACGTGACGAATCAAAAATGATGGTTGTTCATCGCAATGACAATTCTATCAAACATCTTCAATTTGACAGTATTTTGGATTATTTCCGCAAGGGTGATTTGATAATATTAAATAATACAAAAGTATTTCCTGCACGATTGTATGCCACAAAGGATCGCACCGATGCAAAAGTGGAAGTCTTTTTATTGCGTGAACTTGAAAATGATCTCTGGGAGGTATTAGTTCGTCCTGCCCGAAAAGTGAGGATTGGAAACAAATTAATGTTTACAGATACGGTTTCTTGTGATGTTATTGACAATACTGTGTCAGGTGGTCGAGTTGTTCGCTTTGAATATGATGGTACAGATATTTATGATCTAATTGATCGAATTGGTATCTCTCCTTTACCGCCATATATTGAACGTGAACCTGAGGATAATGATAAAATCCGCTATCAAACAGTTTTTGCCTCAGAGCGTGGTGCAGTTGCTGCACCAACTGCAGGATTGCACTTTACAGAGGACCTTTTAGAAAAATTAAAAGAAAAAGGCGTCAAGATTGAATATATCACTCTTCATATCGGCCTCGGAACTTTCCGCCCAGTCCAAGTAGAAGATTTAAACCGCCATCAAATGGATTCTGAGTATTTTGAAGTATCACCAAAAACAGCTATGGCGATCAATACAGCGAAGAAAAAACGTCGAAAGATCATTGCTGTTGGTACCTCTACGGTTCGCGCTTTGGAAACTGTCGTAGTCTCTGGTTTTCAAGTGACGACCAAACGTGGATGGACTGATAAATTTATATACCCACCATACGATTTTAAAATGGTAGACGGCATGATTACAAATTTCCATCAACCAAAGAGCACGCTTATGATGATGGTATCGGCATTTGCTGAAAAAGATTTAATAATGAAAGCATACCGCGTAGCAAAGAAAAACGATTATCGATTCCTCAGTTATGGGGATGCAATGTTTATTCTATAGGCTCGGGATGCCGATGAGATAGGCGACTATGAATCATAATGTTGGTGTCATTCTTCCTGCGGCCGGTTCCGGGTCACGTTTTGGGGAGAAAAAACAATTTAAGATGTTGGGAGCCCAACCGCTCCTATTCCACACGTTGGCA
>JABMOV010000124.1 GCA_013203145.1 Fidelibacterota bacterium
AGTTTTTTATGATAATCTTCATCACGCATCGGGAAAACACGCGTTGGATTACATGCACAACCGTGACTTACCCGATGATATTTTATCTGAATTTGGTGTGGGTTTTTCCAAAGAATCCTACGACGATCTATATAAAAAAACGAAGGATGAGGGCTTTTCCCCGGCCGAAATCAACAAATCTGGTTTGTTTTCTCAGACCGAAAAGGGCGTTTTTGATCGTTTTCGCAATCGCATTATGTTTCCCATTTATGATCGCACGGGTAAAATCGTCGCGTTTGGAGGGCGTACATTAAGTAAGGATGATCCTGCAAAATATTTGAATTCACCAGAAACGCAATTATACAAAAAAAGCGATGTTTTTTATGGACTCCATGCAACAAGAAGTAAAATTCGGGACGAAGGTTTTGCTATTCTAGTTGAGGGGTATACGGATTTTTTAAGAATGTATCAGGCAGGAATTCGAAATGTTGTGGCCGTGTCCGGGACAGCGCTTACCGAACGACATGTGCAACACTTAGGAAAACTTACAAAATCAATTGTATTGTTATATGACGGTGATACTCCTGGTACTAGCGCTGCCATTCGTGCAGCCTATTTGTTATTGGCAGGTGGGATCGAACCGCGAATAATTCAACCACCAAACGGAACGGATCCCGATGATTGGGTAAGAAATGAAGGTGCTGAGGCCATCAGCGGGAAACTTAAAACAGCAGAAAAGATTATACCCTTTCAGGTACGACATACAAAGATTTTAGATAAATCGGTTCAAGACAGATCACAATTTGTTGATGATACTCTGCGCCAACTTACCCGCATTAATGACACGATGGTGCGCACCGATCTTATTCGTGGTATATCTCAGAATATGGGCATGGACGAAGAGGACCTCGTCAAGCGTTTTCAACAATTAATACGGCGCTCAAGACGCAACAAATCTGGTGGTGAGAAACAAGATAGCTCCAACAGAATTCAATTCATTACACGCAGTCAAAAAGCACAATTAGAATTGATTCGAATTCTGGCAGGAAATAATAAAACAAAGCGTGATGCAGCAAAAGATCAAATACATCTGGAATGGTTTACGGATCCACTATTACACAAATTGGCAGAAACACTTTTACCCATCTATGAGATTGAAATCCCATTTTCTCTTATAAGTGAACAGTTCACAGAAGAAGCTGAACACCAGGCTGTGACAGAAATCTTTGCCACCATTCCCGAGGAAGATGAAGAGGAATCGGAAAAAATTCTTGAGGAATGTATTCAGAAGCTTCAGATTGATCCGTTACGCGATAAAATTAAGCAGTTGCGACTAAAGATGCGTGAGATTGAACTAGCAGGAAAAGATGCCACAGATTTGGCTATCGAAGTAGCCACGCTTCAACAGGAAATCAAATCCATTATCCATGATTAAGCAGTTTCCAGCATATCTAATAGTATTGATTTCATTCCTGATTGGGCAGGAGATAAAATGGGAACATTATCCTGAGAAAACAGCCCTAAAGATTGCTACAGACACTCCTGGAATCCCTATCTATGTTGATGGTCTTCAGGTGGGCGTTGCACCCTTGGCACAACTCGTTGAGGTCTTTCCCGGATGGCATCGCGTAAGTTATTTCCCTGATACTGATAATCCGTATAAATCTATTTTCCCCAAGGATCGCCGTATCAATGATATTATTCGTATGGGCACCGTAAATATTCTAGTTGAAAAAGGACACGTTGTGGATGTCGTATTGAACTATCAAAGCATTGAAGAGGAAGTGCGAACCTATCAACGGTCGGTGAATAGCGGTAGGTGGATTGGTTTCACCATGGTGATGGCGGTTTTGGTTGTACTGACCTGGATAACATAATGCGTATACTCTTACTTATCTTCTTTATAAATACTCTGATATTTTCACAAGACGACCAAATTATTAAATATTATAAAGCAAATGAAGAGCCGGAAACCATTTTTGGCGATGAAATTGAAATATCAGAAACTAGAAACCAATCACATTTCAAAATTACCTATTCTACTATTGGTGATATTATATCTGTTGAATTCATATCCTTGGAACCTGATATTCAAACAGAAGCTATTAACATAAAGACAGAAGGAAAGACTCAAGATAATGATATTAATCTAATCGATTATGCAGACTTAAATAGTGGGAATTTATATCAAACACATTTTAAAATATATCCCGAGGATAGATTCTTCACTCGTTTGTTCAAGAAAAACCTGATACATTGGGAAATGTGGTTATTGGGGAGCAGGGAGAACGCATATCGGTTCCCATTTAGATTTACTGATGTAAGTAACACTGTCGCTGAATTAGACACGAAAGAAGAACCTACAGTAGAGGATACACTTTTTTCCGATGAAGGAGTAAAAATTGATACGACCAAACATTGGAAAACAATCCAGCCCATCATTGCAGTAATTCAGGAAGACGCTCCCGAACTAAAGTCTGATTCCGTTATCATTAAAGAAACAAAACGCCAGCGAATACTAAAAAGCAAAGATGGAGCAAATCGATATTATAAAAAATGGAATGTATTTAAAGGCACTCTGAGAGAACCAATTCCATATAGTAAGGCAATTTCTAACTTTTATAAAGCATCCTTTGATGAAGATGGCATTCTTAAATCTGTTACGGAGCACCGAATCCGTAGCAAACGAGTGAAAACATTTACATTCAAACGAGATTCCCTTGGATTATATACAACATATACAGAAACCTATCATTTGAGAACAACTCTGGTGAAAAACGATCCCCATTTATACGCTTATGATATGAGCGAATTACGACCGGGATGGACAGTTGTTTACACTATGGATGATGGTCACAGATATATTGATAATATTAGAGTCTATGATCAATATGGAATCTTCATGTATCGGTATCAATTTCGATACACTTCCGGGAAAGTTTCAGGAAACCGAAATTTCAGTCATGTTACTACTATAGAATATTATTCTGCTGAAGATTCATTGATTGGGTTACACAAACTGTGGTACAAAGAAAAACGAAATCTATCACTAATAGAATATTTTAATGCCAATAATAATTTACTGCGATCAAAGGAATTCGATTATCAACGGGCAGAAAAGGAATTGTTAATTACTCTTCGCGATCCTGATGGCGTGATATTAGACCGTCGATTGAAGCCGGTGTTTTAATTTATTTGTTTATATCAAATCCAGATAAGTTTGAAACGATATCAATTATGATATCATCAAGTTCCTTTTTGTCCTGATATATATTAAAATGGTTTGTATCTATAATTTGTACTGGGATATCAGAAAGTGAATCAACCCATCGATCATAAGAGATATTTAGTTGATGTAAATATTCAGGATCAATTGATTTTTCAAAATCGCGATCCCGTCCTTTAATGCGGGTAATTAATGTATCTGTGGATGCTTTCAAATATATAATTAAATCAGGTGTCCGTAAATAGGATGTCATCAGTTCAAAAAGGTGTTGGTAATTCTGCCAATCACGCTCATCCATATTCCCGAGTAAATGGAGGTTTTTCGCAAAGATTTCAACATCTTCATAAATGGTGCGGTCTTGAATAGCACCGGATTCATCATGGGCAATCTTTGCCTGCATTCTAAAACGGTGATGCAGAAAATAAATTTGAAGATTAAAACTCCACCGTTTCATGTTTCCGTAAAAATCTGATAGATAAGGATTATCTGCGACTGATTCGTAATAGGGTGTCCAGTTTAATCGTTCCGCAATAATTTTAGTGAAGGTTGTTTTTCCCACACCAATATTTCCGGCAATACCAACGAATGGATGTTTATGTTTAGTCATTAATTGTTTAGGTTAAAAAAAAGCCCCGATTGTAATCGGGGCTTTTTCCATCTTTAAATAAGATTAGAATCGAACAGAAACACCAGCATTGAAATAACGTGGTGTACCTAAGAACACTTCTGCATTATCTGCATCATGTGAAGTACCACCCCAGCCATTGTATTGACTGTTGTCTACAGCATCCTGTACGTAAACAGCATCAAGCAAATTAAATACATGTGCAAATGCCTGAAGTTTTATACTGCCTAACTGAATTGGTAAATCATAATAGAGATGTAAGTCCATTTTTGAATACCCTGGTGCACTCCACACTTGTTCAGTGTCTGGAGTATCAGTTGGATCAGTACTATCATATTCACGAGCATCTGGGCTCCAGTCCGAGTAATTATCGTCATACATATTGAACAATAACTGGGCTCTAAACCCTGTTATTGGAGTTACAGTTGCACCAAGTACATACGATGTTTGTGGCATATCACCAACAAACAATCCATCAAGCGCATAAGCATAATCAGTTTGAACTGTACCCGAATCAGTATATGCTGTGTATTTACCTTCTGCATCACCCTCAAATTTCCATGTACCTAAACTGATGGCAGCATCAAGTCTGAGCATGTCCATTAGTTGCGCTGATAATTCGATTTCGAGACCAGTATGTTTTTGGTTTACACCGGTAAGGTAAATGATATCGGTATCTCCACTAGAACCTTGACCAGTTGTTACAGATTTTGTCAAGTTTCTATCAATCCAATCAGTGCTGTAAGCATTTACTTTTACGGCATAATTACCTAATCTATAATTTGCACCACCTTCAAAGCTTATGAATTGTTCATTAGCTGGATCTGTAGCTACATACCCATCGACATCAATTACATTATCCATGATTGGTGCTTTTTCTACTAAACCACCGTTGGCAAAGAAACTCAGGCTTTCGCTCAAGTTATACAATGCACCACCTTTGAACTGCATAGTTGAAATCGCATCAGCTTCTATGACTTTATCGGCTACTGTAAAGTGATCTTGGTAGGTATATTTAATTGATGACCATCCCGCCATACCATAGACAGAAAGTGGACCACTTACGAAATTACCTTGTCCAAAAAATCCAATCCAGTCAACTGTAGTTTCATTGTGATAAGCAATAATATCACCTAGTTTTCTCATTTTTCCGAGGTTATTTCCATCAGCATCTTCACCATTGTTATCATCAATATAATCAACATAATAGTCACCGCCGAGGAGATCTCGAACTTCGCGAGCGTGCTCAATCCCTGCAGTACGCCAGTCAACACCGAATTGGAGTTTCAATGCATCATTCATATCATAGTTAAGTTTTGATATTGCACCGATAGTAGATTGTCTGTTTATACTATTTCTTAATATACCCGTTGATCTATTTTCATTATCAGACCAAGTTGAATCCACATTATCTGAATTTTCAGCTATTTCAGCATCCCAATCCCAGACCCAAGGAGAACTACTATACCATGCATTTCCATCAATAGCAGGTAGTCTTTTAACACTACCATATGTACCCGTACCACCACCGGAACCACCTGACCAATAAAGAATCGAAGATAATCTCATTTGATCATTTATTGTCAAATAATGATTCAGGTTAATAAGCGGTTTGTGAAAATAGTTTTCACGCTCACTTAAGTAATCTGGGTCATATCGATCTGTTTCTCTCTCACCGTACATGTACCAATACTGTTTACCTTTGTATGAGCTACTAACCGGGGCTGCATTTTGGTTAAAGAAGCGTCCTGCCTCATGTTCAAATTGCGCTCCATCGGCAAAAGCATCTGTGTCAAAGCCATCAACGTCTTTGGCGAAATCCTGGTCATAGTTAGCGATGTTTTGTTTATACAGGTTTTGACCATGACGTTGAGGTGCGCCAATAGCATACAATTCAAAACGATTGGTTTCGTTCATTGCAAAGCTTGCACCAAAATAATAAGCCCAGGCATCTGTCCATGTTTGATCGATGATACCATCGCCTGTTTTACGAACTATGGTTGAACTAACAGCAAATTTATCAGCAATGAGACCAGTGTTATAATTCAACGTGGATTTTAAGAAGCCCCCAGCGCCGAATTCTTGTTTGAATTTTCCACCGGCTTTTAGGGCTGTAGGATCTGTAATGATATTCATTGTTCCACCAATGGATGGTGTCGCAAGATTAACAGCACTTAATCCACGTTGCATCTGGATGGAAGATGTGGCATCGCCAACACCATCCCAGTTAGACCAATATACCCAACCGTTTTCCATATCATTTTGTGGTACACCATTGATCATCACAGCAACATTACGTTGGTTGAATCCGCGAACATTGATGCGAGCATCACCAGCACCGCCACCTTGTTGAGTTGCATAAACACTTGGTGTTGTATTCAATATCATAGGTATGTCTTGCGATCCTAAGCGTACTTCCATATCTGCTTTAGAGATATTTGTGTAAGCTACTGGAGTATTTTCACCAGCTCTTGAAGCCAATACTTCAAGCGCACTTAATTCCAACGCAGATGTTTCAAGATTAAAGTTAACAGTAACAGAACCACTTACATTGACATTTTGGCTTTGTGAAGCATAGCCAATCATAGAAGCAGTTACAGTATATGTACCAGCAGACACATCATTGATAGTAAAACTACCATTAGCGTCAGCAGCGGCACCCATTGTGGTTCCTTCAACAACAACATTCGCACCTGCTAATGCATCACCGGTATTTGCATCTGATACGGAGCCAGATACACTACCCTGCGCAAACAGGAAGAATGGAGTCATGAGAACCAGCAATAAAGAAGTGAGACGATTCATACGTTTCTCCTTGGTTTCATTATTTTATGTGAAATGATTAATGTGAGGACACAAGTGTACATATATATCCAAATAGTAGCGTGGGGGTTTGAATTACTTTTATTCAATCGTTCTAGCTCTCTTTTTGTGTCCCGATAAAGACATGTGAAATTCGTCACATCTTGGGTAGTTACGCAAGCAATAAAACCTGTTAAATAATCGAAGAAAAATGTTAGATAAATAGAGTTTACGGGATATAAAAAGAGAGCAACAATTATCAATAGATTAGATTATTGAGAGAATACAATCAGGACTATTATTTTTGGGTGAATTTACAAATAGCGAAACAGGATAAGCTGTTAATGCAGATTCACGTTGGGTCAACAATGGAAGCGCCGCTTTGACAGTATTTTGTTTCCAATCAATCCACGTTTCAATATTATCGCGAGTTAGAATTACCGGCATACGATTATGAATATGTGCTAATTCAGATTGCGGTGTAGTGGTGATTACCGTATAGGACAAGACTGGTTTACCTTCTGGATTACGCCATTGATCCCACAATCCAGCCATTGGGAGGAGTTTACCGTTGGGATGGTGTATATAATAAGGTTGTCGTTCGGTCTCAGTTTTTTTCCATTCGTAATATCCGTCGGCAATGACTACACAGCGGTTTCGATGCATCAAGTTTTTAAAGGAAGGTTTTTCCATAATGGTCTCTGCTCGCGCATTGATCATTCGGGAAGCCATTTTTTCATCTTTTGCCCAATTGGGAATTAATCCCCAGCGCATTGGAGTCACAATTCGTTTTCCATTATAGACTAAAATGGGTGTGACTTGTGTTGGTGCCACATTATAGCTAGGAAAATAACTATCAGGATCCTGCCATTCATCGATAGCAAGTTCCTCAATAATTGAAAGCATATCCCGGGTTATTGTTTTACGTCCACACATTTTAGTTTCCGATACATAGAATTTGTCATTACGAGCATAGCGAAGCAATCTTTGTTTTAAGATATATATTCATTCTTCTATGCATTATCTCACTACCTCAAACTTGCGCTATGATTTGCGAAAAATTCAACACTGCACTATAGATTGCTTCGTTGTTTCACTCCTCGCAATAACCACATTATTGTTGACTGGCTCTAACATGCAGTAGTTTTGGTTTATCAGGATTACGTATCCCTGTATCCATCTCTTCAATTTCTTTTCCCATTTTCTGAGACAAACTTTCCAATTTTTCTATGGTAATTGTATGAACCCCAAACGACTCATCCACTTTCCCGCGAACAAGAAATAGAGATTCCCAATTGAGTAAATCACCATACTGCCGGAAGGCTTCCGGGAACAGTACACATTCATAGATTGCGGTCTCATCTTCAAGCGTTACAAATTCCATGGGATCGTGTTTACGGGTTTGCGTAACCTTTCGTGTAATGTAGACACCGGCCAGACGGATGATTTTTCCAACGAATTTGTGGATGTCTTTTGCTTTCTTTACACGGCTGCGCAATATTCGACGATAAGGATCAAGAGGATGTTTGGTAATGGGAAACCCAAATGTTTCCAATTCCAGACGGTGGCGCTCATCAGGGCTCAAATCTTCTTTGACAGGTGGCTTGGCCATGGGTTCTGCGGAGCCGGCTTTCAGGCAAAAATGGGCCACCTGAAACGCAATTTCCTTATGGGTGAGTTTTGGTTCAAGCGCCGTGAAACATCCTGCGTTGGTAAGTGCCATA
Organism: Fidelibacterota bacterium; assembly: GCA_013203145.1. Classification (GTDB taxonomy): domain Bacteria; phylum Fidelibacterota; class Marinisomatia; order Marinisomatales; family JABMOV01; genus JABMOV01. The sequence continues at coordinate 8,357 of JABMOV010000124.1, forward strand.
GCATCTGCCAGATCGGGATTCACCCTCACAAAAAAATCTTCTAGAGATGTAAACTCTCCGGCCTTGCGCTCATCCAGAAGGGCATGTATGGTTTTATCCTGAAGGCGCTTGATGTGCATGAATCCCATGCGGATTTTGTTTTTTCTGCCGCGATATTCGCGGGTACTACGGTTGATATCCGGTGGCAAAAGCGCCACGCCAAAGCGCCGTGCTTCGCTGAGATAAGCATAGGCGGAATAAAACCCACCCTGATTCGAAACAACTGCAGCCAGAAACTCCGCCGGATAATGAGCTTTTAAATACGCACAAGTGAATGATAACATGGCATAAGAAGCGGAGTGCGGTTTGCAGAATGAATATCCCACAAAAGATGAGATCATCTCCCACACTTTTTCGATCATGATGTCGGAATATCCCCGTAGACGGGATTTACGGAAAAACTTCTTTTTCCATCCGGAGATCAAATATTGCATGGAATCGCGACTCATGGTTTTTCTCAATGCTTCCGCTTCCGCATAACCGAATCCTGCCATCACTCGCGCCGCGGTGGATACCTGTTCCTCATACACCATAATGCCATAGCTTTCATTTAAAAAACTCAAATCCGGATGAAGAGGTCTCCAGGGTTTTCCATGGATGCGTTCAAGCATCAAGTTGGTAAAACGGTTGGCCGCCGGACGAATAATAGAGGAATAAATCACCACATGTTCAAAATCTGCTACACCGGCCTTTGCTAGCAACTGTCGTGTAGCGGGACTCTCAATATAAAAAACGCCTATAGTTTTTCCATTGATCATAAGAGCCACAGTTTTTGGATCGCCCATGGGCTGAATCCGATGGTAATCCATATACTTGTTTGTAGATGCAGCTTTGCCATAGGTCAAGTTGATCTGCTTAATGGTATCCCTGGCAACAGCCAGACTGCGATTCCCAAGGATGTCTATTTTTAACAGACCCGAATCCTCAACCTGATCTTTTTCCCATTCTACAATTTGCACACCTTTAGGTGCGCGAAGAACTGGCACATATTTTCGGATTTCATCAGGAACAATAATAACGCCGCCAGGGTGAACGGAAGGATTGCGAAAAACATCGATAACCTTTTCACTTTGCCGCAGGACATCCTTGAGAGTGTCGTCGATATTGGCATTGGTAAAGCGTGGATCTGTACTCACCCAGCGAACAAGGTCGCGCCGCTTCTGGTAATATCCAACACGTTTGGTGATGCTTTTAATTTCTTCATTGGATAAACCGTAGACCTTGGCCACTTCCCGAATGGCGGAACGAGTTCGTAAAAACACCTGATTGGAAACCATCGCCGATCGCTCCAGTCCATATTTATTAAAGATATATTCCAGAATATCATCTCGCTCATCCCAGGGGAAATCCACATCAATATCTGGCATATCCTCTCGTTCGGGATGAATGAATCGCTCAAACTGAAGGGCGTAGCGAATGGGGTCCACCTGTGTAATGAACAAACAATAACTCACAATAGATGCTGCCCCAGAACCCCGCCCGATGGTTGCTTTGGTTTGTTTTACAATATCGTATACAATAAGAAAATAAGGTGCGAATCCTTTCTGAGTGATGAGTCCAAGTTCGTACGTGATCCGTTTTTCAATTGTAGACGTGATTTTAGGATACCGTTCTTTTGCTCCCGCATAAACCAATTTCTTTAAATCATAATTGGCCTTGTTGGTCTTCTTCAGGGAGAGGTCTGGAAAAATAGTATTTACATAGGACCAGTCCGATTTGCATCGTTCAGCCAGATAAAGACTATTGTTTATGGCATCCATGCTATTAGGGGAAATCTCAATCATATCCTTTTCAGAGCGGAACCAATGCTGTTGTGTTTTTACATCACCAAGATCAACCTGACTGAGCGTGGTGTTGTGATCAATGGCTCGAAGAACATGGTGAGCCTTTTGATCTTCCGGTTCAAGGAAGTAGACATCGCCCGTAGCTACGATTTCAAGATGAAGTTCTTTTGCCAGATTCATGGCGTGAGCTTCTTCTTGGCCTGGACGAAGCTCAACAAACAAATGTGAATTAGGAATGATCTGTGCCAGTTGACGCAATGTTGCACCATGATGACTTAATACAAAAATACCGGGTGTAAGCGAGTCCAGAACATTTCTTATAGATTGCTCATCATTATCATGAACCCGGGAGGTCGCACGGCAAATATTTTCGTAGCCGGTTTGGTTTTCCGCCAGAAGAATCACTTCATCAGACTTTGTGATCAGATTGACACCAGCAATGGGTTTAATTTTGACTGCCCGGGCATGCTGAACAAAACGAATGAAGCCCCATAGTCCATTGGTTTCTGTCATCGCCAAATATTGCATCCCATACCCTTTGGCGCGTGCCAGCAGTTGGGGTTGTGTTGCAACACCGCGCATGGCGGAAAAATTGGAATGTACATTAAGATGGACGAACATAATGATGTATTCCTGATTTTTCTTTTGTGGTGGGATTAACCTTTAACATAGTGGCAGATTGAATTCCGGCAAACCCATGTTTCCCTCGGATACGATCCAGTGCCTTTGACAATTCTATGCGCTTAATGTCCGGAGTGATAAATAAGTTGGCCTGATCAGCGTGCTGTTGAAAATGGGTAGCATCGATGAGTACCGCCCGCACACGATTCCTGCGATAATTAGCCTGCCCAAAGAGCCGATGACAAACTTTGGATAGCGACATATCGTCATTGGTGCTGAATCCTCCGGTTCGGGCACTTTGAAACCCATCTGTATAATGGATTTCCAATTTGACTTGTCGGGCAATTTGTCCCCGCTGGCGCAGTTTGAAGCCCACCTGCTCTGCCAGGCTAGAGACAATGGCACGGAGCAATGTTTCATCATTGGTGTCATCAGGGAGAACAACCTGCTCAAGGATATGGTCTTGCAGCGTGGGCGGTTTTACAACGGATGTATCCTGCCCTTGTGCTTCTCTGGACAACGGTTTGGCAAAAGGTCCAAATAGCACCCGCGCCTCATCGGGATGTTGGATAACGGATTGTACATGACGTACATGATCGAGATAAAGAAAACGCACAATCTTTTTTACGGGGGATTGGTGTGCCGTGGGAAGAACCGGAGTTTCTAATGGTGAGAGGAATTGAGCTTCACGTCCGCGTAATATTTCATAGACAGGATCAGGCACGACGGATGTAGCGATTCTACTTACAAGTTTATTGATGCTGATGGCCACGGATCCTGATACGGATGCCTGCGTATTAATCTTTTTGGTGATTTGTTCTCCGGCATAGATAAAACTGGAATAGACCGTATCCATGCCCGTCATATCCAAATAAAACTGTCCAAACCCCGACGGCTCCACGATAGGAGTATAGGATGACACGGTAGAATAAATATAGCTGTTCAGACGAGCATAAAGGGAACGGTTGTAGGGAAGAAGTAAAACACCGTGACTCATTTTTCGCGCCAGAGAGACTTTCATTCCAGAGTAAAGTCCTTCGTTTTTAGCTTCTGACGATGTAGAGACCACTGTACCATCTTGTCGATGAGATGAAATAATGGCTACGGGGCGGGTGCGCAAGGATGTATCCATGGTGCGCTCCGCCTGAAGTTCAAAATCTCGTAACCGCAAATGAATGATTGATGATTTCATGATGAACCAAAACGATTTACCGCGAAGGCTTCTCTGCTGTGTTTTATTCCCACAAATGATACCACATCTCTGTCTTTCACATGAGAGGAAGAGAAAAGAATGCCATAAACTCTTTGCTCAGAAGAAGACACTCCCCCCAACCTACCCTGAGATGGAAGAACCTTTAGCCTTGTGCTAGACATTAGGAACTTGTGGTATGTGTTAGGGGCGTTCCCGAAGAAACGGAAAAAAGTCAAATCCACGTTGAAGGAGGATTCTTGTGTTTCCCCATGAAGGGGAGGAGGCTTGTTGTATATCTGATTGACCGGTAATCATTGTAGCAACGAGTTTGTCATCGCGAACGCAGTGTGGCGATCCATTCTCAATTATAGATTGCTTTGTCAATCGCAAGCTCTTTCCTTGCAATGACAGTAAAAAAGTATGATGGAAGAGAAGATGTCCTCATGGTAATAACTAAATGTTTTTAAATTTCTTCAAGTTTTCTTTGATAAGAAATTCTCCGATTTAAAAAATCAGCAATAAAATCTTCTACAAGGAAAGGCGATTTTGTCGATTGTGCTTGCTCCCAGGGTTTCCACTGAGGAGAGATAGCATGACTGAAAAGAAGAAAGGCGTTTTTCTTTTGTAATGTGATATTTAATGTTTTCATTTTATTTGATCTCTTATCTGTTCTATGGGGGATCGTAGTTATCAATTGTATTCGCGAAACGAGTAGAGCAGGATACCTTGAATATGAAATGCATCGCTAGGGTCAACGTGGATTACGGAGTAGTTGGGATTCCGTGGGTGTAGCTCTATACCGGAGGGCTTTGGATAATATCGTTTTAAAGTGGCTTCACCGTTGATGAGGGCAACCACGGCCTGACCAGGATTGGCATTTGCTGTTTTTCGGACAATAATATAATCTCCATCTTCAATGCAGTCTTCAATCATGGAATCCCCATTGACTCGGAGAACATAATTGTTCGGATGGACAAACGGTGCTGGAACATCTATCGATTCAGCATTTTCCAGCGCTTCGATGGGAACACCGGCTGCGATGAGTCCCAATAATGGCAAACGAGCCGGCGCAGCAAGCTCTTCATTAAGAGTAAGAGCTCGTTTGCCATTGGGACCTTTGGCACGGGACAAGTATCCGTTGTGGGTAAGGGTTTTAACATACCAGTTTATCGTGCCCAGCGATGCGAATCCGAGTGCATGCATGATTTCTTCATACGACGGAGCTTGACCGTTCTCGAGGGTAAACCGTCGAATGAAATCTAAAAAGCGTTGTAGTTTTGGTGTGAGTGGCGTGCTCATTATATCCTCGTAAGTTTCTCGTAAGTATATTACAGGATATTTTTAATCGATGCAAGAAAAAAGGATCGGGGGAGATGCGTCATGGAAAAAGGTTGCTAGTCGTCCGCCTGTATTTATCTATTATAAATCATCTAGATGGCAAGTCAGTGCCGGTTAAACCGCAAACAAAAACCCGCTACTATGCAGCGTTAATTAAACCAAACGCCAATACCACGTTCTCTTAATTCTTTGGCTAACATCGCTTCAATCTCTTCCGCATCTTTCCTTGTTGGAATGGGGTTATACTTCTCATAAAAATCTGGTCTTAATCTCAAACCATATACTTTGGCATATTTGTTTGATTTATAACCCTCCTTATGTTGCTCAAATCTCACAAGTGGATTCCTCGATGATTGCCCCACATAAACACAACCACTCCCTTTAATGTATTTTGGGTTCTTTTCGCGAAATTTATGGTGTTCTGCTACTTTTGAATCCAGCTCAATTACATAAACGTAATATTTTTTCATTTGACAATCTACGAAATATCCGAGAAAGGATAATTTCTGAAATCTGAAAACTGCCATCTGGTACTTGAACTCTGTAATTTCCAAGAAGATTTACCACCCCAAAAGGATTGAACTGTGAATTTAAAATTAGATAGATTGAAGAACTTTGATGGACGTAAAGGCCCTCTAGTATTACTAATCCTGGATGGGGTCGGCATGTCAAGAAATGTAGCTGGCAATGCATTTCAACAAGCAACCACTCCAGTTTTAGATCGTCTTTTCACATCAGATCTTTACTTGGAATTAAAAGCACATGGGAAAGCAGTGGGGTTGCCATCAAATGGTGATATGGGTAATAGTGAAGTGGGTCATAATGCTCTGGGTGCTGGTAGAACAATTAGTCAGGGAGCTACACTTGTTAATGAAGCTATAAATAATAAAAGCATTTATAATTCTATTGCTTGGAACAATGTCATTAAGGCTGGAAAACTCGGACACACAGTACATTTTATAGGTTTATTGTCCGATGGGAACGTGCATTCACATATTGAACACTTATTTAGCATGATTAATAAGTGTGTAGAAGAAAAAATTTCAAAGATTCGTATTCATGCATTAATTGATGGCAGAGATGTCCTTGATCGTACAGCTCCCAAATATATTGAAATGACTGAAAGTTTGTTGAGTGAAATAAATATCCGAAATCAGTACGACTATCAAATTGCCTCAGGTGGAGGTCGCATGAATGTGACAATGGATCGATATGAGGCTGATTGGGACGTGGTTAAAAGGGGTTGGAATACTCATGTTTTGGGTCAGGGAAGAAAATTTAATTCAGCATCTGAAGCTGTAAATACATACTATTCTGAAAACCCTGATATCAATGACCAGTACCTTGATCCATTTGTAATAATGAATGAAGATGGCGTCCCTGTAGGCACAATACAAGATGGAGATTCAGTCGTATATTTTAATTTTCGTGGTGACAGGGCAATTGAAATATCCCGGGCTTTTGAAGAAAAAGCCTTTAATAAATTTGATCGTGTTTTCCATCCCAATGTTTTTTACGCAGGGATGATGCAGTATGATGGGGATTTAAACATTCCCAATAACTACCTTGTATCTCCACCAAAAATTGATCGAACTATCAGCGAATATTTATGCAATGAAAATATTAGATCTTTCGCAATATCTGAGACGCAAAAATTTGGGCATGTCACCTACTTCTGGAATGGCAACAAATCCGATTATATTTCTGAAGAATTGGAAACATATATTGAAATACCATCTGATAAGATAGAGTTTGACAAAGCACCAAAAATGAAAGCTGCCGAAATCACTGCGAAAACAATAGAATTGCTAGAAACAAAAAAGTACCAGTTTGGAAGAATTAATTTTGCAAACGGTGATATGGTAGGTCACACTGGAAACATGGAAGCAGCGATTGTTGCCTGTGAAACTGTTGATACTTGTGTCGGAAAAATATTGGAAGTTGTTTCAAAGTTGAATGGAATTGCCATTATTACTGCAGATCATGGAAATGTTGAAGAAATGTTTATTGAAGTAAATGGTGAGCGAAAAATAAAAACATCACATACGCTGAATCCTATTCCATTCGCCATTTATGATTCGGAATATAATTCAGAATATGAAATGAAAAATAAAGATGACTATGGTATTACCAATATTGCTGCAACACTACTAAACTTGCTGGGATATAAAAAAGTTGCAGATTATGATGAATCATTAATTGAATTTATATAAAACTTCAATGATACAAATTGCCTTATTCGAACCAGAAATACCACCAAATACCGGGAATATCATCCGACTTTGTGCCAATACGGGTTTTACTCTCCATTTAATAGAGCCGCTGGGGTTCAACGTTGATGATAAAAGTTTGCGTCGAGCAGGGTTGGATTATCATGCTCAGGCATCTATGACGATACACAAGGATTTTGATACATTTCATTCCCACTTTAAAAACTCTCGCATTTTTTCTGTCACGACGAAAGCCAAACAAGATTATACTTCTATTGAATATCAAAAAAACGATATTCTTCTTTTTGGTCCTGAAAGCCGCGGATTACCTGAAAATATTCGAACCATGTTTCCGCAGATACGGATTCCCATGCAACCTGACAGCCGAAGCTTAAACCTGGCAAATTCTGTAAGCATTGTAATGTATGAAGCCTGGCGCCAATTTGGGTTTGATGGGAGGGTGGAATAATAATTATATTTTAGAACTATGAAATTGTCACAGACGCTCTTAGCGTCTGTGACAATTCTTGAAGGAGAGCTTATGCAATATATCCAACATCATTATTATCATATTTATAATCGTGGAAATAATCGACAACCAATATTTTTAGAAGATGATAATTATATATATCTTTTGAAAATGTTTAAAGAAAAGAAAGATAAGTATTCAATTACAATTCTGGCTTATTGTCTGATGCCAAATCATTACCATCTTTTTCTTCGACAAGATGGAACACACCCAATTTCAAATTTTTTGAAAACAGTTTTTCAGTCTTATGTACAAGCTTTTAATAAAAAATATCAGAGAAGTGGAAAGTTGTTTGAAGGTAATGCGCAGGGCAAAGCAATTGATGATGAAGGGCATTTTTATCACATTTGTCGTTATATTCATTTAAATCCGGTAGATGCTGGACTGGTTATCTCTCCTGGGGACTGGTCGTATTCCAATTATCTAGAATTTGTTGATGAGAGAAAAGGAACTCTATATGACCGTGAATTTGTTAACTCTCTATATGCAAATGGTGAAGAGTATGTAAAGTTTGTAAATGAATACGCTGAAGAAAAATCAAATTACGAGAAAATTGAAAAATATTTATTTTGATTTATTTCCATTGTCACAGACGCTCAAAGCGTCTGTGACAATCATTAGTGAAGTTGACTTCTTATCATTAATATAATTAAATATTGTTTTAAATTCAGCCGTAGCGCAAAATGGTTATAGCGCAATTTTTGGAGTACTGAGGTAGTACTTTATACTACATCCCGAGAGATGTATTATTCATAATTAGAAAAAGAGGGTCAAGTATGAGAAAAGATTTCAATGAATTCAGTTTATTAAGAATTATCAGATTTATTTTTTACACGTTATCAGCAATCGCTATCTATTTTGCAGGTATTGAACTAAATAGCAGCAACCTAAAGCTCGCAGCCTTTTTTCTTGTTATAGCAGGTATTTTGGGAATTATTAGAAATCTACAACGCCTGTCTAAAAAGTAAGTTTTGATAGTAAAGATACAGATATAAGACTGTCACAGACACTTTAAGTGTCTGTGACAATTGTTCGATTATCCGCATTTTACCCCGTTATTTTTACTCATTATCACACTTGATCAGCCCATTGATTTCTTCTTGCAAAATGTGAAATATCGTCAGAAATTCAACGTCACTCATAGATGAGTTACTAACCAATATTTTAGCAATATGGAACAAGAAAAACAATTAGATCGGTCCTACGTACCAGGCGATATTGTTACGATCAATCAAACTGATTGGACAATAGCGGAAATCCTTGACGAAAAAATTCGTCTTTACCGTGAACGGGTTGATGGTCGCAGCCAAACGATGGATGTTTCAGAAGAAGAACTAGAACGTCTTACTGACCGATAAAGCCCATTAATTAATCACTTTTTACTTTTGGAGGAACCGTGTCTTCGGTTCAATTCATATTTGGAATTCATAATCATCAACCGGTAGGCAATTTTGATTTTGTTTTTGAAGAAGCCTATCAAAAAAGCTATAAACCTTTTATAGATGTTTATGAAAAATTCCCACATTTAGCATTATCTCTTCATACCAGTGGATGCCTTTTAGAATGGCTTGAAGACCATCATCCAGAATATCTGGATCGCATTGCAGGTTTGGTAAAGAATGGAAATCTGGAAATTATATCGGCGGGATTTTATGAGCCCGTACTTGCGGTTATTCCCGATCGAGATAAACATGGACAAATCCGCAAATTAAATAAATTTATCCAGGAACGATTTGATTATAAACCAGAAGGATTGTGGCTTACAGAGCGGGTTTGGGAACCCCATCTATGTCGAAGTTTAGCTGAATCAGATATCCGGTATATCACCTTGGATGATTTTCACTTTTTATCCGCCGGGAAAGCGCGCGATGAACTAACGGGCTATTTTATGACAGAAGAGCAAGGATTCCCCGTTGGAGTATTCCCAATAAGTCAACAATTGCGATACGCGATGCCTTTCAAGGAGCCGGAAGAGACAATTGCCTATTTGAAATCTATGGCAACCGATGAGGGCGACAATGTTATTGTGATGGCGGACGACGGTGAAAAGTTTGGGGTTTGGCCCGGGACATATGAGCGCTGTTTTACAAAAGAAAAATGGCTTGAGCGATTTTTTCAGGCTTTATCGGACAATCAAGATTGGTTAAAGACCACTACTTTTAAAAAATATTTTCAACACAATCGCCCCAAGGGTCGTGTATATCTGCCAACGGTGAGCTATTTCGAAATGAGCGAATGGACTCTCCCTGCCGAAAAAGGTGAACGGTTTTCACAATTGATCCATTCTGTGGAATCTAGCGGAGACATTGAAAAGTTGCGCCCATTTTTACGCGGCGGCACGTGGAGAAATTTCCAATCTCTATATGATGAATCCAACTGGATGCAAAAACGAATGGTGCAGGTGTCGAATCGTCTGGAAGCTTATTCTGTGAAGGAGGGAGCTTCCAATTCTGTCGATGAGATACGTGATGATCTTTGGCGTGCACAATGTAATTGTGCCTATTGGCATGGCGTTTTCGGCGGCTTATACCTGCCACATTTACGTCATGCGATATATTATCATCTATTGAACGCAGAAAAGGGATTAGATACTTTAACAAAACCACTCGTTGGAGCTGTTTCTGATATCGATCTGGATGGTGGCAATGAGTATATCATGCAATCGGACACTTTAAAACTTATTGTATCTGAATCTGGTGGTGTCATTCGTGAGTTTGATTATCTTCCGGCAA
>JABMOV010000125.1 GCA_013203145.1 Fidelibacterota bacterium
TCTTCTATTGGCTTATTGAAGTATACGTTTTCTGGTGTTTGTCTATCAAGGGATTGGTGGGTTCTTTCATGATTGTAGAATCTTATCCATTCTCCTATTCCTGATTGAGCTTCAGCAACGGTTTCATAAGCCTTAAGATAAACTTCTTCATACTTCAGGCTTCGCCAGAGTCGCTCAATAAAGACATTGTCCATCCAACGACCTTTTCCGTCCATACTGATCTTGATTTCGGCTTCTTTCAATACTTCTGTAAAATCCTCACTGGTAAACTGCGATCCTTGATCCGTATTGAAGATTTCCGGTGTTCCATATTTACTGATCGCTTCTTGTAATGCATCTACACAGAAGGCTGTATCCATGCTGTTTGATAATCGCCAGCTCAAGACTTTACGGCTATACCAATCCATAATGACCACCAGATAAAGAAAACCTTTCGCCATCGGAATGTATGTTATATCCGTTGCCCATACCTGGTTGGGTCGATTTATGGTCAGATTTCTGAGAAGATATGGATATATCTTATGCTGCTTTCCGGGTTTGCTTGTATTGGGTTTTGGTGCTGTGGAATGAATGTTCATTTCAATCATAAGTCTACGAACACGTTTGCGATTAATCACAACCCCACGGTTTTGTAACTGATCGCGAAGACTGCGGGATCCCATATAGGGGTGTTTCATATGAAGTTCATCCATCCATCTCCTGATCTCCAGTTCTTCCTCATCCGGCTCAGATATAACGGGCAAATAGTAGACCGATGATCGGTTCATCTCTAATAGATTACACTTGGTCGTCTTTGGTAGTGTCTGATCTTCAACTATCATGGTTCTGCGTTCTTGCAAACTCATCGACCGAACGCTTTGGCTAAAAAATCACGTTCCATGGTTAGCTGGCCAATCTTAGCATGAAGTTCTTTTACCTCTGATTCATTATTCTTTCTTTCCTTCTCTGAAGAACCAAAGATATCTTTTGAACCCTCTAACAATTTTTTCTTCCACTGCTGAATTTGAGTCGGATGAAGTGAATATTGGGAAGCTAATTCACTCAGGGTCTTGTCACCTTTGATGGCGTCCAAGGCCACCTTGGCTTTAAATGCTGCTGAATGATTTCGTTTTTTCTTACTCATGTTCTGCTTTTCCTTTTTGTTGCAGGTTCAGGCAGAATTTACACTAAGCACCTGTCCAGTTTTTGGGATCCACTTCTGTAGAAGAATTAGTATTGTCTCCACATGATTATATGCTTACCATAAAATTCGCCGCGCTTAATTATAGTCTTCCCACAAAAAATCAATATGCATATATCTTAGAGGGATTCGAGGAACAATGGACATATTGCGAAAACAGGAGAACCGTAACTTATACAAACCTTCCCTCCAGGACATTTTACTTTCAAGGTCAAAGGATCTAACAATGACCGGATTTGGAATGAAATTGGTACGAGTATTGATATAACTGTTTTGCCACCATTTTGGCAAAAATGGTGGGTAAGAAGTATTGTTTTATTATTCATAGCGATAACAATCATTTCTGCCTTCAGAATAAGAATTAACGTAGTTCAAAATCGAAATAAATTGCTCAGACAATCGAATGAGTTTAAAGAAATGTTAATTGATGTTATTACACATGATATAAAAAATCCTGCTGGTGTGATTAGCGGTATGGCAGAATTAATGATTGAAAAACAACCGGATAATGAAGAAATTCAATTAATTAGTCATGCTAGCGAAAATCTTTTGGATACTATTAAAAATGCAACGACTCTTGTTCAGGTAACGCTAGAAAGGGATATTAGCAAGAAAGAGATTGATCTACATATAATAATTCAGGATATTGTGAAAGAAATCGCTTCTGTTTTTGAGAAAGCAGGAATGCATCTTGAGAATAATATTACCGAATCATTAATTGTTAAGGCAAATCCAATTATTAGGGAAGTATTTAATAATTATATAAATAATGCGCTCAAATATGCTACCAAAGGAAATAAAGTTATTATTGATCATCAGCAAAACGCCGATACAATAACAATTCGTGTGAAGGATTATGGAACAACGATTCCAGAATCCGAAAGAAAACGTATATTTGATAGAAAAATTCAGTTAACGAATGAAATTGGGAACGGTCGAGGATTGGGGCTTGCGATTGTAAGTCGAATTGCAAAAGCGCACAACGCCGAAATTGGAGTAAAACCTAATAAACCAACTGGCAATATATTTTATATAAAGATTCCTATAGGATAAGTAGTAGTCCAAAATTTGCTTATAATGAACCTAAGCTTTAAACCTTAATTACAATCTTCCCAACACTTTTACGACTTTCCATAAAATGATGCGCTTCAGGTAGATCATCAAAATCAAACGTGTGCCCCACAATGGGTTTGATATGATGCTTTTCTGTGAAATGTGTAAGATTACTCCATACGTTCATTAATCGCTCAGAATCCTTTAACAAATACCCTAAATGAGATGCCAATACGCCGGAAGAGTGGACTGCCAGATTAGAGATATTCGCTTTAGGGATGGATTTCCATGTTTTGTACCATGAAAACGGATTCCATTTATTTAAATCCAAACTTGCAAAACCAATGACTACCACACGACCGAAAGGATTCAGGCTTTTTAAACTTTCACGGAAGACTTCACCACCTACGACTTCCAGAACGACGTCAGCACCTTTGCCATTGTTTAATTCCAGAAGTTTTTGACGAAAATTGTCTTTGCGATAATTAATTGCACCATCTATACCAAGGTCTTGGAGTAATTTTATTTTATCATCGCTACCCACTGTGCCAAAAACGGTGCAACCGTATTTTTTTGCAATTTGTACAGCAGCAGTACCAAGTCCTCCGGCGGCAGCTTGAATCAAAACGGTGTCTGAAGGGCGTAGGCGTCCCATTTCCATGAGAGCAACCCAGGCAGTCATAAA
>JABMOV010000126.1 GCA_013203145.1 Fidelibacterota bacterium
TAGCGGAGGAGCGACTCGAACCCCCGACACGCGGATTATGAATCCGCTGCTCTAACCAACTGAGCTACTCCGCCAAATAAAAAAAAGCATTCATTCAGCTGAGCCCTGTCCACCGTAGCTTGAAAAGCGTAGGTGGATACTCCGCCAAATTTCTTTGAAAAAAGCGGCGAAAATTAGGGGAGACCTTCGCGAAAACCAAAACGAAATTGTTTTGAATAATCACATACCCATATTTCTTGTAAAGTGTAAAAATCTCCGGGATTTATATGGATTTCATTATGTAATTTTATGCGATGTTTTTGAAGAAAACATCCGTTATTTAAAAATAAATTAGGAGATAGAGCGATGTACGACTCTGTTCAGTCCTTTATGGACATGGTGATTACGAAAAATCCCGGTGAAAAAGAATTCCATCAAGCCGTTCATGAGGTTGTGGATTCATTATGGGATTTCTTACAAGAGCATCCTCATTATATGCACGCTAAAGTTCTTGAGCGTATGATTGAACCGGAACGAGTATTGATGTTTCGTGTTCCTTGGCGTAATGATCGAGGCGAAGTTGAAGTTAATCGGGGGTATCGTGTAGAATTTAATTCCGCAATTGGACCTTATAAAGGCGGTTTAAGATTCCATCCTTCAGTTAATTTAGGTATTTTGAAGTTTTTAGGTTTTGAGCAAGTTTTTAAAAATAGCCTGACTACACTGCCAATGGGTGGTGGAAAAGGTGGTTCTGATTTTGATCCCAAAGGAAAATCCGATAATGAAGTAATGAGTTTTTGTCAATCCTTTATGAGTGAATTACAACGTCATATTGGACCAAAAACGGATGTTCCCGCTGGAGATATTGGTGTTGGTGGTCGTGAAATTGGTTTCCTTTTTGGTCAGTACAAACGACTCCGCAATGAATTTTCCGGTGTACTTACAGGGAAAGGTTTGAACTGGGGTGGAAGTCTAATCCGTCCAGAAGCTACAGGTTATGGTACAGTCTATTTTGCTGAAGAAATGCTGAAAACCCGTGGTGACTCCATTAAAGGTAAAACAGTTGCAATTTCAGGATCTGGAAATGTTGCGCAATACGCAACTGAAAAAGTTTTAGATCTTGGTGGCAAACCTGTCACATTATCTGATTCAGCTGGTACAATTTATGATCCAAATGGTATTGATCGTGAAAAACTGGCATTCGTTATGGAGCTGAAAAATGTTAAGCGTGGCCGTATCAAAGAATATGCAGATAAATATGAAGGATCTGAATATTTTGAAGGTAAACGTCCATGGAGTGTTAAATGTGACGTAGCATTACCTTGTGCAACGCAAAATGAAGTCTATGAAGATGAAGCAAAAGCTCTCATTGCTAATGGATGTATTTGTGTATCAGAGGGTGCGAACATGCCGTCTGTCCCAGAAGCAGTTGAAGTCTACCAAAATGCAAAAATACTTTACGGTTTAGGTAAAGCAGCTAATGCAGGTGGTGTTGCAACTTCTGGTCTTGAAATGAGTCAAAATTCCATGCGCCTAAATTGGAGCAGGGAAGAAGTTGATACGAAACTGCACAATATTATGAAGAGTATTCATGAAGATTGTGTGACGTATGGTAAAGATGGCGATTACGTCGATTATGTTAAAGGTGCAAATATCGCTGGATTCATTAAAGTAGCAGATTCAATGTTAGATCAGGGTGTCGTTTAAAACGTCACTGTTCTAAGAAATGAAAAGGGGGCAATTTGCCCCCTTTTTTATTATAATTATTTTTTAAATCCCAGTTGATTCCTGTTCATCCATAATAATTTCTTCAGGATCATCCGGTTTTAGTATATTGCCAACACCTGTATTTCCATCAATGTCTATGAATAATGGAATATCCAATCTCAATAAAGTCGTATATGTATGTTCTTCAATAATATTATGTGATTGAAACCAGTCAACATTAATCATGTCATCTTTGTTTTTATGATTAATAGTGAAATACCCAATTCTCATGCTGGTTACATTTTGGAAGAAATGACTTCCAAATGATGGATCAACAGGATAGTCTTCCATTCCAACTTCAACAATGACACGTGCCTTCGATATCTGGTTCCATCGAACAGGGATGCCTAACCACGGATCTGCAGTACCCCAACGACCTGGACCAATTAGAATAAATGGGTCTGATTGTTTAAGTTTAGAATTTATAAGCTCAATTTCCCGGGCAATCAATTCAGTTTTTGATGAATCAAATTTTTTCGGATCGACTATTACAACATGATGGATACCTTCGATTTTTCCATTTCCAAGCGCGGCCGTACTTTTTGCTACAATATTTTTATATTCAAATGGTCCCGTTTCATTCTGAATACCCAGCGTGTTAAGTACCATGGGTTTTATTTGTAATAAACAAAATTCGGGTTTTCGACTTTTATCTTTAAATAGGTTAACGGCAAATTCAATTTCCACAGGACTTCCAAGTGCACCCTTGCCAATTTCAAGCATGTCGTGAATTATATCAGATAATGGGAATTGATTGAATTTTAATACGTATGCAAACGTGA
This sequence comes from Fidelibacterota bacterium, assembly GCA_013203145.1. GTDB lineage: Bacteria > Fidelibacterota > Marinisomatia > Marinisomatales > JABMOV01 > JABMOV01. The sequence continues at coordinate 2,529 of JABMOV010000126.1, forward strand.
CTACTCTGGGCCCCTTATATCGTAGCGAATCTCGGATGATATTGTCATCAGCACTGACGACACTTCCAGCCCAAAATAATGTACCATCCGATTCTGCATTTTTTAAATCGTATAGTGTAAGATTGCCACTTTCGCCTTCCGTCATTGGATGAATGTCACCGTTCATTGGAAGAGCATAAAACTCCTTCTGAGAGTTTTCGAGAGTAGCTTTCACAGAATAATATTGTGGCAGTATATGTGGATACTTTGGTGAAAAACGTAATGCTTTTTCACCTTCCGCAACTGTTCGTCCGAAACCCAATGCTATGGTGGCAATTCCTTCGTCACGTTGCATATATGAAACGGGATAATAGTTGATTGATTGGGCTGTACCACTAATAGTGGGATAATACCTGTTATTATGCATTTGTCCAATTAATTCCATGATAATAATTCCCATTTTTTCTTCATCATGACGATAACTAGACTTATCCGTGTAAGATTTTGGAACCTGAAAATAAACGGAGGCATAAATCCGTTTTATTGCTTCGCATAAATATTGAAACCTCTCTTCAGGTGAAGGTTGATTATTTGTCAACATAAATGTCGAATAAAATCCGGCCAAGGGTCGGTATTGGGAATCCTCTAATATGCTGGATGACCTTACGGCCAAAGGATGAGTTACCTTCGAAATAAATAGCCATAAATCATTTTTTAGTTGATCTGACAGTTCAGCTTGTAAGAAATCAGAAATAATATTATCATTATTTTCCTCTAATAATGCCTTTGACCAAAGATCATTATTTTCCATAAAAAAATCGAATTCATCTGTGCAAACGATGGCTTTTCGGGGAATACGAATATTCACATTTTTATACTTTTTATGAATTTTTGAGTTTTTAATAATAGAATGAATAAATACAAGTCCTCGAGCTTTTCCACCCATGGATCCGGATCCGATTCGAATAATATCAGGTACCTTACCATTTATATTTTCGATTTGATATCCTTCTGCAATATCATCCTTGGAGATAGACGATTTAATCAAATTTATATATGTATTTTTTCGCTCAGTTTGATCTTTAAAATCTGATTCTTTCATTAAACGGATTGATGTGGCAAGGTCAAATTCACCCCTTGCAGCCAACCAATTTGAAAAATGATTACTATTTGCATGGTATCTAACGGATTCATCTGGAATGTGAGGTAGCGCTTCCAATAACTCACTAATCGTTGATACTTCATTGACAAAATCTCCATTTGGCATCCTGAAAACGAAATTACTGAAACCAAAATTTGATAAAACAAAATCTCTTATATCGTGATGAAGAGTTGATGAAAGTTTGTGCAAAAAAGCGGCGTTGACATCTAATGCTTCTTGCTTTCTATTTAAATCTGAGCTTTGCAGCATGATAGGCATAGTGGCATCTTTGCTTCGTACATATTTCGTAAAATGTAATCCTGCCAGTGAATCCATAATACCTTTATGCGGGAATCGAATATCTGATATAATACCTAGTGTATGTTTTCGATAATTATCAAAATAATACCGAGCTTGTTTATAATTATTGGCAAATAAAATTTTCGGACGTGCTCGTAGATGCAATAATTGATTTGAAATCGATTCCGTTTTACTGAATAATTGAATCGTATGAAACATGATTATTTTATAAATCAGAGGTAGAATAGTTGAATAGTATTTTGGTGTGTCTTCAATAAAAATAATTGATCTTACATTCCCTTTTTTTATATCACGGTTGGCGTTTCGTTTATCTTCAATATATTTAATAATTGCTAAAAGAACATTAGCGTCTCCATTCCATAAAAAGATATTATCAATGGGGAGGGTTGGAAGTAGTTGAACATCCAATAAATCATTTATTTCTGATTGATCAAACGCTAATAAAATGACAGGTTTTTTCGGATATAATTCTTTTATTTTGCTGGCCAACTCCAATGGATCAATATCCGAGATGCGTGTCATGATAAGAACTAAATCAACTTTTCTTTTACTTAGCAAGTCTAGCGCTTGTTTTCCAGACTGTGCCTGCCAGACACGTGGTGGGTAATTAAAATTCATTCCTTGATACTCTTGAAGAATTTGCTCTGTTAATCGACCGCCTTCTTCCAGCACAAAAGCATCATATGGGCTGGCTACAACTAATATTTCATAAATACGGAAAAGCATTAAGTCTTGAAAATCAAGACGAGCAGGATGGTTTGAGTCAGTATTTGTCATTTGTTTATTTCGTATTTACGTGATAAATATAGGGTGTGATTTATTGAATCTCTATTGTTTTGACAATAATTATGGATCAAGTTTAATCAATTTAACACTATATGAATTAGGTACATCAACAACTATGAAGACCGTCGCATATATTAAAACAGTTTTAAAAGTTATTACGCACTTTGTATATCCTAATTCATGTCTAATATGCAAATCATTTTGTAAAAATGATACTTTAGGTATCTGCACCGGATGTCTTTCAAAGCTTGAACCTACTATGCATGGGGATTGGGTGAACAATGTTACCAATAATACATTTATTGATCACGCCTATTCAGGTTGGTTTTTCAATGATGTATTTCAAAATGTTATTCATTCTTTTAAATACTTAGACCGACCTAAATTTGCGTTCCATTTTGGGCGCTATTTGGCAAATGAAATACTCAAATACTCACAATTTCCTCCAGTGGACATGTTAATTCCCGTTCCATTGCATCCCGTAAAGAAGAGGGACAGAGGTTACAATCAAGCCGATTGGATTGCACAAGGTGTAGCAAAAGAATTAAATATTCCAATTTCTTTCAATAGTCTAAAGAAGATAAAATATACACCATCCCAGACGACACTGAATATGGAGGAAAGGGAGAAAAATGTTGCTTCAGTATTTCATTGTTCACAATCTTTCAATGATTTACATATTTGTATCATTGATGATGTATTGACGACTGGATCAACCATATCAGCAGTAGCTAAAGCTTGTAAAGAAGCCGGGGCCAAAAAGATAACAGCATTGACACTTTGTACGCCGAAAATAAAAAGGGATAAAATATGATACGCAGTGTGAAATCATTTGATTTGAAACATAAACGAATCCTTATCCGTGTGGATTTTAATGTCCCAATGGAAAATGAGATCGTTATGGACGATTTTCGGATACGATCTGCAATACCTACCATAAAATTTTGTCTAAGTGCCGGAGCTTCTGTCATATTGATGTCACACCTTGGAAGACCAAAGGGAAAAGTTGTTCCTGAACTGAGTCTTATCCCAGTTGGCGAAAAGCTGGCAGAGCTAATGGAAATGCCCATCAAATTTTCAGATGATTGCGTATCAGAAGATGCAACAAATGTGTCTTTTGGATTACATCCGGGAGAAATTCATTTATTAGAAAATCTGCGGTTTCACGATGGAGAAACAGAAAACTCGATTGAGTTTAGTAGTAAACTTGCAAAACATGGACAGATTTATATAAATGATGCTTTTGGAACGGCCCATAGAGCCCACGCTTCAAATACTGGAGTTACGCGATATTTTACGCATAAAGGAATAGGTTTTTTAGTTGATAAAGAATTGCAATATTTAGAAAAAGTAATTCAAAATCCGAAAAGCCCACTCGTTTTGGTTTTGGGTGGAGCAAAGATTGCTTCGAAACTTGGGCTTATTCAAAAATTCATCGAAGAAGCCGATACAATTCTTATTGGTGGTGGAATGGCCTTCACATTTCTTAAGGCGCGTGGTGTGCCTGTTGGTGGTTCACTGGTTGATGATAAAATGATCGAAACTGCAAAACGAATTCTCCGATCTGCCAGAAATCAAAAAGTCGAATTGGTTTTTCCTGATGACGTTACGATTGCACAAGAAATAAGTGAATCGGCATTGCAGTCAGTTTCGCAAATCAATAAAATACCAGATGATCAAATGGGGTTGGATATTGGACCTGACACGACCCTTAAATTTGCCGAGATTATAAAAAATGCAGGAACGGTAATTTGGAATGGTCCAATGGGTGTTTTTGAAACACCTGGTTATGAAAAAGGATCGCTCGGTGTTGCACAAGCTCTTGCTGAATTACATGAGAATGAAGGAATTGCTGTCGTCGGTGGAGGCGACACTGCAGCAGCAGTTGAACAATTTGATTTGTCAAACGAGATGTCTCATGTCAGTACTGGTGGAGGAGCATCTTTGGAATTATTAAGTGGAAATAAATTACCCGCGATTGCGGCATTGGAGTCATAATGAAACGACCGATTATTGCAGGAAATTGGAAAATGTTTAAAACCCCATCTGAGGGTAGTGCTTTCGTCGATGAAGTGATGAAATTGGTTTTGGATCATGAAAAGGTGGACGTTATATTCTGCCCGCCTTTTACGGCGCTTTTTAACATGAAGGACGCATTTGAGTCTGGGAAGCATTTTTCACTTGGAGCTCAGAATTGCCATTGGGAAGAATCCGGTGCTTTTACGGGTGAAATTTCTGTTGGCATGTTAAAGGATTGCCGGGTACAGTATGTCATATTAGGGCATTCTGAACGCCGGCATATTTTTCATGAGCCAGATGAATGGATCAATCGCAAGGTTCATTCGGTGATAAACGGAAATATGACTCCGATCTTGTGTATTGGTGAGACACTGACGCAACGAGATGAAGGAGAGACTGAAGCAATATTAGACAAGCAATTGCAGCTTGGTTTAAAAGGCATAGATTCTCTTGATAATATTGTGATTGCCTATGAACCCGTTTGGGCGATTGGTACTGGATTAACAGCTACACCGGCTCAGGTTTCAGAAACACATCAGCAGGTCCGTGATATATTGAATCAATTATATGACACGGAGGCTGTAGAAAATGTGGCAATATTGTATGGTGGTTCTGTTAAACCAGAAAATGCTAAGGAACTCATTTTGACTCAAGGAGTAGATGGGTTTTTAATCGGTGGCGCAAGTTTGAAAGTAGATTCTTTCACCACCATTATTGAAAATGTAGAATTAAGCATTTGAGAGGAAAATAGTGCAAGGATTTCTTATTATAGTTCATACGCTACTAAGTGTATTTCTGATATTGGTCGTATTAATGCAAGCTAGTCAAGGCGGTGGTTTATCAGGTACCTTCGGGTCTGCATCTACTAATGCAATTTTTGGCGGACGCAGTGCAGCAACGCTCCTGAGTAAACTAACAGGATGGTTAGCTGTGGGCTTTATAGCTTTGGCTATTCTTATAAGTCTTGTTTCAGCACCTGATTCGGGTGAAACAGAATCATTACTCAAGCAGCAGGCCATCGAACAACCTGTCGCCCCCGCACTCGATTTATCAGCTCCTGCTATTCTAGAACCATTAGAAGCAAATTAACAAAACTATTGCCGAAGTGGTGGAACTGGTAGACACGCTATCTTGAGGGGGTAGTGAGGGCAACCTCGTGCGGGTTCGAGTCCCGCTTTCGGCACGAAAAGACAACCAAAGGCTCACTATGAACAAAAGCATTACTTTTTTTATATTATTTGCATGGATGTCGCTAGCAATAGCACAAAATCCAGAAGATTTCCTGAACAAAGGAAACGAATATTTTGAATCCGGGGATTATTCATCAGCAATAACCCAATATGAACAAGCCATTCAACTCGATGTAACATTTGCGCCTGCTATGTTTCAAAGTTCGCTTTCATATCTTCGTTTAGGAGAAATGGAAAAGACAAAAGAATTTATAAACCTAGCTATTGAAGCCGATCAAGAAAACGAAGAGTATCGAAAAGAATTTGAAAGAATCAACGAAATCAATACTGGGATGAATGACGGTAATCGTGCTTATAGAAACGGATTATACGATGATGCCATGGTGTCTTATCAGGGAGTGCTTGATAAATTTCCATTTTTTGCAGAAGCTGCATACAGTTTAGGTCTTGTTTATATGCAAGCAGATGATTTGGAAAAAGCGATTGAGAGTTTCCATACTGCTTTAGAATTAAACTCATCTCATGAAAGTGCTCAAACTGCAATTGCGAACGTAGCAAAACGTACTTTTAATGAAGGAAATCAATGTTATAAAAGACGTGACCTTGATTGTGCTATTGAAAAATATCAACAAGTAATCAATATTGATCCAACATTTTTTCAAGCTTACTACCAAACAGGTGTTATTGAAGCAAGACAAGGCAACTATACGTTTGCTATTGAAAATTATAAACTAGCATTACAACATAATCCGGAATTTTATAAAGGTTGGTTTGCATTAGGGCTTGTACAAAAAAGAGATGGTGATCCTGAAAGTGCTTTAGTATCACTCAAAAAAACAGTGGAAATACACCCTGGATATGCCAAAGCATATGGAGCAATGGGTGATATATATATTGAACTGAAACGATTCGATGAAGCGTTATCTATTCTACTTACAGCTACTCAAGTTGATCCAACGTATGCCAAAGGATATTTAAGTTTAGGTACTGTATACATTGAATTAGCTGAGGTAGCTAATGCTGTCACCAGTCTTGATATGGCCACAAGTTTAGATCCTGAAAAACATCAAGCTTGGTATTTATTAGCACAGTCAAACAATGAATTAGGTCAATGCGATGAAGCCAAAGAAGCAGCCCTTCAAGCGACAGATCTCAAAGAGAAATTTGGTGGTGGTTGGTACGAACTGGCAAATGCAGAATGGTGTAATGGTCAGGGAAATAAAACTGCAGCTCTAAATCATCTTGAAAAAGCGAGGAATGATCGTGCCTGGCGGAAGAGCGCTGAATATTTAATGGATAAAATAAAAAATCCACAGAAATACCAAGAAGATTAAAAAAGGTCAGGCGGGAATCACCCGCCTGTTTTGTTTATGATTAAATCAGTCATTTTTGATATGGATAATACACTGCTTGATTTTGTGAAAATGAAGCAGGCCGCAGTCAAAGCAGCAATTTCGGCCATGGTAGAAGCTGGATTGAGTGTTGATGAGGACGCAGCGTATACTAAAATATTTAGATTATATGAGGAACGCGGATGGGAAAACCAGAAAATATTCAATGTATTTCTGGAAGAAGAACTTGGACGCGTTGACAATAAAATATTAGCAGCTGGGATTGTATCCTACCGTAGAGCTCGCGAAGCCAATTTGCAAGTATATCCAAATGTGAATCGCACATTAGTTGAATTACTGAAAATGGGTATTCGGATTGCAGTTGTCTCAGATGCCCCCAGTCAAGAAGCCTGGATGCGTATTTATCTATTAAATCTGCACCATATGTTTGATGTTGTCCTTACTCATGATGACACAGGCGCTCATAAACCTTCGCCTATACCATTCCAAATGGCACTTGATAAACTTGGTGTAACAGCGGATGAAGCCTTAATGATTGGTGATTGGCCAGAACGTGACATGGTAGGAGCAAAACTGGTGGGAATTAAAACCATTTTTGCGCGCTACGGTGACACATTTGGTACAAAAAATTCCGGTGCCGATTGGGATGTTATTGATGTATATGAAATCGTAAATATTGTAAATGAGTTGAATGGTGGCTGATTCCTATCCGGGAATTGATATTGTAGTAATCCAACGCATTCGCACTCTTCTAACCTCTAATCATAGTCAACAGTTTATAAATCGCACTTTTACATCTAAAGAAAAAGAATATTGTCAATCTAAACCTGATTCTGCAATTCATTTTGCAGGCCGTTTTGCAGCTAAAGAAGCAATAAAAAAATGTATAATGAGTTCTGGAGAAATATCAATAATTGCATTTAAGGATATTGAAATCTTGCCAAATGAACTTGGTGCTCCAGTAGTAAATATTGTTTCAGAATCATTAAATGAATATAAATGTCGAGTTTCTATCTCTCATGATGGCGAATATGCCATTGCTAATGCTATTTTTACCCTGTAATTATGAGAGTTTTAACACGCCAACAATCCAAAATGATGGATTCTCTGGCTATGGACAGAGAAGGAATTTCCGGTACGTTCCTTATGGGAAATGCTGGGAAAGCTATCGCTGAAGAAGTAAAATCCCTCTATATTAATCAATTATCACAGGATCCTGTTTTAATTATTTGCGGCAAAGGCAATAATGGCGGTGACGGATTTGCAACAGCCCAGTACCTTCACGAGTGGAATATTCCGTTTGTTATTTATTCAATTCCTGATTCTGAAAATATAATTGGTGATTCGAAACATTTTCATGATAAATGTGCTTTCGATGGAACGTCCATAACGTATGGAACTGATCTACCCCTGAAAACCAAATGGGCGCTTGTAGTGGATGCCATTTTAGGAACAGGATTTCAAGGGGATCTACATGAGCCTTATCGTTGTTGGACCGAGTGGATGAATAATCTTGATTGTCCGATAGTTGCTGCAGATATACCCTCCGGTGTTGATAGTAATAATGGTCAACTATCTCAAGATGCCATATATGCATTGAGAACTGTAACCATGGGCAATTCAAAACTTGGATTGCAAATCGAACCTGGTAAATCCCATGGTGGCACTGTAACCATTGCTGATATTGGTTTTCCTGATGTTTATAAAGATTTGACCGGATTGAATTTTACAATATTTGATGAATCTTTATCAAATATCCACCTCCAAAAGCCAAGCCCTGATGCATATAAATATTCGATGGGGCGTGTACTGATTATTGCTGGGTCAACAGGGATGACCGGAGCTGCGATTCTAGCTGCTAAAGCTGCATTACGATCCGGAGCGGGTTTGGTGAAAGTTTGTATCCCGGAAATGTTGAATTCAGTCTTTGAAGCATCTGTGATTGAGGCAATATCAATTGCATGCCCAGATGATGGTAACGGATATTTTACTTCTGCAAGTTTGAGTACAATTCGTGAACAAATTGAGTGGTGTGATGTTGCGTTAATCGGTCCTGGTGTTGGAATCCATAAACAAACGATTGATTGTTTGAAACAAGTAATATCAGAATCAAAAAAACCACTAATTATTGATGCAGATGGTTTGAGAGTTTTTGAATCTCAATCAGACTTTACTGCTCTTAAGATTCCATATATTATAACACCACATTATGGTGAATGGTCCAGAATCATTTCCAAGGATGTCCATGACATCAAACAAGATTTAAATAAACACCTTGAATCCTTTTTAGAGGATTTTACTGGTGTTTTGCATTTAAAGAATGCGCCATCTATGACTGCTTTTCAACAAAATGTCATTATCAATTCTACAGGTAATTCCGGTCTGGCAAGCGGTGGCACAGGTGACGTCCTCGCTGGTATAATTGCAGGATTGGTTGGTCAGCGTATTTCAGTTGATGAAGCAGCACAAATGGGAGCATATATCCATGGGAAAGCTGCTGATGAATTGACTAAGAGCAAAGGGTATCGTGGATTGATCGCCAGTGATTTAATTGAAATGATTCCATCAATTATTGCACCGTATGAACGTTAAATTATTTAAAGTTGCAACCGGGTTTTACTTGGTTCTGATTTTGTCGTTATCATCAATACCTGGACATTCATTTCCTGAATCAAAATTATTCTCTCATGATAAAGTAATTCATCTAATTGAATACGCAATTCTTGGTGGATTAATTATTTCTGTTACTCCTAAGACAAAAACAATGTTGATTAGTGCAATTGCATTTTGCGTGTTGTTTGGTGCAATGGATGAAATGTGGCAGATTATGATCCCAGGACGTTTTTCAAGTGGGTTTGATTGGATCGCTGACAGTGTTGGTGGTGCCATCGGCATCTTTGCTGTAAAATTCTTTCGGCGAAAAAAATGATACAACATTTACATATAAAGAATTTTGCAATTATCTCCGATTTAGAGATACACTTTCGTAAAGGACTTACTGTTATTACGGGGGAAACGGGATCAGGAAAATCAATTATCATGGAAGCGCTCCACATTGGTACTGGTGGTAAAGGAAATCGCACACATGTTTTGAATGGTGCTGAAAGATCTTTAATTGAAGTTTCAATTAACAAAGATGATATACGAAGAGTTATTTACAACTCAGGTCGAACAAAATCCTTTATAAACGATGAACCTGTTTCTGAATCGAATTTTCTAGAAAGAATGGGAAAAAGTATAGATTTTCATGGTCAACACGATCAGCAGTACATATTAAATACACAATCACATATTCATTATTTAGATCGCTTTGCAGGAATACAACAGCATTCAGATCGATTAAAAGAAAATTTTGACGAATTGCGTGCAGTAAAATCAAAACTAAATCAACTAATTGTGCGTCAAAAACATGCCAAGGAAAAGCAAGAGCTTCAACAGTACCAGCACCAAGAAATACTAGCTGCGAATCTTCAATCTGGAGAAGATGTAACTTTAGAAAAGGAAGTTATTACACTTCGTCATTTTGATGAGCTTATGCAAACGACGCAAGCCACAAACCATCAACTACTTGAGGCAGATCAAAGCGTTGTTAATCAATTATCAAAAGTGCGAAAATCTTTAGAAAAACTCCAAAGAATTGATGATGTCTTTGCGCCATTTTTAAAGGAAATAGAAACAACAATTGTTTCGGTTCAAGATTCTTCCTCAAGTATGATCCAATACGTTAATTCATTGGATCATGATCCGCAGCGACTGTCAGAAATTGAGGAAAGAATTTCTGTGCTAGACAGCTTGAAAAGGAAATACGGTGGATCGTTAGATGCTGTTATTCAAAAAGGGGATGAGTTAAATAGAGCAAGTCAAAGTTCTGTACAATTAGATGATGATATTCAATTGTTGCTGACCAATATTGCAGAATTGGAAGCCGAGTTTCAAAAGCTGGCTAATGTATTGCACAATAAAAGAGTTGAAACAATTCCGAAATTGGCTAAATCGATGGCAAGGGAAATGGAACTGTTGAATATGCCGGGTGCAGTATTTGAAATTAAAATTCGTCAGAAATTGGATGAAACGAGTTTTGTTATACTGAATGGCGATCCCGTAGCAATAAATGAATCAGGATATGATACTGTAGAATTTTATTTAAGTGCCAACCCTGGAATCCCGCCGAAACCATTAGCGAAAATTGCCTCAGGCGGGGAAGTATCGCGAATAATGTTGGCTATGAAAACAGTATTTAATCAAAGCGATCCCATTGAATGTTTGGTGTTTGACGAAATTGATACAGGTATTTCTGGATATACTGCAATTAAAGTTGCCGAAAATCTCAAAACTATAGCAAAAAATCGGCAAGTATTGTGCATAACACATTTACCGCAAATCGCATCCGTGGCTGATCATCATATTCATATTGAGAAGACACAATCTAAAGGCAAACCAATTGTCACTGGTCAATATCTTGACGGTTTAAAAAGAAATGAAATATTAAAATCATTAACTGGTAATACATAAAGAAGATATAACATGGATAAAATTGTAATAAATGGAGGGAAACCTTTAAAGGGAAGTGTCAAAATTAGTGGGGCAAAGAATGCAGTATTGCCTATCATGGCTGCAGCTTTGCTTGTGGATGGCATCACCCATGTTAGACGTGTGCCAAACCTCCGCGATACCCGCACCATGATTAAATTGCTGGAAATGATTGGTGCCAAAGTAAAATTCAAGAATGGAGATTTGACCATTGATGCCCGAGGGAAGATCAATCCAGTGGCGCCTTATGAATTGGTGAAAACTATGCGTGCATCTTTCTATGTACTTGGACCGCTGGTAAGCCGTTGTGGAGAGGCAAAAGTTTCCATGCCCGGTGGATGCGCCTGGGGACCACGTCCGGTTGATTATCATATCAATGGATTAAAAAAACTTAGCGCAAAAATTGAGCTCGAAGGCGGTTACATTGTTGCACGGGCAAAAAGACTAATTGGTACTACAATACGATTTGATTATCCAAGTGTTGGTGCAACAGGTAATATCGTAATGGCCGCTGTAACCGCTGAGGGGCAAACCAAAATTGAGAATGCCGCTCGTGAACCCGAGATAGTTCAATTATGTGAATTCTTAAAAGCTATGGGAGCTGATATATCGGGTATAGGTACCACTGATATAATAATTAACGGCGTTGATATAAGCGAACTAACAGCTGTTGAAATCGATGTTATTCCTGATCGGATTGAAGCCGGAACATTTTTGATTGCTGGTGCAGCATTAGGTGAAATCACAGTTCAGGATGTCATACCAGAACATTTGGATTCGGTTATCGACAAATTAAGGGAAACGGGCGCTATTGTCTCTTCAACTTCTTCAGACGTTACCGTAAGAAAGCCTGATATAATAAAACCGGTGGATATGACGACTGCAGTATATCCGGGATTTGCTACTGATTTGCAAGCGCAGTGGATTGCCCTAATGACTATTGCTGCTGGATCATCAGTTATAACGGACACTGTATATCATGATAGGTTTTCTCATATACCTGAATTAATTAGACTAGGAGCACAGATAGATGTTGAAAACAATGTTGCTTCTGTTACTGGAGTAAAAGAATTAAAAGGAGCCCCTGTAATGTCTACTGACATTCGCGCAAGTGCTTCGTTGATTATAGGCGCTTTAATTGCTGAAGGAAAAACGGATATTAGTCGAGTCTATCATATTGATCGTGGATATGAAAATATTGAAGAAAAATTTCGATCACTCGGTGCTGATATGTGGCGTGAATCGGAGTAGAATTCTGCTCTGATTTAGTGTAAGTTTTAAAATTGTGTTCATCATTGAATTGGATTAATCCATGAGAATTGTCATTATCGGAGTTGGCGAAGTCGGATTTCATGTTGCAAAGGCATTAAGTATTGAAGATCATGATATTACTGTCATTGATATTAATCCTGATAAATGCCGCAGAGCTTCAGAGCATTTAGATGTCATTGTTGTGCATGGGAACGGCGCAAGCCCTAAGAATCTTCTGCAAGCCAATATTGAGGGTGCAGATTATGTATTAGCACTCACCCGTGTCGATGAAGTCAACCTAATTGCATCTCAGCAGGCTCACTTATTAGGAGCGAAGAAAATCATTGCTCGTCTGCGAAATCAGCATTATAGCACTCGAGAATCCATCATTCGACCAGAAAAATTTGGAATTGATTTGGTGATTCATCCAGAGAAAGCAGCTTGTCAGGAAATTGTACGCTTAGTCCGACACCCCTATTCGACTCAAGTGATGGAATTCGAAGGTGGACGACTTCTGATGCTTGGCTTTCGTATTGTAAGTAAAAGTCCAATCGCTAATCAGACTGTACGTAAAATATGCGCTGATCATCAAAATTTAAAATTTGGAATTATCGGTGTTCTCAGGGAAGGTGAAACAAGTATTCCATGGGCTGATTTCGAGTTTAAAACAAATGATATTGCCTATTTTCTAATTCAAAAAACAGATTTGGAAAACCTTCTCTATATGCTTGGTCGGCGGAAAAAGCATTCGAATCGTATTATGATTGTTGGTGCGAGCAAAATTGGTCGATCCGTTGCTGGTGAGTTGCAAGATGAGATGAATGTACGAATTTTAGAAAACCGTCGTGAAAAAGCCGGAGATGTCGCAAATGAGCTCGGTAATACAATGGTCATATATGGTGATGGTACAGATGTCGAATTATTAAAATCAGAAAATATTTCAGAAGTTGATAGTTTTATAACGGTCACTAACAATGAACAAACAAATTTATTATCTAGTATGCTAGCACATCATTTAGGGGTGAGACAAACAATGATTCATATAACCACTACAGAATACATGCCCATAATTCAGGAAATTGGCATAGGAGCAGTCATTTCAAAAAATTTGTCCACGGTCAATTCCATTATGCGAGAAATACGTAGCGATCAAAATGAAATGTCTGTTATGTCTTTTGATGAAATAGATGTGGAAGTCATGGAGTTTAATCCTGAAATAGGCAGCAAAGTGACTTTGAGACCGTTGGAAGAATTGGCATTTCCAAAAGACAGCATCGTTGGAGTGATCAATCATCATGGACACTTAAGCATCGCACGAGGTAGCTCCCAGTTAACAAGTGAAGATACTGTTTTGGTTTTCGCCAAACAAAGTGCTATCCCTAAGCTCAAGAAGCTCTTCAACGTATAAAATGAACGTACGCACTATTTTAAATATTCTGGCGGGATTATTGACAATCCTTGGGATTTTCATGCTCATCCCAGCTGCAATTGCCTGGGGTTACGGTGAAGCAGATTTAGAAGGATTTCTTAGATCTGCAGGATTATCGGTAATTATTGGACTCCCCATTTGGCTATCAACTCGCAAATATCGAAAATTAACTAATCGTGACGGATTCGCAGTTGTCACATTTGCGTGGATTATCACAGCAATTGCCGGTGCAATACCGTTTTATTTATCTGGATTATTACCAACATTTACAGATGCATTTTTTGAATCTATGTCTGGTGTAACCACTACTGGCGCGTCCATTATTGGGAATCCTGTTACATTACCACATTTACCCAATGGAATTGAAAGCCTTCCGCATGCAACCTTATTCTGGCGATCATTTATCCAATGGATTGGCGGAATGGGAATTATCGTTTTTTATATCGCAATACTTCCTTTACTGGGCATCGGAGGTGTGCAATTATTTAAAGCTGAAGTACCTGGACCGGTTGCTGACAAGATCAAACCGCGAGTACGTGAAACGGCGAAACTTCTCTGGATGGTTTATGTGGGAATTACAGTCGCGGAAATTATTCTACTTGGGATAAGTGGTATGAAATGGTTTGATGCTATTTGTCATTCCCTAACAACTATGCCGACAGGTGGTTTTTCAACAAAGAATGCCAGTATTGGATACTATGATAATTCTGTTATTCATTATATTATCGTCATATTTATGTTTATTGCCGGAATTAATTTTACGCTTCATTTTAAAGCCATAACTGGTGATGTTCGATCCTATATAAGAGATAAGGAATTCCTTAATTATCTAGGCATAACCCTTGCAGTAACTGCATTAATATTTATTGTCGTTTCAGCAGGTCAAGGATTATGGAATCATACAAATTTCAGGGATTCTTTATTTCAAACAGTTTCAATCATGACCACAACTGGTTTTGGTTCGGCAGATTATGAAGTTTGGGCGTATCTAGCACAATTCTTGTTACTAACATTAATGTTTGTTGGCGGAATGGGTGGTTCTACTGGTGGCGGCATGAAAGTCGTTCGTGTTATGCTCATATTAAAGTATGCTGCAATGGAAACCAGACGATTACTGCATGCACGTGCGATTATCCCTATAAGAATCGGTGATCGATATATCAGTGAAGATGTTATTCGTAATACATTAGGATTTTTCCTTTTTTATATAGCCATTTTTGCCATTTCAACACTCCTCTTAACGTCATTAAACATTGATTTAGAGTCTTCAATCGGTGCTGCTGCATCAGCTATTGGAAATATTGGTCCTGCTCTGGGAGATTTTGGCCCCACTGATAATTATGCCCTCATGCCCATGGCTGGAAAGTGGATTTTATCATTCTGTATGCTATTAGGCCGATTAGAAATATTTACAGTAATGGTTATTTTTAGCCGCGTATTCTGGAAGTAACATATGGCGAAATATGCAATTTTAGCTGAAGGCTCATTCAGTTATATATACAGCAAAACCGGTAACACACTTATCCGGTATAAAGAGCAAGATGTTGTTGGCGTAATTGATTCCCGGTACCAAGGTAAAACAGTTCAAGACGTATTAGGATATGGTGGAGACATCCCTGTGGTTAGCGGTATTGATGAACTTTTCAAATATAAACCTGATATGCTTGTATTAGGAAATGCTCCTCAGGGAGGAAGAGTTTCTGGTCACTACAAATCAGAAATATTCAAAGCTATAAGTCATGGTTTGGATATTATTAGCGGCATGCATGAATTTATTTCAGATGATCCTGAGTTTATACAAATGGCTGAAAAGTTTAATGTTATTATTACAGATCTACGGAAACCGCCAAAACCCCCTCACTTTCCAAAAAAATCATGGTCAACCCGTAAAGTACCGGTTCTTCTGACAGTGGGATCCGACTGTGATACAGGCAAAATGACAACAGCTTGGGAATTAACAAATCGTCTACAATCAAAAGGCATTAATGCCAAATTTATTGGTACGGGTCAAACTGGAATATTGTTATGTGGCCAAGGAGTTCCCGTTGATGCCGTTGTTGGGGATTTCATGGCTGGTGAAATTGAGTATGTCATTGATCAAAACCTTGATGCTGATATCATATTGGTTGAGGGGCAGGGTGCAATCACAAATATGTTATACTCAGGAGTAACCTTGGGTTTAATCCATGGCGCAATGCCTGATTATTATATCATGTGTCATGAACCTATCAGAGAAACGGATGTTTCTGATTACACCATACCAGATATGAAGTATCTATTGGATTTACATTTATCGGTGATGAAACCATTTCGACGCTCAGAATTTCTTGGGATCAATTTATTAACCCATGCGATGTCTGAAAAAGATGCGCTACTCACCGTAGATGAATACGAAAAAAAATACAATTGTATAACGTCTGACATTATTCGCTTTGGTGGAGAAAATATTGTTGACGCGATTGTGCGTAAAGTATTATCATGAACATTAAATGGTCAACTTATCGGCTGAATTGTATCCATCCATTTGGGATATCAAGAAGTACATATAGTTTTTACGATGTTGTTTACGTTTATTTAAAAGATGGTGATATCATTGGTCGAGGAGAAGCTGCACCGTCTGCAAGATATAATGAATTTCATGATTCAATAATTAATCAACTCAATTCATATAAAGATTGGGTTCTTCCAGATGGCAATCTTGAGGATACTTGGTCATTTTTAAAAAAACGATCTGGGAAAATAAAATCATTAGAAGCTGCATTCAGTATGGCTGTTTTGGATTGGTGGTGCCAAAAAAACCAACAATCTGTTGGATCATATTTTGATGTACCTGAAAAACCTGCATTATTGACATCGTTCACAATTGCGATTGGTGAACTCAACTTATTACCCAAAAAAATTGCAGAAGCAAAAGAATACCCCATCTTAAAAGTGAAATTGGGTACGGACAATGACAAAGAAATCATGAATATTATTCGGAATGAAACGGATAAAATTGTCCGTGTGGATGCCAATGAGGGGTGGACGCTGGAATCTGGGATTGAAATGTGTTATTGGTTAGCCGACAGAAATGTTGAATTTATTGAGCAGCCATTACCAGCCAAAGATGTGGACATTACAGCAAAACTTAAAGAGGAATCACCGCTTCCGATCATTGCGGATGAAAATAGTCTTTTTTCATCAGACATCCCTGGAATTGCCCACGCTTTTGATGGGATAAATATTAAATTAATGAAATGCGGCAGCTTGTTTGAAGCGCATAAAATGATTACAACCGCAAATAAATATAATTTGAAAATAATGTTGGGTTGTATGGTAGAATCTTCAGTGGGAATTACGGCTGCATCGCATCTTTCACCCTTCGTAGATTATGCCGATTTGGATGGGCATATACTCATAGATAACGATCCTTATCGTGGAACAATTGTAAATGAGGGGAGTTTGATTTTGCCAAAAGGAGTTGGGTTGGGAATTAGCAAACATACTGGAATGCCAGAATACCTATTATGAGAATAAAGGGTATTGAGCATATCGGTTTGGCTGTGGATTCAATTGATACGGCAGCTCCATTTTGGCGTGATGTTCTACAGCTTACTCATCGTGGATCAGAGGAAGTAAAATTACAGGGCGTAAATACAGATATTTATGATACATCGTCAGGAAAAGTGGAATTACTCGAAGGTACCAATCCTGATTCACCTATTTCAAAATTTTTAGAGAAACGCGGAAGTGGAATTCACCACATCTGTTTTGAAGTTGACAATGTAGAATCTGCCATGACTGAATTAAAAGAAAATAACATACAGGTTATAGGAGATAATCCTACCATTGGTGCAGAAGGATATAAAGTTATTTTCATTCATCCGAAGTCCACAGGTGGGGTTCTTGTTGAACTTGCTGAGAAACCATTAAAATAGAAAAAAATATGATACAAAAACGAACAATACTATTTGCAATGATCACAATGCTTGTGTGGTCTTGTGCTAAAACTGAAGCAATAACGGGTTCTCTGACTTTCGTGGTTACAGCTAATGTCCACGGTCAGCTGGACCCATGTGGTTGAAAAAAGAATCCACTGGGCGGTCTGCCCAGAAAAGCTTCCTATCTTGAAACCTTAACCGCAGAAGGTAAAACACCAATTATTCTTGATGCTGGTGATGTCTTGTTCACAAAATCAACGCTGAACGATAACAATCGTAATTCAGAAATGGTGACTGCCAGCAAAATCGCACATGGTTTTGAAATGGTAGGTTGCGATGGTCTAAATGTTGGGCAATTTGAATTCGCTGCCGGGTATGATTTTTTAAAGTCAATTGTTGATACAAGTGATATCCCATTCATTTCTGCTAATTTGAAAAATGTAAGTAATGGTGGGTATGCCTTTATACCGTATAGGATTATCGAACGAAATGGGTTCAAAATCGGTGTTACTGGTGTCACGAATTTATTACCAGCAAATATCAATGATTTAAAGATGGAGCCGTATTTGGAAACTGGTCAACAAATGATTGACGAATTAAAATTCAAAACGGATTTTATTGTTATGCTGGTAAATGCAAAACAAAATGAATATAAAAAGGTTAAGGATACCTTTGCAGACGCTGATTACCTTTTCCTTAGTGGAAGTACCCAAAAAACACGTCCTGATAAAGATCAAGCAATTGACGGTCCAAAGGAATATAGTTGTGGAAAACAGGGGAAATATTTAACTCAGATTGATTTAACAATAACCAATATTGATTCTCCGGTTGTTGATATTTCAAGTGCTGCTGCAAAGATGAAAACAATCAATAAGCGATTAGAAAATTTGCAGAAAAGAGATCCTGAAAAGCCATTATTAGAAATATTTGCGGACAACAAGACAATGTTAAAATTGATTAAGGATTATGAACTTCAACAAGTTGAAGCACAGAAGACTTTAGATAGAGCAGTAAATACAAATGAATATACTTCCGTGTCCATGAGTCGGAAAATAAAAGACCAAGCTGAAGTGTTAGATTTTGTTAGCAGTGCATTATTAGAAATAAAAAGTATTAAGAAAAGTGAACGCAAACCTATTAATGCCGCAAATCAAAAAAGAAAAGTGACGAAGAAACGAAGTTGATAAAACCAATTATACAGCAATCTATTATTTTTATCGTGGTTTCAACAATTATCGCACTATCTGTAAATGCTGTTAATCCCAATGGCATTACACTGCTTGCGAAAGATCTTCCTCAATTGGACAAGGTTGATATAACTACTACCGAAGTATCTGAACCAATTATCGCTACACTTTCTCTGGAGCAGGCAAAGTCATTCTATGATAGTGGTATTCCATTTATCGATGCCAGGCATGATGAATACTATTATGAGGGTCACATAAAAGGTGCCATTCCATCTGATAATTATATGGAAATGATATTTACTCTGGATTCACTTTTAGAAAAAAAGACCGCACCTATTGTAACCTATTGTGACGGTGATGATTGTGGATCAAGTGAAGAATTAGCATACGATTTACAGTCCTCCGGATACACAAAAATATATATATTTGTAGGCGGATGGACTGAATGGACGAATGCTAACTATCCGGTTAGTAAATGAACAAATATTTATTGCACTTACCGATTGTTAGTCGAGTACTTTTGGGAATCGTACTCATCATCGCTGGAGCAGAAAAAATAGTGCAACCGGCGGAATTTGCGCGAGCTATCGGCAATTATCACATAATGCCATATGGTTTAGAAAACGTAATGGCTATCATACTTCCTTGGCTTGAAGTTATCATTGGATCTGCCCTCATTTTTGGGTTTATGGTAGATGGAGCCGCAGTATTGTCATTGGGAATGATGACGGTGTTTGTAGTTGCAATATCTTCTGCAATACTTCGTGGTTATAATATTGAATGTGGTTGCGGTTTAAAATCTGGAGAAATGGTTGGAATGGGAAAAATCATTGAAGATTCAATATACATTTTGATGAGTTTACTCATCATTTTTCGTTCTGAGAAAAAATGGGAATGTTTTCCAAATTCCACATCTAAAACAATTTGATCGGGATAAATGATTTTTGAAATCCACCATGGTTATTTCTTACTAAAGATATACGAAAGTAGCTCAACTTGTTGAGCATCCCGAAGTATTCGGGACCAAGGTCGATGTCGTTCTGATGAATTTGTGATATGTAGTCTCTAATTTTATTTGACGATCGCTTTTGATAGCGTAAATTCGCCTCGCTTTTTTAACAAATATATGCGAGAGTAGCTCAGCTGGTAGAGCACGACCTTGCCA
>JABMOV010000127.1 GCA_013203145.1 Fidelibacterota bacterium
AATTCGGGGTGTAGCGCAGCCCGGTTAGCGCGCGTCGTTCGGGACGACGAGGTCGGAGGTTCGAATCCTCTCACCCCGACAATGAGTATTAATTACATGTGTGGTAGACATAGTTAATGCTTTACGGAAACCTGACTTTATTCTTCTGATATATCAAAGATTTATAATCAAGAAGTAGCATGGATTAAATCTGAAATATGAAAGGATTACGATCATCTTTTCTTTACTCATAATCAAGCCTAGTAAACATCTTTAATATATGGTTTTAAGTATATTAGTTGTGTAAATTTCAGACTCTATGTATATCTTGATTTAATAACAAAACAGGCAATTGTTTGTAACAAAATCATAGTAATTACATCAGTAAGTATTGAGACATAAACAGAAAATGATAATTAACTAGCAAGGAGAACGGCATATTGGCCACTTCAGTTAAAAAAAGCAGTAAAATCTCAAACGGTAGCATAAGCATGTACTTGGCCGAAATTGGTCGATTCAATCCTTTGAAACCAGATAAGGAAGTTGAATTGGCTCTTCGTATCCAAGAAAACGATGAAGAGGCAATGAAAGAGTTGGTTGAAGCAAACCTTCGATTTGTTGTTTCTGTAGCAAAAAAATACCAAGGAAATGGTTTATCATTAGCCGATATAATAAATGAAGGCAATTTAGGCCTCATAAAAGCGGCAAAAAGATTCGATCCATCCCGTGGTTTCAAATTTATTTCCTATGCTGTTTGGTGGATTAGACAATCCATCTTACAAGCATTGGCAGAGCAGGGTCGTCTAATTCGATTACCTCTTAATCGCGTTGGTACGATTACTAAAATCACTAAAGTAGCAGAAAAATTGGAAGCTGAAATTGAACGACCTCCAAAAGTCGATGAAATCAGTCACCAATTAAGCATTACAAGTGAAGAAGTATTCAATGCATTTCAATATTCACGCAGACATAGTTCCTTGGACACTCCATTTACTGAAGGGGAGAAAAACTCCTTATTAGATGTGGTTGAAGATGGATTAGCTCCATTACCAGATACTGAGGTAATGCGTAAATCCATGGTGGAAGATGTTTTAAAAGCATTGAGCACTTTACCTGAACGCGAATGCGCAGTCTTGGAAATGTATTTCGGTATTAACCGAGATCGTGCACACACATTGAATGAGATTGGTGAAGAATTCAGTCTCACACGTGAGCGAGTACGACAAATCAAAGAAAAAGCTATTCGTAGATTACAACATAAATCACGTAGCGAAACATTACGGATGTATTTAGGTTAATACAGCAGGAATGCTATTCTTTAAAGGGCATTAACGTTGTTGATGCCCTTTTTTTGTGCAAAATACGAATGGTTCGTGTCTACGATACATCCGTAAACTTTGACTTAGGATAGATATTTATTAACAATGAAACCAAACATAAGATATTAAAACTATGACGCAGTACGATTTCAAAACAATCGAAGCCAAATGGCAAGCTTATTGGGAAAAGAATAAAACTTTTAAAGCAGAAGATTTTTCCGACAAACCAAAATTCTATTGTTTGGTAGAGTTTCCTTATCCGTCTGGTGATGGTCTTCATGTTGGGCATCCTAGGTCTTACACTGCATTAGATATTCTAGCACGGAAAAAGAGAATGGAGGGTTATAATGTTTTATTTCCAATGGGTTTTGATAGTTTTGGATTACCTTCAGAAAACTTTGCTATTAAAACAGGAATACACCCTTCAATAACAACAGAAAAAAATGTAACAAGATTTACTGAGCAATTAAAATCTTTAGGATTTTCTTTTGATTGGGATCGATCATTTTCAACAACAGATCCAGATTACTATAAATGGACCCAATGGATATTTATTCAGTTATTTAAAAAAGGATTAGCCTATAAATCGAAAATGCCAATTAACTGGTGTTTATCCTGTAAAACTGGTTTGGCAAATGAAGAAGTCGTGGATGGTAGATGTGAACGTTGTGACGGAGAAGTAGAGAAGCGCCAGATTTCCCAATGGATGCTAAAAATAACAGAATACGCGGATAAACTCCTTAATGATTTAGAGGAAGTCAATTATTTAGACAAAATTAAACTTCAACAGGCAAATTGGATTGGTCGATCTGAAGGAGCAAATGTTACATTCAAAATAAATGGATATAATGATTCTTCAATAACAGTTTTTACAACTCGTCCGGACACGTTATTCGGAGCGACCTTTATGGTATTAGCTCCAGAGCATGAACTCGTCAATCAAATAACAACAACTGAACAATCTGATGCTGTGACCAATTATATAAATAAGGCTGCTAAAAAAAGCGATTTAGAAAGGACTGAACTCAGTACAGATAAAACAGGGGTTTTCTCTGGTGCTTACGCAATAAATCCAATTAATGATGAGAATATTCCCATTTGGATTGCTGATTATGTTTTAAGTACGTATGGAACTGGTGCTATTATGGCTGTTCCTGCCCATGATGAACGCGATTTTGAGTTTGCGGTTAAATTTGATTTACCAATTAGATGCATTTTAGATCCAGAACCTAACAAAGCAAAAAGTGTAAAAATAAATATAGATGACGTTCTGGAAGGCAAGGTATGCTGGACTTTTGATGGAATTGCGATCAATTCCTCAAGTTCAAAGGGTTTAGATATAAATGGTAAAAAAGTTGTCGATGCAAAAAAGGAAACTACGCAATGGTTAGAGCAGGCTGGATTAGGAGAAACTGCAGTTAATTTTAAACTTAGAGATTGGGTTTTCTCACGGCAGCGATATTGGGGAGAACCTATTCCAATGATAAAATGCGAAGATTGTGGATGGGTACCAGTACCTGAATCTGATCTTCCAGTATTATTACCTGAAGTAGAACGTTATGAACCTACTAATACGGGCGAATCTCCTTTAGCTGCAATGGATGAGTGGGTACATACGACTTGTCCAGATTGCGGTAATCCTGCACATCGTGAAACAGATACTATGCCTAATTGGGCTGGCTCATCCTGGTATTATTTGCGATATATTGACCCAAAGAACGATAAGGAAATTGCTAACCCTGAATTATTAAAATATTGGATGCCAGTGGATTGGTATAATGGTGGGATGGAACACACTACTTTGCATTTACTATATTCACGGTTTTGGAATAAATTTTTATTTGATATAGATCAGGTACCAACATCAGAACCATATCTTAAGCGAACATCCCATGGTATGGTTTTAGGTGAAGGTGGCGAAAAAATGTCAAAATCTAGAGGTAATGTTATAAATCCTGATGAAGTTGTCGATAAACACGGTGCTGATGTATTCAGATTATATGAAATGTTTATTGGCCCGTTTGATCAATCTGCAGCATGGGATACTAAAGGGATAGCCGGAATTGATCGATTTATACACCGTTTGTGGCGTCTTATTATGGAAAAACCAATTGTACCAAACATAGAATTAAACAAAGAACAATTGTTTGTCCTTCATTCCACAATTAAAAAACTTACCAGTGATATAGACTCATTAAGTCTGAACACACCTATTAGTCAATTGATGATATGTGTTAACGAATTCATGAAATATGAAATATTGGAAAAGAATGTCGCAAATACAATAATTTTATTGGTTGCACCATTTGCACCACATATAGCCGAAGAGCTTTGGAGTTTTGTCAATCAAACAGTCGATGAATCAATTGTTTTTAAACCATGGCCAACTTTTGATGAAAAGTATTTGAATAAAGATACAATCGAAATTGCAGTACAAGTGAACGGTAAAGTCCGTGC
>JABMOV010000128.1 GCA_013203145.1 Fidelibacterota bacterium
GAACAACCATTTAAGAAAGTATGACGTAAACCAAGATAATGACCGGCTTCATGTGTTGCTGTGTCACCTAGATTATATGGTGCACCGGTTCCGCCAGGTAATGTTGTATAAAGCAAAACCACACCATGCATGTATGAGCTTTCTGCCCACGAACTCGGTAACCAAGCCCAACCAAGGATACCGCCAGTTGGTTGTCCTGAGTATATATTAAAATAATGAACGGGATCTACGGCCAATGCTGATTTGTAGCTACTTTCAAGCCCATCCATATTACTGAACCATGAATTATTTTCCGTTCTGGTAATAATATCCAATGTGAATTCAATTCCGAATTCTGCATACGCATCATTCAACACTTGAATCTGATCTTCAATTTGTGAATCCGGAACATTTCCAGTGCCGCTAGAATTATGAATTACGTGAAAGGCCACAAGGATATTTACCTGATCCCTGTCATTTCTATCATATTCATGACCCTCCAACCATCTTTCGATCTGATCGTTGACAATAAAATCTTCTTCAAAAGTTGGTTGTGGTGTTGCACACTTAATACCCTGAATATCATTCCTATTTTGATCGCTAAATACAATATCTTTTTGAAGTTCTTCGTGTTTAATATAAATAACAGAATTGCTATTTTCACGTTGCGCAGTATCATTTGCCGGTGGACTCATTAATAATGTTTGATCTATGACCGAAACAGCAAACGTAACATCATTGGAACTTTGATTTGAGAAAATTAATGATTCATAGCTTGATGTACCCATTTCGGCAGAAGCATTAATTGTGTCTGGTGATACCGAGACTTGGGAGAATACGCCTCCAATAAATAGTATATAGAACCAGAACAGTTTGGTCATTTTTTCTCCAATTAATGTGTGAATTTTGCCATTTCAAGGTGGTGAATATACATCGTTTAGTACCTCATTATATTACTTTTATGACTAGTTTTCACATAAAGAATAAAGGGTCAAATATCGACCCTTTTTACCTAATTTCTAAATGAGAATATTATTAAAAGATGTATGATAATCCAGCTACTCCAATTATGTCTGACGCGGATTTTTCAGCAACGGTCTTTTGTCGTAAATCAACAGTGATGTTAGCAGTAAAATCTTCAATTAAGCGAAATCTTACTCCTCCACGGAATCCAAGGCGTTTTACATCTTGAGACCCTTCGCCCTTCATATAGTTAATTCCGCCGAGTGCTGCAACTTTATTATTGAAAAATCCGTATTCAACATTCAATTTCGCTGATGTGAATTTTTGATCCGATCTTAAACCAGGACCGATACTAAACTCGCTAGAATTAGTCGTAATGCTCACCGTTGTTTTTAGTGGAATGAATCCAAATCGTGAGTTCGCAGTTAGATTATACACATTTGATTTAATTCCAGGATCAACAAAAGATGAATCTAATTCACGATCAGAATATTGATCAGACTTGTCATAAGATACAATAGTACCAAAAATTGTATGACGAGAGTCGTAAGCATCAAAAACATAATTTATTGAAGTTGTAATATTTTGTGTCTTGGTATTTTCCCTACCATCTTCAAACGTTGTTACATCAGTAATATCATTTACTAACGCGTCTAACTCTGTAATTCCATTTTCACGATCGTTCATGCGATATCCAATGGTAAAGGTTGGTAATCCCGGTCCAGGGAGAATTGTAATATTGGTAAGGAATCTATTATCATTTGTCACATTAGCAATTGATGTAAGAACATCGTCATCTTGATGGCGATATTCAAAAGTGAGTAGAACACGGTTTTTTAAGAGTTGTATTCTGTCGCTAATTATAAATTGATTTATACCAGCAACGAGATAGGGGTTCGCCAATGATTTAAACTCAGGACCAATCCGTGAATATTCAAATGTAAGATAATTGCCAAAATATTGAAGTTTTGCTCGACCCCGGTAAGATAATGATGGCATATTTATTACAGCATCAAACATTGAGATATCGGAACTTGAATCAAGAACAGCCATATCAATTGGTACAAGTGGAATCATGCCGATACCAATTACAAAGAAATCTTCATAATCTTTCGGATCAAATGGAATAGTTTCTAAATCCATTGACCCTGCTAAGAAACCATCAGCCGTATCATCCATCATTGTATCTAAGCCAGCTTTGGTTATTGCACCATCCCAGATATCTTTATTGTACAAACTGAATGCGACCTCTCCCTCAAGCAAAATACGTTTATTGTCCAAATACATTCCCATATCCGTTCCTAAAACAATATTATCTTGCGGAGCTACGCCTGTCCAATCAGTAGGATCTTTCAAATTAATTACATTTTTGAAACCGCTATCATTTGAAGTAAACATCAATAAATCTTCAAGCGTATAGTCATTTTCAGGAAGGCCAAATGCATTTTCACCTATACGAATTTTCGCATCCATCATTTCAGGTATGACACTATTAATGTCATCTTTAACTTTCATTAGACTAAAACCCCACTGAAAATATTTTCCAGCTCCAAAACTTAATCTTCCACCTGTGAGTTCTTGACGAAAAGTATAACCTTTGCGGTTTAACTCAATAAATGTTGTGTCTCCTTCTAAAGCCATTTTGCTGA
Source organism: Fidelibacterota bacterium (assembly GCA_013203145.1). Taxonomy (GTDB): domain Bacteria; phylum Fidelibacterota; class Marinisomatia; order Marinisomatales; family JABMOV01; genus JABMOV01. The sequence goes on from JABMOV010000128.1 coordinate 2,592, forward strand.
TGTCATAAGATTCATCGGGATCAAGACTTCCATTTATATCTCGAACCAAATCACCTTTAATAAAATGAAAGTTAATTGCATTTAATTTAAGATTTGCTTCAAATCCACGCATCCGTTTTCCATCAATGGTAAATCTGGATAACCGGGGATTGGCATCACCGAAACTCAAATCCAAAAAACGACTTAAGGACATTTGAAAGGTATATCTACTACGAGGTTGAATTAATGGATCTTCATCTGAAGCCTGGTTTAGATTCGTTTTGAATCGTAACCAATTGTAAGCCGTACCACGAAAAAATACTCCAACAGTACCAACTGATAATTCGCCCGATTCCATTTTATCAATTCGGTAATTAGCTGAGGTTTTTCCACTCCACTCCAATTCATCCGTCCATTTTTTTTGACCCGCAACAGTGAAAGACCATCTTTTTTCCAACGGATCCAATCCATCCCTACGAATGAGAATCCGAACAGTGTGCGAACCTGGATTTATTAAGGACGGCGCATAACTCAGCATATCAGAATCTATTTCAGCGCGATCAGTAATTTCGATCTCGTCAAAAAATAAATGGACGCGATCTGTTGAAACACCACCCAGGTCAAAAAACGAAGCAGCAATTAATACATCGGTTTTTAGTACTGTCTCATTAGGTGAGGGACTAAATATCAGTATTTCATCTGCAAAAGTAGTTGATGAAAAACTAAATAATATGAGAAGAATAGGTGTGATTATTTTCTTCATTGGGAAATTCTCTCCAATCAATTCCAAAATCAATTTTATTAGTATTGTATAATAACTTCTTTTAGGTTGCCGTCAGGATCTTCAATTTCAAATCGTAATTCATGTAATTCACCACTGGTTTCACCATCTCCATCGAAGTCCGGAATATCATCTTCATCAGTTGTAGTTACATCCAAACCACCATCAGCTGTTGAAGTGGCTGTTTCACCAGCACCGACGGTAGTAGAGTCTCCGGTTGTACTGTTCGTTACCACGATTGAACCCACTAGTGTAATAAACAAATCACCCAATACAGGATCAGAAATAATGACGATATCGGTTCCTTTTACTGATGCAACTGACGTAGGTGTGGCAATAATAAATTCCTTGCCTTTTTGTTTTGACACGGATGCAGCCATAGTGCCATAATTCAACGCAACGCGTTTATTAATTCCATTTTCGGATTTCGTTCCCCCGATAAGGAATTCAGAATTTTCTCGAATTTTTATCGCTGTTTTATCATCAAGATACATTGCTACAGCAAATCCATTCTGTCCAGTTCGAATAATATCTTCATCAGCCAATCCAGTACCAAGTTTTAATGGAGTTGTAGGGGATTTATCGGAGTGCAAATGGTTTACTGTGCCACTGGATTTTACAGTGATTGCCACTTTTCCGGCTCCTAGTACCATTGTGAATAAAATGATTGATATAATTAGTATTTTCTTCATTCTGTCACCTCAACAGATACTACGTTCAAGGGGAGATAAGATACAGTTCCTACGGAATCTGTTTCAGCAACACCTTGCGATAATAATGACTGAATAAATGATAAATCTACAGCCGTACCATCATTTGTGATATTGTCAGTTAATGTATAACCGTAAGCTGGCCCACCTTGACCAAAGAACGCTTGGTATTGGTCATTTCCAATAAGGGATTGCAAAGTTAACATTGCTGGATCTGTAGTCGTTTCTGCGCTACCGCTACCAGCATCACCGTCGCCTGTTTCTGTAAAATCTTTTACTTTGAAAGCCATAATGTCACTTACAACACCATCTAATCCTGCAGTTGTAGTCAATGCTTTAAGGACTTGCCAAACGTACACTTTTCCTTGTTCCAATTCACCAGCATCCGATGCAGGATATTGAAAGGAAGTAATACCATTTCCAACAAAGGCCCACCCAAGTGATTGATTAAGGGGCAGTCGAGTGGTTGATTCTATAGCTTCATCTACAGATGAATGGGTTGCCGGATCAAATTCAGCAACTCTTAGATAATACCTACATCCATAATTGCCCTCTGAGTCAACATAATTACAGGGATCCGACTCCCATTGTAATACTGGATAGCTGGTAAATATTTCATTTATTGTTGTATCGGCTAGTACACCACCTGGTGAGGACAATTGTAAAAAAGTGGGTGACGTCACACTAATAACTTCTTCAACCTGTTCCCAAACTTCACCGGATTCATCCCCATTCATAACGCTTACACGAAAACTGTAGTTGCCGTCTGGTAATCTCCCAGTTTGAACTACCGAATTAAATAAATTATCAGCACGTGCCATATCAATATTTTCAAGAATATTAACTCGGAAATCAATTCTTTGTCCTGTCACATCGAAAATTTCACGTGAATCTATCGTCATATCTAAATTAGATAAAATGATGTCATTTTGAAAATAGAACGGCTCAGTATCCATTAAAACCAGTGTTTCATTATCCATACCCAAGAACTCAGAATCAATTGTCATTTCGAATTCAATTTTTGCCTGTACACTATCAGGAGAATTAGGATTCGATTTTGATAAAGTCGCTTGGAATATTGGAATGTTGGAACTTCCTGTGCTCAAATCAATGGATGTTAGATAATAAGTAACATAGGGCGTTATCACAACATTTAGGTTTATCGGTGATTGGGCAGTCAGTATTGATACCAGTCCAAGACATAAAATGTTGATTAATTTTTTCATATTTTCTCCGAAAAGCTATTCTAATTTAGCCAAAAAAAGGTTGCTGTAAGGAGAAAAGTAGCACAAGTAATCAAAAAGAAAAATATCGTTTTTTAGTTGGTGCGCCATGACACATTGTAGTGAGAATGAAAGTTGCTATTACAAATAACTATTTATGTAAGTGTTTTTCAATGTAATTATGCATTTCTATTCTCTATTCTTCCTTAATCAATATAATTGTATTTTCATTTATGCCAAATTCACAACTTTATGACTATATCATTATCGGTTCCGGTTTCGGTGGATCAGTCTCAGCCCTTCGATTAACTGAAAAAGGATACTCCGTTCTTATCCTGGAACAGGGAAAACGATACAGGACCGAAGATTTTCCTAGAACTAACTGGAATCTCAGAAAATATTTTTGGTTGCCTAAATTAGGATTATATGGTATTCAGGCAATGACTCTACTAAAAGATGTCTTTATTCTTCACGGATCAGGTGTCGGAGGTGGAAGCCTGGTTTATGCTAATAACTTGTTAATTCCACCCGATGAAGTTCTGGAAAGTCCCCAATGGGGAATTAAAAATTCCAAAGACGCTCTTTTGCCCTTTTATAAGAAAGCGCAAACAATGCTTGGCGCAACTCCCTGTGAAACGATAGCAGAAACGGATGAATTCCTAAAAAATTGTGCAGACGACAATAATCGTGGGGATACATTTCATATTAATGATGTGGGAGTATATTTCGGTGATCCTGACACCACTGTTACTGATCCATTTTTTGAGGGCAAAGGACCCGATCGAACTGGATGTACATTTTGCGGTGGATGTATGGTGGGTTGTCGCATTGGTGCAAAAAACACTCTCGATAAAAACTATTTGTATTTAGCGGAGAATCTTGGGGTCAAAATTCAATCAGAAACTCAAGTTATAGATGTTCAAACCACTGAAAATATCTATACTATTCAAACAAAGCGTACCACAGGGTTAACTTCAAAGAAAAAGACCTATAGAGCAAAAGGTGTTATTTTTTCTGCAGGTGTATTGGGTACAACACGACTTCTATTTAACTGCAAGCAAAATGGCTCTCTACCCAAGATTTCGGATCAATTAGGCAATCGGGTCCGGACAAATAGCGAAGCACTGGTTGGGGTCCGATCACGAAACAAAAATGTGGATTATTCCAAAGGATTGGCAATTACTTCGGGAATATACCCTAATGAAAAAACGCATATTGAAGCAGTTCGTTATGGAAAAGGACAAGATTCCATGTCTAGTTTGGCAACAATTCTTGTTGGAGGTCATCCGCATATTCCGCGTCCATTATTATTCCTATTTGCCATCTTTAGGCATCCATTAAAATTTTTACGAAGTTTATCTCCTTTCAATTGGGCACATCGCACAGTCATACTGCTCGTCATGCAAACCATAGATAATTATCTCAAATTGAATTATGAACGGCGTTGGTGGCGTTTAGGAGGATTCTCACTCAATTCGAATTGGAACACACATAAGAAAGTACCCTCGTTTATTCCCGTTGCGAATCAATACGCCGAACAGATGGCGCAAGAAATGAACGGCGATGCATTCAGCGTTTTACCTGAAGTCCTATTTGACACATCATCTACTGCACACATCCTTGGAGGATGTATAATGGGAAAATCATCAGAAGACAGCGTTATTGATTACTCCGGTAAAGTTCATGGTTACGAAAATCTTCATGTGATCGATGGTTCAGTGATTCCAGTAAATCTTGGTGTAAATCCCAGCCTAACGATTACTGCGCTAGCTGAATATATTATGGATCAATTTCCTGAAAAGGACAACCTTCAGTAAATCTTAGGATTGCTTTGGCTCTTTATTCCGTGCAATGACAATATCCTTCATTAATGTAGCGTATACTTGCTTCCGCCAATAAATTCCCTAACCAATGATGTTTCAGGAATCATATTCAAATCTCCAAATTGTGAAAACTTACTTAATAATTCATTGATTCTATTCGCACGCATAAGAGCATCTTCCCTCTCTGGTTGCCGGGAGAGTTCTTCCAGAATATGTGGGAGATAAGGCTCAATTACCTGTTTCAAGACGGGTAAATCATACGGTAAAGCGCCATTGATCTGGAAATCTACCGTCCCGATATGCGGTATGATATGTTTTAATTCACTGCGACGTACATAATGCCAATGTCCAACCGTTTGCAATGGATCATACCCACGATGTTTGGCATCCCTGACCATACGCCTCAATAAACGAATATCTGCCCATCGAACAAATTCATCATTTTCATCTCTGATTTGGGAAATTGTCTCTATATACAATTTAAACTTTTGGTCTTCCTCAATTCCTTCCGTCATGGGAGGGTACAATCCATGCAATGTATCCAATAATATAACATGATCCTCTTCGATATGAATCATTTTACCATCTGCATACCTTTTCCCTTCTTCAAAACTGTACCGCGGCATTTGGATTGATTCGCCACTAACAAGCTGGTGCAAATGTTCATTAATCAGATTTATATCTAACGCCTCAGGCGTCTCAAAATCATAATCATCATATTGGTCTTTGGGGTGATCTTCCAGGTTGAAGAAATAATGATCAAGGTTAAGCAAGGATGTTTTGATCCCACGCTCATTTAGTGCAATAGACAATTTGGATGTCGTAGTGGATTTCCCTGAGGACGATGGACCGGCAATAATTATCATTTTCAGTCTGTTTCTTACATCAATAATTGTATCGGCAGCTTTCTCAATGCTTTGATCATAATTGGCATCTGATTTTTCAACTAATCCCTTTAAATCGCCTTGTTGAATAATACGATTTAATCCTTCAATTGTATCACAGTCATGTACTGAGTTCCAGCGAATCGCTTCATACATCAACGGATAAGGCAATAACATGGATTTCTGACGTTTAACGCGCCTACGTTCTCGAGTTCTGTAATCACGATATAGGATATAGGCTTTGGCTGTGCTTACATGACCGCTTTCAATTAATATGCGTTCAACAATATCCTGGATGTCTTCCACAGATGGAATGTCTTCCAAGGGGAACTGATGGGTTAGAGTGAATACCACTTCATCAGAAATTTCTTGACTACGTTTCTTATTGTGACCGCCTAAAGATGCAGCAGCTTTGTATATCGCATTTGTGATACGTTGTTGATCAAATTGGGTTACTCGCCCATCTCGTTTCTGAACGGAATCCAGCACTTTTTTCATAATGTTACTTCCACTGTTCTTTGTAATTCTTCGGTTCGTAGAATGCCATAAGTCGACCTCTATTTCGTCCTGTTTTTCCCCAAAACAAAGTATCAAATTCAATATGAACAATACCGGATGTAGGCACATTAAAAATGTGTTCACCTGTCAGGTAATTTGCTAAATCTGTAAATCCGGGATTATGACCCAATAATAATACGACCTTTTTCTCTTCGGGGATTGATTGCACTATTGCTAATAAATCTGTAACGCTGGCGTGGTAAAGATCATGATCCGTGACTATATCTGTGTCAGGAATGTCAAATGATTGCGCAAAATATTTTGCTGTTGATAGAGCCCTGTTGGCTGGTGAGGACAAAATATAATCAGGAATCATTCCTTTAGAAAAAAGAAGCTCAGCCATAAATGGTGCGCTTTTGTGCCCACGGTCATTTAGTGGGCGGTCGAAATCCCTGAGAGATCGTTCGTCCCAACTGGATTTTGCATGTCGAATGAGAAATAAGTTTTTCATTTGATTACCAAAACGTTTTACACATATTGACATCTTAATCAGATCAAGTTGTCTATTACATTAATCTTATATTATTAAATATTCTAATTTCTAAAAACCTTTTTCATGAATTCGATCAATACCCCAAACAGGGTATACCGCTTGTGATTTAGTGTACTTGTGTTTGCCCTATTTTGTGTTATATTCATGTCCCCCACGGTAAAACAATTTTTTAAATATTTAGTAGGAGAGACCGAGTTGCGCTTAAAAGTAGCTCCATTTCTATTCGTGATAATAGTAAGCACGCTCTTGTTTGCGGACCCATTTGAGGTACCAAAACCAAGTGCCGGGATGGTCGTACGTCCAAATATGACCGGTTTATTGGGTCAATTGATGCAAAACAATTACAATGCAATAGATGCTTCTGTCTCCTGGGCGATCGGCGAAGAAGGTTATTTATGTGTACATGCTGATAAAATCACCTACCTGAATCAAGGATTGCGCATAAAAAATGAATTCTTCCCACTGTACTACGGATTTGGCGGTATGGTTGAATTCCAAAAAAACGCTTATACTAACACCAACTTGCTTACCAGACTTCCATTCGGCATCACATTTAAAGTAAGAAAAAACCCAGTTCGTGTTTTTGCTGAAGTCGTGCCCATGGTTAGTTTGGTTCCAACCATGAAATATGAAATTTCAGCGGGTCTAGGACTTCGATATTCCTTTTAGACACATGATTAGTAAAACGACACATTAAACCCGCTTCTTGGCGGGTTTTTTTATAGCAAAAAACCTTACTTGTCCTGTAATATTCAATTGAAAAGGCCAGGAAGTAGTAAATAAGTTTGTTGGGAAAGGAAGTGGCTTTAATACTAAGCACCTTGAAAAAGACTGGTATCTTGCATCCATGAAAACTATTAAAAGCAAAGGTGTCCTATTTACTATTAAATTGATAGACCACGATGAAGTATCGTCTTAAAAACTAAGGGGCAAAGATGGCTGATAAAAAAACAATACTTATTGTAGAAGATGATTATGATTCCCAGCAATTGTTCTACTATCTAGTTCGCAAACAATATATTCCTGTTATGGTCACAAATGTAGCAGATGCTTTATCTGAAATAAAAAAGCAACCCATTCATCTCGTCTTACTAGACCTTTCTTTGTCTGGCAGCGATGATGGTTTGACTATATCCCGCTTTATGAAAAAAGAAGATGATTATAAAAGTATTCCCATTATTGCTGTAACTGCTCACGCGTTTGAAACGGATCATGAAAACTGTATGGAAGGCGGCTGTGATGAGTTTATCACTAAGCCCATTATTAGACAAGATTTAATGGCAAAAATAGATGCGATGATATAAATCTCCACCAGCTATTACGCGTGGGCTATATCACGGAAGGCTCTTTAATAACCCGGTAACATATAACAGTTCGATTCAATTTTTACGCTTATTATTAATACAGGTTTGGCTATGCAGGGGAATCGACAAAACCTGAAACAATAATAGATAGGATTTATTATGAAGATAAAAAAAATAATCATCTGTGTATTTATTCTTCTTTTCCTATACCCGATTGCGGCTCAACCCGATCTAATTGTTCAAGACGAAATAACACCAGATTACATTCTCTATTTAACCCAAAAAGAAATTGGATGGTTGGCTGACGTTGCCTTTGGTGGCGACGATGCCCAAACGATGCAAGCCCACATGGGTCTGGCTCTCATGGCATTTGCCTGGAGTCATGTTGATGGTGACACCATGATTACAGATTTAGACCCCATCATGGAATCCATTGGTAATAACCTCGATTCCCTCTTTACACGTGCCGGAGATGATATCATTCCCATTATTGGCCCCCTACAAATCAATGATATCCTGAGCAATCTTACTGATTTTTTTAATTCGGGGAATTACGAATCATTCCGGGATTTCATGAATGAATACAGTGAATATCTTGGCAATGATTTTAATGCTTATGAAATAACCGTAGATGATTTTTTCAACAACTTGGAAGTCAATTTCACACAAGGAAATTTTGGTAATCACTTTGATGCTATTTTTGATGGCACTGCCAATTTTAGTTTTTCCTTGCAAATACTTGGCAGTGTTTATGCTGATACATCCTTCATCTTTAGTCGCGGATTCTTTGATCATATCGAAGATTTAGATTCCATCGGAATTACGATGGGTGAAAATTTTGACCAGTTTGGAACATGGATGGATTCTGTCATGTCAATCACAGGCGCTGATGTCATGCCAGGTATTGAGTATTTCAGGGATGGTTTGGAAAACATGGATGAATTAATGGATACATTAAAAGTCGTCCTTACAAACCAACCGTTTGCTCCATTTGAAATTGATGCTTCTCCTCTTGATTCCATTCAAGATATCATTGCTGAAGTAGATACATTGCTTGGTGGCAAAGAATATGAATATACGGACATGTATGAAGGCTACAGTATACAACCATTAGCCATTCTTCAAAATGCCCCCGGTGATGGATTAACCAATATATATTGGGATTTTTACAGACAAACAGATCCCCCATCATACACATTCGGCAATATCTTTCCCGATGGGTTAGACCCCGAATCACTAATTCTTTTGGCTCCCGATTTTGTCATGAATACCTGGGATGAAATTGAAATTATTGAAACGAGATTCGCCATGCTTGAGGCACTCTGGCAGGCTGAGCTTTTCTTGACCCCAGACGATCCGGATGCTCATATGGGAATTGCGATAGCTGAATCATTTTTCACTGTTCGTGATCACTCACAGATATTTGAGGATATTTTCAGTTATTTAGACCAAGGACGTATTGATAGTATGACATACTTTTATGGTTGGGAGGATGTCAATTTTCTAGATGAAATGGAAAGCATCAATGATCATCTTTCATATTATACTGATCCCATTGATGCTGCACATTTTGTTATGTTAGTAAAGACCGAAGAAGATGGATTTGGACCTTATATCATTGGTCCGGGAAGTCAATTTGAAATTGCAAATCTTCCAGTACCTGTTGTAGCTGCTGTACAAATGGAGCTTTTTGTCATTCGTACTGCCCTTGAGATAGTAGTGGACGGCATGTCTAGTTTCTATGAATCCTTAAGTGACATACTGGTACTTAATCTTGATCCAACTATGCTGGACTTCAGTAATATCGAAAGTGACTCCGCCCTCATTCTCCTCCTGGAGCAATCCAATCCAGATTTTCTTTCTCTCACACCCGAAGGAGTAGAATGGTTTATTGATATGGGAGTAGAACTGGAAGGAGCATTCAGTGATATTAATTACTTCTTCCAACAGATGGTTGATCTGGCTAATGCCATGTATCCATATGAAGCCGATTTCGACATGGATGGTCTCATGTTTATTGACGATATGGAAATGATGGAGTCCATTTCATTTGAAGTCTGGCAGGACTTTAATATTCCTGATTCAACTCTTTGGTTAGGCGATGAACGCATGAATCTCTCGGCCTGGTTTGATAATCCACCAGAAAGTTTCCTGCTTATGTGGAAATATTTTGTTTGGAGAACAGATAGCACATTAGGCGGCCTCTTTCCAGATCGATTTGTTCTGGATTTAATCCCGCCTGGAATCGTTCCATTACCAAAATCGTTTGCTGTTCACAATGCCTATCCAAACCCATTTAATCCCATGACAATGATTGGATTTTCTATCCCAAAAACCGGGCATGTTGAAGTCGCGATATACAACATCCTTGGAGAAAAGCTGGTAACATTAGTTAACCAGGAAGTAACAGCTGGTTATAAAGCTATCCCGTGGCATACTGGGAATCAACCTTCTGGTGTGTATTTTTATCGGGTACAGTATAATCGACAATCATTTACCAACAAATTGATGCTCGTCAAGTAGGGAATTATCCGCTTGTCTAGCAAGACTGCCAGGAGGAAAAGCTCTTGTGTTTTCCTCCTGGTTTTTTTATACCAATTTTCACTTTTTGGTCAACATCCCAATGATGCTTTGTATGCTATACTAAATGCTAGTGAGTTTGACCATTTTACACTAAATGAGTTGCAGCATCCTTCATCCTCAATTCAATACCAATTCGATCACGATGAATTTGTTAAGCAATTTCAGCAAAACAGGCTTTTAGTTCATAGTAACGGAGGAAGTCACCAATTTCGCCTAAACCTAATCCGTCCATTAAAAAATTTGAAATTGGGTTTTTCCGGAGAATTTTCCAGCCGTGAATTATTCTATAATAATGTGAACGATGACGTAGCCATTAAGACTTCCCTGGAAAAAGACGAGCGAATCACCGCTTGCGAGTTCGCCTTATCTGATGGCCGGGCTCTATGGGGTGGGAAAGTATTTATGGCCAAAGGGCAGGTTGACTCACCTCTACATATTGTTGAATTTCCGATTTCAGAAAATTCTGCAATGAATACTTTCCTTCTGGATTACATCGAACCAACCTTTGGCGAACACTTATCATACAAAGCCAACTTATCAACATTCCAACCTGAGATTTATGCGATAATTCCTGTAAATCAATTATATGATGTAAGTTTTCATTATATGGTCACACGAATGACTTTTCAGCCCATTGTTGAATATGAAAACCGATCCAATATATCTGAATTACAAGGTGATCGATCAATAACATTTAACGGGAAAATGAATAATCACAATCTTCAATTAACGGTGGAAAACAAACCAAATAATTCATCTTTAAGTATATCCACCTTTAAACGAACCGTTTTTGCTGATATTACTAATGAAATTCCAATCTCAGGTGCTACGTTGGATATTCCAAATCTTGGAGCGGTGAATGGTGATTATTCAGGTGGTACATTGGAGTATTCCCGCCAATTAAAAACCATGTTGTTTTCAATCGGAATTGGTTTTGGAAAATTAAATGGTGATGTGGATGTTTCAACGCC
>JABMOV010000129.1 GCA_013203145.1 Fidelibacterota bacterium
AAAGATCAAAAACAGGGTGAATCTCCAATCTTAAAAACATTTTCTGTGTATTTATCTAGCGATTTGAACAATCTGGAAAAACGTATTCGAAAACGGACTGTTAAAATGCTGGATCATGGCTGGATTGAGGAAGTACAATCACTATTAAAAACATATCCAAATGTGAATCCGTCCGCCATTAATTCAATTGGCTATCGTCAAATCCGTCAGTTTTTGGAAGGCAATCTAACAAAAAATGAATTGGTTGATGAAATTGTACTTCGGACGCGTCAATTTGCACGTAGGCAAAATCAATGGTTTAAAAAGGAGCCGATTGATTTGGTTCTTGATATAAATAACTCACCAGACTTAAATGAAGTTGTTATTGATATAGTTCAGAATTATTCAAAAGTAAATGCGAAAATGAAATGATAAAGTATATTTGATGAAAAAACCCGAGGTCTTCTCGACTCCGATTTATCGGAAGAGAAATCTACAATTTCAACTTTTCTGATACACGCATTACAAGATTCCTCACTTTGTTTCGGAATGACAGCAGTTGTTTGGATATAAAAAACACTGCAGTCATCTGGATTCACGGACTTATTTATAAATTTCATCCGCAAATTTGATCATCAAGATCAATAAAAGTATCCCTTTGTGATCTCTGTGTCACTAGTGCAAATCATTTATATAATACCGTTTTACATTCCATAACCTTACATGTAATTTCACCATCAATGAATCCCTTTAAACCGTTCCAGAGAGAAGGAAAGGGCGAACAAAAGGCCTTTTTGCAGGCAATTCGGAAAACCCCGGAAGTCTGCAATGAGGCTTTTTTATTATTAGGAGAATTCGAATGAAAACTACGATGATGCTGGATGCGGTGGCACTGAAACGATCCATCACGCGGCTTGCTCACGAGATCATTGAAAGTAATAATGGTCCTGAAGATATTGTGTTGATTGGGATACATACCCGTGGAGAACCGCTTGCTGAACGTATACAGCATTTAATAAAAAATAATACGGATACTGTAATTCCAATAGGTTCAGTTGATATAACATTCCACAGGGATGATTATCGTGAACGGTTGGTTGTTCCGCAGGTAAAAGGAACCAATCTTTCTATCCCCATTGATGGTAAAACAGTTATCCTTGTTGATGATGTTCTGTTTTCTGGGCGCACAATTCGGGCAGCGATTGAGGAAGTTTTAGCATACGGTCGACCGGCAAAAATTCAACTAGCAGTTCTGGTAGATCGTGGACATCGTGAAATGCCCATCCGAGCGGACTTTGTGGGGAAAAATATTCCAACTCACGAAGGAGAACATGTAAAAGTGTTACTCAAAGAAGTAGATGACAGGGATGCTGTACAGCTCATTTCTAATGAAGGAGAAGAGTGATGTTAAAAAATAAACACTTGTTGGGTTTGGAAAATACTCCTGCTGAAGATATCCAAATGATAATCGATACTGCATTTCGCTTTCGCGAAGTATTAGAACGACCTATTAAAAAGGTACCTTCATTGCAGGGTAAAACGATTGTGAATCTCTTCTTTGAAAACTCTACACGTACGCGCATCAGTTTTGAATTAGCTCAAAAACGACTTAGTGCCGATACGGTGAATTTTTCTGCCTCCACCAGTAGTTTGAAAAAAGGGGAAACATTTAAAGATACTGCACAAAACATCGAAGCCATGAAGATTGATGCAGTTGTTATGCGACATCCAACGCCAGGTGCACCATTGCACTTGACCAAACATATTGACTCAATTGTTATTAATGCAGGCGACGGAACCCATGAACATCCAACACAAGCCATCCTTGATATGATGAGTTTGCATGAAGTTTTTGGAAAGATAAATGGATTAAAAATCGGAATCCTTGGCGACATTAGCCATAGTCGGGTTGCGCTGAGCAACATTTTTGGACTTATTAAAATGGGTGCGGAAGTAACCTTGTGTGGACCACCAACATTAATTCCACCGTATATACAAGATTTGGGCGTAAAAATAAATCATAATGTGGATGAAGTATTGGAATGGGCTGATGCAGTGAATATCCTGCGCATCCAAATGGAAAGAATGGGTGTGGGTCTATTTCCATCGATCCGCGAATATAGAAAACTGTTTGGCATTACAGAAGAACGTGTAAAACGACTTAAAAAAGAAGTAATCATTATGCATCCCGGACCAATAAACCGTGGGGTCGAAATCGACAGTCAAGTAGCTGATAGTGAACAGGCAATTATTTTGGATCAGGTATTAAATGGCGTTGCGTCACGAATGGCAATATTGTATCTGTATTTAGGCGGAAAATCAGAATTGAATTAAGGAGGAAACATGAAAGTAACACAATCAAATAAATCGCTCCTCCTGAAAGGTGGAAAAATTTATGATCCTGTAAAGGGTCAATACCGAAATGAAGATATTCTAATTGAAAATGGAAAAATCAAAACAATCGGTAAGGTAACCGAAACTAACACTATGGATGTCAGAGATTGCACAGATAAAATCATTACGCATGGTTTTTGCGATATTCACGTCCATTTTCGAGAACCTGGCAGGGAAGATAAAGAATCCTTAGCGACGGGAGCTCAAGCTGCATTAGCTGGTGGTTTTACACGAGTTTGTGCTATGCCAAATACTAATCCACCTCTGGATACTCCGGAGTCTATCCGATTTATTATGGAGAAGCAAAAAGATTTGCCAGTTCATATACATCCCATTGGGGCCGTTACTAAACAGCAAGGTGGGAAAGAAATGACTGAAATGGCATCCATGAAAGAGGAGGGTGCTGTGGCATTCAGTGATGATGGATTACCTATTGCTGACGGACAGGTTATGCGATTGGCATTAGAGTACTCCACAATGATGAATGTCCCCGTAATCAATCATGCTGAAGATCTAAGCCTTCGTGGAGATGGTGTCATGAATGAAGGAAAAATGTCTACCAGGCTTGGTCTTCCTGGGAATCCTGATATTTCTGAATCCGTTATGGTACATCGCGATCTTGAATTGGCAAAGTTAACGGAGGCAATTCTTCATGTGCCACACGTTAGTTCAGCTAAATCAGTACAGCTTATTCGAGCAATGAAAGCAACGGGTGCAAAGGTAACTGCAGAGGTGACACCGCATCATTTATATTTTAATGACACGGCATTGGAAAATTATGATACGAATCTAAAAGTTGCGCCTCCAATACGAACGGAAGAAGATAGATTGGCACTGGTTGAAGGTGTGAAGGATGGAACTCTTGATTGTATTGCCACAGATCATGCTCCTCATACGATTGAAGAGAAAGAAGGTACATTTGACACAGCTCCTTTTGGACTCATTGGTTTAGAAAGTAGTTTTGGTGCAGTTTATACGTCATTAGTTAAAAATGCTGGAGTTAGTTTAGAGCAAATTCTAGATGCTATGACGATTAAACCACGGCAGATTATGGGATTTGATACGGACTTATTAATGGAAGGCAAAGAAGCGGAGTTGGTTGTTCTGGACATCAAAAGGGAATGGGTTTTTGAGAAGACACATATTTATTCCCGATCAGCAAATTGTCCTTTTGTCGGTGAAGCATTTGCTGGAAAACCCGAAATGGTTCTGAATGGCACCACAATAGTGGAAATATCTAAATAGAAGAGCTGCTTGTTCCAACTAAAGAATAATAATCGGGTTAGTTCAGGGTCTTTATTCATAAAATGTTTCAGGAAACGGGCATATTCATATTCAATAAAAATCCATGCATTTATTATTTGATATCGTAAAATAAACGATTAATTTTCGTGGCTATTTTCGAAGTGGAGATTATGAAGACGAGGACAGTTAAAGAATCAGAGATACAACGCGACTGGTGGATTGCAGATGCCGAAGGTAAAATTTTGGGTCGGTTTGCCAGCGAAGTCGCACAAATATTAAGAGGCAAACATAAGCCTAGTTTTTCACCACATCTTGATATGGGTGACGGTGTTATTGTTATTAACGCAGAGAAAATCCGCGTTACAGGTAACAAAGAAACACAAAAGACCTATTTTAAGCATACCAATTACCCCGGTGGTGAATCTCTTACACAATATAAAGAATTACAGCGCAAGCATCCGGAGCGGATTATTGAGTATGCAGTGAAAGGTATGTTGCCGCATAACAGTTTGGGTCGAAAAATATATACTCATTTGAAAGTATATGCCGGTTCAAGACATCCGCACGAAGCACAAACCCCAAAAGTGTTGGAAGTATAGATGGCTGATATGTATTACTTAGGCACAGGCAGAAGGAAAAGATCCGTCGCCCGTGTATATCTAAAACCTGGTAAAGGTGAAATATTAATTAATAATCGTAAGTATGATGAATATTTATGCCGTGCTACATTAGGCACGGTTGTTCGTCAACCCCTGGAATTACTGGGACTTATTAACGATTATGATATTCGAGTTAATGTAGCAGGTGGCGGGCTTACAGGCCAGGCTGGTGCTATTCGCCTTGGTATATCCAGGGCATTGCTTGAAGTAAATATTGATTATCGCGCAGAGCTGAAAAAAGCTGGTTTCTTGACCCGTGATGCACGTAAAGTGGAACGGAAGAAATACGGACAGCCTGGTGCACGTAAACGATTCCAATTCTCAAAACGATAGAGATATATGGCACAAGTTAATTTTGAAGATTTATTAGGGACAGGCGCTCATTTTGGGCACGTAACCCGCAAATGGCACCCAAACTTTAAGAAATTTATTCTTATGGAAAAAAATGGTGTGCACATCATCAATCTAGATGAAACGATCCGTCAGTTAGATAAAGCCAGAGCCTTTATTACCGATGTGGTAAATAAAAATGGTGAAGTTTTATTTGTTGGGACAAAAAAGCAAGCTAAAGATATCGTTCAACAAGAAGCAGACCGGTGTGGTATGTTTTATGTTGTTGAACGCTGGTTAGGTGGCACGCTTACTAATTTTTCAACAATTAAGAAGAGTATAAAACGTCTTCAATTATTGGAAAAAGAGGGGTCTAGCATTTATGCAAACCTGACGAAAAAAGAAGTGCAGATGCTTGACCGTGAAAGGATAAAACTTTCAGATCAACATCGCGGCATAAAAGATATGCGCCGTTTACCCGAGGTTATCGTCATTGTTGATGCATCATTTGAATATACTGCAATACGTGAGGCAAAACGATTGGGTATACCTGTGATAGCCATTGTAGATACAAATACTGATCCTGGTATGATCGACTATCCTATTCCAGCGAATGATGATTCGATTCGGACGATTCAATTAATTGTTTCTTCGTTAACCGAAGCAATAATCGAAACACGCTTAGCTGAAAAAGCTAAGAAAGACTTAGCAATTGAATTAAAAGAAACTGCAAAAAAAGAGGCTGCAAAAATAGAAGCTGCAAAAAAAGAAGCGGATTCTAAGAAAGCTGTCGAATCCGAAAGTGCATCCAAATAAATATATACTGAATCCTCTTAATAGTGAGTATTAATAATGAGTGTTGATGCAAAAATTGTAAAAGAATTACGAGATAAAACTGGCGCTGGAATGATGGACTGCAAAAGAGCACTAGTCGAGTCAAACGGTGATTTAGAAAAAGCTGTTGATTACTTACGGAAGAGTGGTATTGCAAAAGCCGAAAAGAAAAGTACTCGATCAGCAACTGAAGGTTTAATTTATTCATATATCCATCAAGGTGGCCGTTTAGGTGTTCTCATTGACATCGGTTGTGAAACAGATTTTGTTGCAAATACAGATGGGTTTAAAGAACTAGCACATAATATTGCGATGCAAATTGCTGCGACAAATCCTGTTTCAATCAATCGCGATGATGTTCCAGAAAATGTTGTTTCAAAAGAAAAAGAAATTTATATGGAACAAGCGAAATCGTCGGGTAAACCAGATCATATATTGGAAAAGATTATCGAAGGTAAAATGAATAAATACTTCGAAGACGTTTGCTTGATGGAACAAGCTTATATTAAAGATTCTGATAAAAAAGTCCAGGATTTATTTACGGATATTATTGCTACATTAGGTGAAAATATTATGGTAAATCGGTTTGTCCGGTTTGCTGTGGGCGAATCTTCTTAATTATATTTTTATTGTTTAGTTGATGAAAAACCCTGTTTACAGGCGGATACTTCTAAAACTCAGTGGAGAAGTGTTGGCGGGTGAGCAGGGTTTTGGCATTGATCCCAGTCGTGCCAACTACCTGGCTTCCGAAGTAAAATCAATTCATGACCTTGGTATTAGCATTGGATTAATCATCGGGGCAGGTAACTTGTTTCGTGGTGCAGAAGCCGCCGCTAATGGTATGGATAGAGTTACTGGAGATTATATGGGCATGCTCGCTACAATCATGAATGCTATTGCTTTGCAAGACGCTCTTGAGAAGATGGATGTCGTGACCCGCACCTTAACAGCAATGGATGTATCAAAGATCGCCGAACCCTATATCAGACGTCGAGCAATTCGCCATCTTGAAAAAAATCGTGTAGTTATTGTCGCTGGTGGTACCGGAAATCCCTATTTTAGCACGGATACTGCTGCTGCCTTACGTGCTACCGAATTAGGAGCAGAAATCGTCTTAAAGGGTTCAAAGGTCGACGGTATTTATGATTCGGATCCGGTTAAGAACCCAAATGCTATAAAATATGATACCATTACTTATCGTGATGTATTAAATAAAGATTTACGCGTGATGGATTTGACTGCCATTACGTTGTGTAAAGAGAATAATATGCCAATCGGTGTTTTTAATATCAATAATCCTGGAGACTTGAAAAAAATTGTAACTGGTAGTAAACTTGGCACCTTAGTGACGGAGTAATGTGAACAATGATTAATGAAATTAAAAAAGATGCAAAACACCGTATGGATCAGGCCATAACGCATACGTTAAGTGAATTGGCAAAAATTCGGACAGGTCGTGCAAATCCAGATCTGCTAAATTCGGTAAAAGTCGATTATTATGGTACACCAACGCCGCTGAACCAGATTGCAAACATATCAGTGCCAGAACCAAGGCTTTTAACGGTACAACCTTGGGAAAAGAATTTATTAGCCGTCATTGAGCGTGCAATTCTTAATCATAACTTGGGATTAACACCAAGTAATAACGGTCAAATCATCCTCTGTCCTATACCAGCTCTGAGTGAAGAGCGTCGTAAAGATTTGATTCGTGTAGTTCACCAACTTGTAGAAGAAGGTCGGATCGCGATACGAAATGTTCGCAAAGATGTAATGCATCATTTAAAAACTTTTCAAAAAGAAGAGAATATATCTGAGGATGAAATAAAGCGCTCTGAAGATGAAATTCAAACGATGACAGATGAGCATGTGAAACGTTTTGGTGAAATTCAGACCAAAAAAGAAGAAGAAATGATGGAAGTCTAGTACATAATAATTTTATATTTATTAAACAAAAAGCCCTTCATGTTTTGAAGGGCTTTTTTTATTGAGTATTATTTTAGGATCTATTCACATTTCGAAAAACCACAACTTGGACATGTTACACAGCCAGATTGATGCTGAACGGTACTACCACAATCTGGACAAGTTGTAATATTCTTAAATGTATAATCTGTCACGGGTGCAATTTTGGTTTCCATTTCATCGGCTAAAGTAAATTGCGTTGATGATGGAAATGTATCATCGTGTTGAGGTTGGGTCACATTATGATTATTTAGATAATCATCCAAGGCTTTACCAATAGCGTCTGGTGTAGAAAGAATCAAACGACCATCTTCCCAAGTAGGATTAGGTCCACTAATTCCGATAAGCTGTCTCACGATGGCATTTGGATCAATCCCTGAACGCAAGGCAAGCGAGATCAATCGACTTATAGCTTCAGATTGTGCAGCTGCATTTCCTCCTGCTTTTCCAATTGCGGTGAATACTTCACAAAGACCATTTGGATCTTGATTAATGGTAATATAAAGTGTCCCTTCACCAGTCCGTATACGACGTGTAACGCCCTGAGTTGTCCCTGGTCGAATTCTTGGTCGCATTTGAGGTATGGGTGCCAACTGTCCATTTTCAGTCGCTAATCCATTTCCCTTGGATGTGGATTTTTCTTTTGATTCTTTCTTTTCAGTAACAAGAATACCCTCGCGACTACCTTCTCGATAAACTGTAATACCTTTTAGACCTGATTTATAAGCAGACATATAAATATCTGCGACGGCATCCAGTTGGATATCTTCAGGCAAATTGACTGTGGATGAAATAGAGCTATCAATATATTTTTGAATAACACCTTGCAATTTGACTCTAAAATATGGATCGACATCATGTGCAGTGACGATGTAATCAGGCAACTTCTCATCATTTCCAAATAATTTTTCAATAATAGGATGAAAAACGGTGTACTCATCAAATTCTTTACCGTAACCATCATTCTTTTTCACTTTGCGCTTATAGGAAGTAGCAAATATGGGTTCAATCCCTGATGTTACGCGCGCTACGATTGCTCCACTACCAGTAGGAGCAACTGTGGTACAAGTACAGTTACGAATACCTTGTTCTTCGATAGAATCTTTTAAGTGTTTAGGCAGGTTTTTAATAAATTTGCTTTGGCTAAACCCATTCCAATCAAAATTCGGAAAAGCACCCTTTTCCCGCGCCAGGTCTGAACTCGTTTCGTATGTGGTATCGCGAAAGATTTGCATTACTTGGTCGATGGTTTGTAATGCGTCATCACTATCATATTTGATTTTCATTTTGACAAGCATATCACCAAGTCCAAGGATGCCTAATCCAATGCGACGATCATTTTTAGCATTCTGTTTTTGACTATCCAGCGCGTGCCGATCTAAATTGTAATCAATAACATTATCAAGGAATCGTGTTGCATATTGTAGGGTCTCTTTGAATTCGTCGACCATGAAATTTCTTTGATCGTCAACAAATCGTTCAAGGTTGACCGATCCAAGATTACAACAACCGCCGTCAGGTAAGGGTTGTTCTGCACAAGGATTTGTTGACACCAGCGGACTACAATATTCCGCATTATGATACTCTGTCATTGTATCCCAGAATAGAAGTCCTGGCTCAGCACTTTCATGGGCATGTTCTATAATTTTATTCCAGATAATTTTTGCACTAATCGAATTATAAACTTTGCCATCCCATGTTAGATCGAAATCGGTATCGTTTTCGACAGCTTTCATGAAATCATGAGTAAGTAATACGGAGATGTTGGAATACTTCACCATATTGACATCACCCGTTTTAATTCCTATAAATTTTTCAATGTCAGGATGATCTACGCGCAATGTTTGCATATTTGCACCACGACGACCATGTTGTGCAATTGTATTAGTATTTTCACTGAATAGATTCATAAAGCCTGTAGGACCGCATGAATTACCACCTGTCCCATTAATGGCGTCTCCTGAAGGACGAAGAACTGATAAATCATGCCCACAACCTCCGCCGTATTTATATGTCATCGCCTCATCATTAATGGTCTGATAAATAGATTTTATTGAATCGTCTTTAATAGCTACTACATAGCAATTGTTTAAAGTTGTAGTTATATCATCACGACCTGCGCCATGCATAATGCGACCACCTGGTACAAATTTGAAATCTTCTAAAATAGTTTGAAAACGTGCCATCCAGATTTCTTGGAGTATTTTTGTTTTCTCAACAGATGCAATTGCTTTGGCTTGACGGTGCCAAATCTGAGATGGATGTTGCTCATTGGGGGCTAAATATTTATTTTTTAAAACATCTTTTCCTAATGTATCATTTTTATAATATTCATCTATAGTGAATGGATCAGATTGTGTTGTATTGGATTCTTTGCTCAATTCCGCTGCTTGAGCTTCTAAAATTGTTTCCTTTACAATGGGATCAATATTCTTTGTATTTGGTCGATCTATAGAGAAGTTAAGTTCAATCGCTTCCGCCATAAAACAGGTTCCTTTGGTATGTATATTTCGGGCGTAAAAATTTTCAATAAATGAGGCTGGCAAGTGATTTGGCGATTATCTGGCAAGTTGGCGGGAGAAATCTATAACTCGCGCGAAATACAAGCAAACAAAAAAGTAGAGAAAAATAAATTATCGACGAGAAAATTTATTCATTCTAAAGTTGTCCACAAGTTATCCACACAGATAAAAAGCTGGTGTTACGTTGAATCATTCTATGAATATTCCATTATATTAATCAAATTAACCATAGGATTATCAAACAGAAATGAGTGCGTGATATGGGATTATTTACACAACGTGGAAACAAAAAAATCATAGGAATGGTGCATGTAAAAGCATTACCTGGAACACCAAATTATTCCGGTCAAACTGAAGCCATATATCAATTAGCATTAAGCGAAGCAAAATTATTTGAGGCACTGAAATTTGATGCTATCATTATTGAAAATATGCATGATGTGCCATACCTAAATCGAAATGTAGGACCTGAAGTCACAGCAACAATGGCTGTTATCGCAACCAAGATTTGTGACTCTATCCAAATTCCATGTGGAATACAAATTTTAGCAGGAGCCAACAAGGAAGCACTAGCTGTTGCCCATTCGGCAAATCTAAATTTTATTCGTGCAGAAGGATTTGTTTATTCACATGTGGCAGATGAAGGGTTGATGGATGGCCATGCTGGAGAATTATTAAGATATCGAAAATCGATCGGTGCCGATCATGTAGAAATTTTCACTGATGTACAGAAAAAGCATTCTTCTCATGCTATTACTAATGATTTATCAATAAGCGACCATATTAAAGCCGCAGAATTTTTCCTGAGTGATGGAATAATCATCACTGGCAGTTCAACTGGAGAAACAGCCAACATTGAAGATGTGAAAAAGGCCAAAGAAGTGTCAACAAAACCAGTCCTTATTGGATCCGGTGTATCAGATAAAAACATAAATGAATACTGGGAATATGCAGATGGATTTATTGTTGGATCATCTTTAAAAGAAGAAAATCATTGGGCGAATCCTATTGATAGAAAAAAAGCTCAATTATTTATAAAAGAAGTTATGAGATTGCGAAAATAACATGATTAAAGGTGTTGTGTTTGATTTGGATGGGACATTGTTAAATACAATTGCTGGCATCCAAAAATCTGTTAATCGAGTGTTGCAAAAATATGGGTTTCCAGAACATACAGAATCATTTTATAAAGCAATAGTCGGACATGGAATGAAATCACTGGTAATAGAATCCATTCCCGATACCCATGCTAATGATATAGAAGAAATATTAGAAAATGTAAAAAATGAATATGATGGTCTTTGGCAAACTGGGACTACGATATATCAGGGAATTCCTGAAATTCTGACATTTTTGGAAAAACGTAATATCCCTATGGCAATTTTGAGTAATAAACCTATAAAATATGTAGTGGAATCCGTTGATTCATTTTTTGATCAATGGACATTTTATCCTGTGATTGGTGAAAAGTATGATGTACCCAAAAAACCAAACCCATACGGTTTAGAATTGATTGCACAAAAACTGCATGTACCAGCGAGGGATGTATTGATGATTGGCGATTCAGCCATAGATATCGAAACTGCGATTGCAGCAAATACGCAACATGCCGGAGCATTATGGGGTTTTAAAGATCGCGCAGAATTGGTGAGTGCTGGTGCTCAACATCTACTTTCATATCCCGGGCAACTTTTTGTTTTATTAGGTGACAACCATGAGGCATGCAGTATTACATAGTGGAAACCAATATATTTTTGAAACTGAGAATAACGTTTCCGTTTCTTTTACACATAAGCGACACGCATTTAATATTTTTGTAAATCCAGGTGAAAATCTCTGGACGTTTGATTTAGAAGGTCGCCTCATGGGGATGTTTTTCGAAGGAAAAAACATCCGTCGCACATTAGATAATCGATTTTACTTAAAAACTCGTGAATTAATCGGACTTGATGTATTTCGGACCGTTAGAGAACTGTCACAAATTGATTATCAAAAGGAATATGCGAAAGGAAGAGAATACCTGGAAGAATACCAGACTGAGCTTCCCGATGATGTCCAAAAAATAGCCAATAAGATTCTCGAATGGGATTTAGATAAACTGAACGGCCAAGCTAACGAGTTTACAAAAGTATATAAACCCATTTCAATTTTACCACCTGATCAATATTTGGCACTCGTAGTACAAATAACCGAAGGGTGCAGCTATAACAAATGTGCATTTTGCAATTTCTATCGTGACCGGAAATTCAAGATAAAATCTATAAAAGCGATTGAAGAGCATTTGTTAAGTATTAAAGATTTCATTGGAGAAGGAATTCATGTACGCAGATCAATATTTTTAGGCGATGCAAATGCCTTAATCATACCTCAGAATCAACTCATTGCGACTTTTTACGCGATTAATCATCACTATCCATATTTAACGAATATTTATTCATTTATTGATGTATACACTGGTATTATGAAAACCAGTGATGATTTCGCAGCATTGGCTCAAATGGGACTGAAACGAGTTTATCTTGGAGTTGAAACAGGAAACCCCGAATTGTTGGAATTATTAAATAAACCAAGAATTGACTCTAATCTGCATAAACTTGTATTTGACCTTAAACAAGGTGGCATTGATGTGGGGATTATTTTCCTTGCTGGAATAGGAGGTAACACATTTGCTGACAAACATGTCAAAGATTCCATTGAGTTGGTTGATCAACTCTCTTTAAGAGCTGGAGATATTGTGTACGTATCTGAATATTATAATACTAACCCGGAATATCAAAAAGTTGTAGATGATGCCGGTGTGGAAGGAATGAATAGAAAAGAAATTAGACGTCAGGCGAATTATTTGCGTCAACAATTGAAATATATTTTACCAAAACAGGTGAAAATATCAGTATATGATATCCAACAATTTTTCTATTAATTAGACTTTAGATATTCTCTCATCACCCACGTGATAGACCAGTTATGCCCAAGTCTATGACCATCCATGCTGTCTGGAAGCGCAATAATAGTATGATTAGCAAGTGGAAAATCCTGTGGGTCAACTTCTAGCTTTTTAAATGCTCCATCGATTTTATGACTCGTGCGCCATTGGAAATGATTAATTGACGTTGACCATGAACTTGGGCTATAATCATTCAATAAATCTTCATCTCCACATCGATCAGTTAAACTGGGATAACCGGCGAGGGGAGATGCAATGGCATGTGCCTCCACCGGAAAATTATATGAAAAATATTTTAGTGTATTTGTAAGAATTACACCACCATAACTATGAGAAAAAAGCACCAACTTTTTAATGGGTTTTAATGAAGACAATAATTCATTTAATTTGTCGTGGAATATTTTTGAAGTAGTATCGATACACCCATCCCAATTATAGCGATAGAAATAAACAACTCCATATTTTTCTGCTAAACTTTTTGTGGGATCAATCCATTCATATCCACGTGATTGATATCCGTGTATAGCGATAATGCATGTATCTGATGCTGGAGTTTTGCTGGATTCTATTTTAATAAATCCATAGTCTTGTTTAATAAGGGATTCACCACTTGCCATAACGCGTTCGCCAACATGTAAATCGTCGGAGAAGATGGTTGCGGTTATTACTTGAGCAAAACCAAAATGAAATAAGACCGATAAAATGAAAATTCTATGTAATTGAATTCTCACTTGATGTTAATTGTAAACAATCATTTGGACTAGAGTAATTACATCCATAATATTTAAGCGTCCATCATTATTGATATCACCGACATACGTTTGAATACCATTTGGTCCGGCAGGGCTTAAAATTGCATCAGTCATTGCAAGGATATCGAATATATCTAGTGTGTTTGAAAAATCCATATCACCAGGATCAACATCCAATGATAAACCACTTCGGATTTCTAAATCATCCACGGCTGCTTCCACCAACGATCCATCCCCAATGTCTTCAGCTATGAAACGGAATTGAACAGAATTTGAGGGCTCAATAAATTGATCGACCAAGTATTGTTTATATATCCAAGAGGATTCAGATTCCATTGTTTCTTCAATCGTGATCCATGTTTGGCCATCATTTGATATTTGGACCAACCAGGTGTCCTGATTGCCGCTGTCCCCAGCATTATTCGAATACCAACGCCAATAGGAAAATATTGGCTGAACGATTCCACTTAAATCATAAATAGGAGAAACAAGTGTAGTATTCCCTCCATCAACGTCATTCTCACCGGCATTTGTTCCATCAAAATCTGCATTGCCGGTAACAAAGCAATTAACACCAGTTAAAGTATGATCATCTTCGGGTTGGACTTGGATACTGCTGCTTTGTGTACCAATGGGATCTACTCTTTCCCATATACCTGAAGTTGCTTGATCGGTGCCGATTCCGTATGTCCAGCCATTATCGGTTTCTGCATCATCTTCCGCCATGATTGGGAAGGATTCTATGGAACCAATTAAGAAAAAATACTGGATTGCAGGTGCTGTTTCAGGAACAATCATATCATTGCCGACCACATCACTTGCTTCAATATAATATTGAACAATTGTTCCAGGTGGCAGGGCAGGAATGTATGCCTGGAAAATATTTGAATCTCCATCTTCTATCATGTCAAGAGACGTTGTGGTTCCTAAGACAGTATAGTGTAATTGTGCGTTTGTTATTTCTCCATGGATAGAACTAATAATTGCCTCAACAAGGATTGGCGCTGGTGCAGATTCCATGTTAAGAACAGGTGTGTGTGCAATACCATATTCGGGAATGGATGCATAAACATTGTGTTGACCAAAAGCATCAGCAATTTCACTGAAATGTGGAGTCCCATTGAGCAATGTGCCATCATCATCATCGGCGATTAAGATTTCATCTAGGAATTCTGGAACAGTGTTTGGTCTTCCAAACATTGCCCAACGGAAAAGTGTATCAGAATGTGCAACTGCAGCTAATGTATCTCCATAAAGATTTATTAAGTTTTTACGCATTTGCCACATGGATCCCATTGTTATTTCCCCTAAGCAATGGACTGATCCACCACATTCATTTCCTGGGAATTGACGATTATTTTCACCATCCCTGAGACAAACACCTGGAGTTCCAAAAAATGCATCTCCCATACAAGCAGTATTACGAATAGTCATGGAAGTATAATCGCTAAAACCTTCACCCATTCCACTTGCATAGGGGGACGAAAATGGATCGTAGGCAAATTGTGTTAATCCATGTTGGTATTCATGGTAAATCACATCTGCCATTTCACCGGTGTCACTGCATCCACCACCGGCAGAAAACATGTTAATTCCTGTGCCATCCCAATAAGCATTACAAGGCCAATATGAGTCTTCACTTCCGATATTTACAGCAGCAGGCATAACATAATCTGCACCAGTAAAATCATTATCAAGATCTGTGATCCAATCATGAACTAAATTGGCATGGAAATAGGTGTCACGTTCAGACGGAAGGGAGGTTAGATCATCAAAAAAGAAATTAAGAGTATCTCCCGGTATTACCGAAGCTGTAATGGAAGCATCAGTCGTATTACGTGTATCAATATTTAAAAAGTGTCCATAAAAATCAATAATAACGTCTCTTTGGGTCGTACCTGCCTCAAGGGCATAATAACCATCTTCGTCGGTATAGGTATCTCCTACGCCACTGATTTGAACCCGTAAATCTTCCAATGGTCGTTCACTGGCTGTTCCATACGGCAAGTCTTTCACCATGGCAGTAACGCGTCCAATAATTTCAGAGTCTTCTGCACGATCGACAATTGAAAATAATTCACCAGTATTAGCATCAATCCAAACTTCATAAAAACTCACTGCGCGTTTATGTACAAAAGGTGTTCTGTGATGAATCTGGATTTTTGAAAACCAACCTAATCTAAATGATGGGAGTTCTCCTTTTTCGACATAGACGAATAATTGTGGAGCATTAACAATAACATCGTTTCTTTGCTCTGAAAAATCAGTTTCTAATTTTATTATATCCAATGCAATACCAATGGATATTGAAGGTGATGTATCAATAATCGGATTTTGATACGAAACCATTTTTGACATTAAAAGTTTATCATTATCTCGAAATCTGAAATCAATTTTGGATTGGTAAATGGGTACTTGCCCGACTGTTTGTCTAAAAATGACATAGGATAGTTTATCCTTACGGTCGTTGACTTCTAGCAATAGTTCATCTGGATTTAATAAAAATAATTCGGGATGATTGGATATAATATTAACAGCATTTTCAGCAGGGGAAAGTGATGGGGAAATATCAAGAGTATTATCTAATCCGGGATAGAATGATACAATACGTCCATTTGTATTTGTCTGGATTATTGACGATTGGCCCAAAATGGACTTTATATTATCTAAGCTAGTGCTATTAATTGAATATGCTAAACTTAGAAATAGTGCTATGAGAGTTGATTTGCGCATTATGATACCAATATTGGTGATTAATGAAGACCGAAATATATTGTATAATCTATCAAAAATGATATAAAAAGTGGGTAAGAATACCCTAACCACTAAAACAAATTAAAAGAAAAGGTAAACTGCAAACAGATTACGATAATTGATGACAGGATTTTTGGTTCCAGAAGGAATGAGATTGCTCTTATAATCTGAGAAATAATCACAGGATGTCATTTCAAATTCATATGCAAGTCGAAGCTTTTCCCATTGAATTTGTATTCTTGGAGATATCCTATTGATGTTTTTTATAGATGATCCTCGGGCGAAAAATTCAACCAATTCTACATCATTAACTGTAGTACTCATTCCTAAGTTGTTAGTTCTTCCGAAAAATAATCCATAAGTGACTTTTGATTTTTTGTATGATACATCCAGCCAAAGATTAGAAGAAGATATATTCTCATATCGAACGGTATTTAAAATTGTATCAGCGATAGCAGTATAGCCACCTAACATAATATGATCAGCTAAATCTTCACCATATGTCCATTTTGCTTTGAGTTGCATAGCACCCAGCGTCATTTTCGTATACGCTGTAGTCACAATGCTATTTAATATTATATCACTATCAGGACTTATTGTTTTATAATAGAAACCACTACCTGCAAACAGTGTTTTACTGGTAAATCGACCATGTAAATGAATCCCAGGGATACCGGCATCAATTTGTTTTTCATTTCCCCCGATTTCCTGATATGCGTCGCGTTGCATTGTCAGAGCAGCTAAGAGTGATACAGTTTTCGATATTTTGTAAATCGCTTGGATTTGTGGCATCCGTGCAAAAGGTTGAAAGGGTACGCCTGTGTTAAAACTGATAGTTCCTGGAAATACATGAATATTAAATAATGGTGTCCAATACTGTCCAAATAGGATGGTAGCTTTATCATTATACATCTTAATAAAAGAATGGCGAAGTCGTAATTGGTTTTCATTTCCATCAGCCGTACCGAAAAAATCGGCTTCGATTAATCCTGTTACTTTTCCAAAGGGAATATCATAAGTAGGTGAAGTAATTCGGAAACGACTTTGGAACGTCACAAAATTGAGTTGGGCTTTATCAGGTCCATCATCGGGGTAAAGGGCATAATGACCTTCTCGAGCAGCAACCATTGGATGCGTATCGTAGAATGCGTCAAATTTTATAAATCCACTTAGTATGCTCTGTTGATCATTTGCGACAATCGTAGTCGATGAAAGTAAAATTAGTAATAAGATTATTTTTGGTTTCATCAATATCTCCGGTGACAGAATTGAAATAATTGTATTTAATCGGACAATCTAGTCCGAATTTAAAAAGGAATAGTTATTACGTGGTATATATTAGTGTATTATTGCCAGTGTAGGCATAATTGATAGATCAATGCAAAATACAATTTGGCTTAGGTGGAATATATCAAAAGTGATAACTATAGCTCCAATATTGGAGCTATTAAATTAGCCAATATTTTTGGTTTTATATTCTATTTTGGTTTTGGAATAACTAATACCGGGCAAGATACATGGTTGATAATTCCTTCATCAACAGAATCAAAAAAATGTTCTTTAAAAGAACTCATTTTACTATGACCTAATATGAGAAGGTCATAATTATTAGCATATTCTATCAAAGCTTTTTGGACATATTCAGCTGAATCTAGTATTATTGTCACGTCCTCCGCAGAAAAACCATAATTTTCAATTTGCGATCGGAGCTCATTTTCTTTGAATCGATGTCCTGAAGCATCCATCATCATGGACATTTCACCAGCATGTGCGCGATTAATATGAATTACTGTCATTTTAGCACCCAATATTTCTTTGAATTTGAATGCTTCTTGAAGAACTAATTCTTCATGACCGACGCAAGAAAGAGCGACTAAAATTGATTGATAGGGCATTGCTTTTCCTCTAAATAAATATGATTGAATTTAGTACAAAAATTAGATGTGACTCTATTTGAATTGAAACAAAGATGGAAGTATAGTACCTGCCAATCCAAAATAGGTTTCGTTATACATCGGAGAATACTCGGTCTTTTCCAGATTTAATTCTATACAATGTGCTTTTCCATCAAAAGCTATTTGTGGTAATCCTGCCGCAGGCCATACACTTCCAGAAGTTCCTATTGAAATAAATAAATCACATGATTCAATTAGACTATGTGCCTGTGCAAAAACACCAGATTCAAGTGAATCTTCAAACCATGTAATTGCAGGTCTTAGCCATTGACCACAAGCACATTTCTTGGATCTATATTTTCGATTTAAATCTTCGATTTGACGTCCGCAATAATCGCATCGGAGTCTCCATAGGCTGCCATGCAATTCCACTACATTACCAGAACCCGCCTTTTGATGTAATCCGTCAATATTTTGTGTGACGACAAAAACTGCTTTGGTTTGCTCTAATTGGGATATCGTATTATGCGCTGGATTCGGTTTACAATTATATACGAGGCTTCGACGAAATTCGTGAAACTCAAGCACCCTTTCAGGATTCTGATCAAACGCTCGTTGGCAGGCAAGAGATTGCCAATCATATTTTTCCCAAATACCGCCTTTACCACGATAGGTTGGAACATTGCTTTCGGCAGATATCCCTGCACCGGTAAAAAATACAATGGAATCAAACTGGTTAGCGTAGTTCATCTGAAGGTAAAAGAGGAAGTTCTAATATAACGTTCGTACCTATATTTGGTTCAGATTCAATGCGCAATGATCCTCCTACATAACGTGCTCGTTCTTCCATTCCCAGAATACCAAAACCACCGGTCTGGTCTGGTCGACGATTTGCCTGTTTAGCAAATCCATCCCCATTATCATTGATAATCATTTGAAAGTGGGTATCTGACTGATCAAATGTGAGAGATATTTTGGTAGCATTTGCATGCTTTAAAATATTCGATAATGATTCTTGATAAATTCTATAAATGATAATAATAAAATCTTCGGGGATTCGCGGTTCGTTGGGAGCACCAATTATTTCGTATTGTAATTGGGTAGTTCGGGATGTTTGATCAAGATGCTCACGGATTGCATTGCCTAGACCTAAATCATCAATAATAGTAGGGCGAAGTTCAAAAGTAAATTTATGAATATCATCTGAAGTAGATGAAACCAATGATTGGCAATTCTGAATCATTTTTTCTGTATCTCCGCCAGCTGTCTTTTGTGCTTTAATTAACTCTAAACTAATATTCAAGGCAGACAATGATTGTCCAATTTGGTCGTGCAAATCCTGGCTGATGCGCTTTCGTTCTTTTTCTTGGGCACGGATGGCTTCCAGAGATAATCGTTTGAGATCTTCACGATGGATTTCCAATATATTTAGGTTTTCGATTAAATCCTTTTCTAGTTTTTTCTGCTCTGAGATGTCTTTAACAAATGCAGTAAAAATGATTTGATCGTCTCGTACACGTACTGAAGTAGAAATAAGAAGATTAAGAATATGATTGTCTTTTGTTTTACCAGCTAAACTTATTGAATAACCAACAACATTCGATGTATCGTTGATTATATACGAAGTAATTCCGTGCCAATAGGATTGAAAATCTTCATCAGAGTTAAAAAAGAGTTCAATTGTTGAATTCTGAAGATCCTCATTTGAATAACTAAAAACAGTACAAGTTGAATTATTCCATGAAATCAGTTTGCCGTCGACGTCAAACTCCATAATTGGGTCAATGGCAGTTTCAATGAGCATTTCATAGTTTTCACGGGATTGTTGTAAATGCCGTGTTCTAATATCGACTTCATCCTCAAGTAAATTAGCATATCGTCGTTTATGAATATAAGATTGAATTGTAAAACCAATCCCAATAAGACCGATTCCTGCAAATGTCAAGAACCACAATCGTTTCCAGTAAGGAGGTAAAATGGTTATTGATGCAGTGGAAACCACATCACTAAAAATATCATCAATTCCAATTGCTTTTAATTGAAAAGTATAAGTACCTGGTGGGACATTTGTATACCGCACAGATTGTATATGACTGCTGATAGATGGCTGCCAATCTTTTTCAAATCCATCAAGCTTTGTTTGAACAAATACTTTATCTTCGTCGATAAAGCTGTTTGCAACATAATGGAATGTTAAATCATTATTATTGTATTTTAACTCAACGGGCTCATTTGGGCTTAGTGAATCAAATGTCGTTTCAACATATGTCATATATACGAAGGGCGGAGGCGAAGGGTCCCAATCCCATTCTTCCATGTATACTGAAACACCTTTATTTGTCCCTATCCATATTCGACCTAAACTATCAATTGCACTGGCATTACGATTGGTTTCAGGACCTATCAATCCATGGGAAGTTGTATAATGTCTTAAATAATCTCCATCCCATCGAAAAACACCATCGTTTGTACCAAACCACATTCTACCTTTTGGATCTTTTTCAATCATATAAACGGGTTTGTCAATGGAAAAAGGTTCTATTTGTTTTTTGAGATGATCATTTGTCATATTAAAAGTCAACAGACCACCTCTAGATCCAGCATATATAATTGAATCATCTTCATACAGCTTATAGATATTATTAAAAGGTAATTGTTCAGATTGATATGTAAACCATTGATCATTTTTATATACAGATAAACCTTCAGATATAACTGACATTATAAGATGATTATCAATCGTTGTAATTAAATCCCGTATACCATTATTCGCGAAGGTGTATAGATCTGACGGAATAATCATATCATTTTCAATAGTACATAAGCCCATATTTGTATTTACTAGTATTTCATCATTAAAAAACTCTAAACCAAAAACAACATCCCCTCTTATTGAAGAAAAGATTTGTTTTTTATTTTCACTAATTTTCATGATACCTGCTTGTGAAATTGCAGCATATCTATTTCCATCGTCATCTGAAATAATATCCATTACTCTGCTATTTGCTTGAAGATGTGCGACAGAGTCCATAAGAGGAATTGTAGTTGGATATTTATTATCAAAAATCGTAAATCCATTATTATGCCCTAACAAAATAGTATTATCAATATTTATCGAAGATACTTCATTATCAAGTAATCCATTCTGTTTTGAATAATTCATAAAAGTGGATTTTTGAATTTTATAAACTCCTCTTGGAGTACATACCCAAATATTTTCTTCTGAATCTATGAAAAAATCAGTAATTCCTTCGGCTGGCAATTCCGTTAATTTTGCAATTGGGATAAAAAGGTCAGACACATGTGACAAATAGTTTAATGACGAATTTGTACCAAAATATACTCCATCATATCTATCACTCAATAATTTTGTCCTTTCATATTCAAAATATCTATAGGTGGTAGTATTTTTAAAAACATTTAATTTGTATGATATGATATTATTATTTACTAGTACACCTATCCAATCATTACACACTATGTCTATATGATTATCGCGGCTTTGATATACGCCGAAAATAATTAGATTATTAGTCTGTACAATTAATTCGATATCGACATTATAAATGGAAAATGTGAATAGGCCATTGGTTGTACTTAAGTATACAATTTCATTAATAATAGTCGTATTTATAACTTCATATTTATCGAATATATATGACCACGATATATTATTATAAAATATTATTCCTCTATCCTTGGTATTTAATATGTAATATTCTTCACTACCATTTTGATAAAATACAAATTCTTTTATTGACCCATGACCGTCATTAGGAATTTCGATTTTTGTCCATTTATTCAAATTGTATTTAAAAAGTATATAATTTTCGTTATCCACAGCTTGAGCAATTGCAATAATACTCCCATTGGAATACCTGATGTGTTTAAAAATGGAATTTGTATAGTCCATTTCATTTATAATAATATCTTTTTGTTTCCATTTTGTACCATCATATGTTATGATACCTCGCCGAGTTGCAAACCACATTGTACCATCATTTGCTTGAGTTACTCCTTCTATTAATAAAGAGGGAATACCATCACTTTGATCATAAACATGGTATTGAAAATTCCATGCTTCTGCAATTGTTGTATACAGAAGCAATAGTACTAGTATTCTTCTTAATATTGGCATTTCTGCTTTAAGTTATATCGGAATTCTCAATATAGGAAAAGAAAAACGATCTTAATTAATAAATAAAAAATACTAAGTATTACAGTTGAAAAGGATTTATATCAAATAAATAAACAAATTAATAAATCTGAATAATATTTGGGAGTTTCATATAGATTTGAACCAATAGAGAAAAAAGAAAATATAATACTAAGGATAGATAATTGTGTGATATTAAGGAAACGTTTTTAACCTATCAAACTACGTATTCCAAAATAATCATTTATTCTTTAAAAGTTTGCGAATATTTCTAATTTTTCTCCCATATGGCATTAGCTGATTCGTTCGTGACGTAATTCTTCTCAAGGGTTGAGTTTGAGAAAATACCAGGCTATCGCTGGATTGCACTGCAATTAGAGAGTTTTGTTCCATGCCAACAATTGATTCTAATAAACTGAATAACGAAGTATCTTCTTCAGCTTGGTATAACTTATTTTCAAATTCTAGTGATAAGTGATCAACATCTTGTGAGAGTTGAATTTTGATTGAATCAATCTCTGAAAATACTTGACTACCCAAAAACCATTCATTA
Source organism: Fidelibacterota bacterium (assembly GCA_013203145.1). Lineage (GTDB taxonomy): Bacteria > Fidelibacterota > Marinisomatia > Marinisomatales > JABMOV01 > JABMOV01. The sequence continues at coordinate 22,980 of JABMOV010000129.1, forward strand.
TAGATTATTAATGTATCATTGAATAGGTTATATGTGACTTCAAGTGTATCAGTGGAAATCACATCATCTATATTTAACTCAAGGAGTCCAGTTAACAGGCCATTATCCTCAAATTCAAGAGAGAAATATGTTATTTCATTATAAAAGTTATTTGAATAATTGAATTCAAAGGGTGTGTTTGCTGATATGCTTAATACTTCAGGTGAAAGAGTACCATTTAAATTGATCGATATATTTGGGTCAAAAAATGAAGTTAAAGTGACCGAGTTCATTGTCAATGAATTATCCAAACTATCGAAAGAGATTGCGTTGAAATTAGATTCCCCCATAAAGATGATTATTGTAGTATCATTTATATAGTGAAGATACCCAGACGAATAAGAAGTATCGGATGACGGTTCAATTAATAGAATTCCATAGGGATATATTGTATCAAGTAAGGTATGTGTTGTCAACACAAATATTGATGAACTATCGAAATTCAAAAATCTTAGTGAAGAATTAATATCCCCAGTAATAGAGATTTCACCTATACCGGGCATACTTGTATTTATAATTTCTTGATCAATATCGGATGTAATTGTTGTAGTTGAATAACCATCAACAAAATACCATTTTCCTGACAATTCTTCAATTGTGACCGCGTTGGGGTCATCACATCCGGGTTGGAGAATGATAAGTGCTAAGATTGAGATTAGAAGGATATTTTTCTTCATAAGAACACCTGTATGAGCAATTCTAACAATCAATGTTATCAACAATTCATTAATTGATCAATAGAATTAAGTAACATGTGATTTATGAAAATATTTTATAATATGAAGATATTAAAAAAAATACAAAAAGTTTCATCTTGGAAGAAAAGTTCAATTTAGAATGTCCCTTTGTCATTAGAAACCAGTGAATCCAACAAATTATTTTAAATAGAAATACATCTATTTAATATCTCAATATATTGAAAAGTTCAAATTGAAAACTATAAGTTCTCCCATTAAACCTGATCCGAATATTTGGAATAGTCAGGGATTTCAAATCATCTCACATTAATGGAGGACTTTTGTGGAGAATGGTACTGAAAATAGAATCCGCGGGCTATCGAGCCTAATTGGAAACACACCTCTTCTGGCCATTGATTTCATGTTAGAAGGGAAGACGCGAACGCTCTATGCGAAAGCCGAAAACCTAAACATGACCGGTAGTATTAAGGATCGAATGGCTTTTCATATTTTGGAGCAAGGTTACTTAAACGGTATTCTAAAGCCGGGTAATCTGATTATTGAGGCAACAAGTGGTAACACAGGAATATCCTTTGCGGCAATCGGTCGGGCAATGGGTCATCCTGTGACTATATTTATGCCAAGCTGGATGAGCGAAGAGCGCATAAATCTAATTCGGTCTCTTGGTGCTGAGATTGTCCTTGTTAGTAGAGATGGTGGCGGTTTTCTAGGCAGTATCCGACGCGCTGAGGAGTTGGCAGAGACAACTGAAGGGGCTTTTCTTCCACGACAATTCTCCAATGAAGATAATTTAGAAGCCCACTACCTGACAACAGGACCTGAAATTTGGGGACAATTGAGTTTTCGATCTCTATGTCCAGATGCATTTGTTGCTGGTGTAGGGACGGGCGGCACTATTATGGGAACGGGACGTTATCTTAGAGAAAAGTATCCTTCCATAAAGATTCATCCACTAGAACCATCCAACTCTCCAACAATGTCGACGGGGCACAAGGTGGGCAAGCATCGCATTCAAGGGATATCAGATGAATTTATCCCGCCTATATTAGATCTGAAAGGGCTAGACAAAATAGTCGACGTAGATGACGGCGATGCAATTCTGATGGCACAAAAACTTGCTGAGGAACTTGGGATGGGAGTTGGAATCTCATCAGGGGCAAACTTCCTTGGAGCTTTGAAGGTCCAAGAGGATTTGGGTCACGATTCTGTTGTAATTACAGTATTTCCAGATGACAATAAGAAGTATCTCAGCACAGATCTTTTACGAGAAGAACCAATTAAAGATAACTTTGTAGCACCCCATATCAAACTTCTTGGGGTTCGAGCATTTAAGCGCGTGTGCCACACATGCTGTGATCCACAGGATTGTATGGATACAGCATCTCCAGCTTATGCAGATGAAGTAACATTGCCCTCTTGTCCTAGAAGGATTTGAATTTAATCAAGACAACTATAAATTTATTTCAGACACTAAATGATATTGATTCAGGCAATACTAATATTGTGGAATATCAGAGTACGAATTGGTGTATTTACTCCAATTCTTTCTTATAAGTATTCTGAATAAATTATTCCTAAAATTTGATAAGGAGTACGGTAGAGATGCGTAAAGTAAACAAATCTACAACTGGCCATTCAATTGGTGGATTTCTTCTAATAGCAATAGGCGGACTTTTTCTTTTAGATTCACTGCATATAATGGATTTTGGTCATTTCACGGGAGAGTGGTGGCCAATAATACTAATCCTCGTGGGGATATCAAAATTTCGGAAAAATCGTCAATCATCTGGATTATTATTAATTGTTCTAGGTGCTATTTTCCTCTCTACGACTTTGGGAATAATCAACTTAGACCGAATCTGGCGCTTCTGGCCGTTGATTCTAATTGGAATTGGGCTACAGATAATTTTCCGCTCCAGAGGTAATCAATCACTTTTTAAAAAGGATAGTGTGAAGTCTGATGATGAGTATTTTAATCTATATGGCATTTTTAATGGTAACGATCATCGGATACATTCCCAAAGCTTTAAAGGTGGCGAAGCATTTGTATTATTTGGCGGACTTGATATCGACTTAACAAAAGCGACGGCTCATCCCGAAGGATGCAATTTTTCATTTACTACCATTTTCGGTGGAATTGACGTTGAAGTTCCTGAAGATTGGAGTGTTGTGACATCCGGTACATCGATTTTTGGCGGAATCTCTGATAAAACAAGTTCTAATAAAGAGGATAGTAAAAAATCGGTCAATCTAAATGGGATAGTATTATTTGGTGGAATCGAAATCAGGAATTAAACTGAACTATATTTAGGTCGGTATATTAGAAATTTCAAATAATAGAATACTTCTATTATTGTTTCAGTTAGTATCCAGCTACTCAAATTTATAATAAAACAAAAAAACCTCATCCCGATTTATCGGGACAAGGGTTTCTTCTCAGTGGTGGGGGAAGGATTCGAACCTACGTCCGCCAACTGGCGGTTATGAGCCCGACGAGCTACCAGATATTGCTGCACTTACAGAAAAATGTGAACATAGTGTGAACAATCTGCAAATGAAATAGGCTGAATTCAGATTAAATGGGATCAGCCTTTTCTAATTCTATCTAACAATATCTTTCCTTTGACATTCCAAGATAAATAATTGAGGTGATAACAAAAATGGTCAGCATACACGTCCACAATATATAATTCTGTATTACATAACGATTAATATTTATATTTTGATCATATTATCTGATTATTAATTGGGTTATATCCCAAACTGCTCTTTTACGCCCCATGACTTTGTATTTAGTTAATCCCGTACTATCCGTATAAGAGCTATAAGATTTGTTAGCAAAGGAGTTGTGAAATGAAATGCATATATCAGATCTGTATAATTTTATTAATCCACAATAGCATTGCTGTATGCGCGAAGCCTGAGATTCAATCAGATGATTCAAGAATATATAATCATTATCAGCAGCTTGATGCAAATAGAATAAGAAATTGGATGTTAAATGATGGCAGTATTATCACATATCATGTCAATGGACAATCAGGTTTAACATGGCCGGAAAATGAAAACAATTCTATTGTCTATGCATCCGGTTTATGGGTAGCTGGGAAAGTAAATAATGAAATTCGAACATCTATTGTGGAATATTCGAGCGAGCTACAACCGGGTAAAATTAATTCCGGTCAACCAGATGATCCAAGTTTAGATCAATATAGAATATTTTTGCTGAATGCAGGCGAATTCACATCAACAGATTATATAGAATGGCCCATAAGTGATGGTGCTCCATTAGATGAAAATGGGAATCCTAAAATTATTGGAAAACAAGTTGCCTGGTGGGTAGCAAATGATGCAAACCAAGCAACACACAGCAGTGTATTTGGAACGCAACCACTTTTTATTGAAGAGCAAGTTTATACTTATTGTTTTGACACATTAGGAATATTTCAAGATATGGTTGTTTTTGAGTGGACACTTATTAATAAGGGATCCGCGATTGACTCAACTTATATTGGATATTGGTCAGACCCAGATTTAGGGAATGCTACTGATGACTTTGTAGGGTATGACCTTGATTTAGAAATGGGTTATGCGTGGAATGATGGAGTTGATAGTGATTTTGGAATTAGTACTCCTTCTGTTGGATATGTACCTTTAAAAACTCCGGTAGAAAATGAATCAGAAATTGGAATAACAGCATTTGCTAAATATATAAATGGTGGCGGAGTTGATTGGAGCGATCCCGAATCAGCTTGGGAGGCATATTACTATTTGCAAGGACTAAATGGAATTGGTAATCCTTATATAGATCCAACTACTGGATTGGTTACACCATATATTCACTCTGGAGATCCGGTTGCGGGAACAGGTTGGATTGACCCGATGACACATTCTTCCGGCGATCGCAGATTTTTAATGTCTATGGGACCTTTTACATTTGCCGCAGGTGACACTCAAACAGTAAGTGTAGCGATATTAATTGCACAAGGACGTAATTATTTAAATAGTATCACAAAATTAAGAGCAAAGGCAAAGAATATAAAAGATATACTAATTGATGAAATTGCGGCGGATATTATTGCTGATGACATAATACCCTTGAATGAATTGACTAGTTTAAATTCATTATGGGTTACCTTAGATAATTCAACAACAGTGAGTTCATATTATTGGAGTTTTGATTCTTTACCAGTGGGGAGCAACAGTGAATTAACTTCTTCAAATTTATCGTCAACCGAGTTTGTTCCGGATGTGGAAGGAACCTATATCATTTCATTAACATTAACTGCAACCAACGGCCAAAGCACGACAGCCACATCTGAAGTTTTCGCATTGGATAATCAAGCGCCAACTGCAAATTTTTCCATGACACAAAACACCTTGGTTTGGGGTGACTTATTAACTGCTAATGCGACTCTTAGCACGGATGTTGATGGCGATAGTCTTGCTTATTTATGGGAGGCGCCCGGTTGCATTCTAAGTTCAATAAACAGCAGTGAAGTCAGCATTACTCCCGTTAGTTCTGGTGAAAAAATAATTACCCTGTATGTCTTTGACGAATATTTTACATCCGAAATCTCTCAGTCCATCACTATTGAACCACTAGTTGAAAATATAGATGTGAATTATACAATCTTAGACACTTTATGGAGTCAAGAATGGTTTTTTCCATTTTTCAACAATGATACATTATTAGTACCAATCAGCAATAGTGAAATTATCAGTGTCTTTAATATTGGGACTTATGAGATTAATCATATAATAGATATTTCCTTGCCAAACATATCTAATATTTTGGCTTTACATAACAATAATTTGTATGTAACAAATTATCCAAGCGTTCAGGGTAATGCAGGAGTAGGCAGTTTATCAATATATGCACTTGGAGATCAATGGCAATTAACACCCGTACTGATAGATTATCGCCCTGGGTATTATGACATAAGCAAAATTCATTTTATAGATAATTATGTGCTCATTCGCGATTACAATTCAATTTATAAAACTGATTTCTCAAATCTTTCTAACCCTCAAGTAGTGACTGAAGTTAATTATAGTACTGGTAGGATATTGTCTTCAGTTGAAGTTGGACAATATATTTATATTCGTTATTTTGAATATGGATCTAATTATGTAGATGTGCGAGAAAAAAACTCTCTTAATTTTGTTACAACACTAAATCTGCCTTCATTATTTCGAAACATATCGGTTCATGATGAATTATTATTTGTCGGTTCAAATCAAGTTGACTCACTTTGGATTTATAGTATTACTGATCCAATAAATCCATCTCTGCTAACAACTATTTCCATCCCACCACCTGATTTTCTTCCATCATATTATAATAACGGACATTCTGCAACATATTTGAATGATAGTCTATTAGCCATATATGTTACTGATGGTATTGAGATATTCGATATTCAAGACGCAAATAATCCCTTTTACCGGGGTTCTTGGTATAATGGCGATCCACGTACTTACATTAAAAGTAATAACAGCGATTATTTCTTAGTTAATCAGCCCATGACACAGTTTGACAACTATTCCGGAATTACAAAGATTAGCTTTGATTGGTTATCAATATTTAGTGAGGATATATCCCCTGTGCCACTAAATTATGCTTTACACCCTGCATCCCCCAACCCGTTCAACCCAACTACGACGATTCGATATGATCTTCCAGAAGATGCTTATGTTAGTATTAATGTGTACGATTTGTTAGGTAGACAGATTATCAATCTTGTCAACACTGACATGACGGCTGGCTACAGGTCTGCACTTTGGAATGGTACAGACAGGTACGGTAGGCCTGTTTCTTCTGGTATGTATCTCTACCAGATTCAAGCTGGCGAGTTTGTACAGACAAACCAGATGATATTACTAAAATAGTATCTCGGGTGAGTAGCCCGACGAGCTACCAGATATTACTACACTTACAGAAAAATGTGAACATTGTGTGAACAAGGATTGAACAATCTGCTAATGAAATAGGCTGATTCTATACTTATTAGGGTCAGCCTTTTCTATTCCCACTCAGCTTAGTCTTTCTTATACTATTTACGTCTGGACTTGCTACATTTCAACGGACACCCCA
>JABMOV010000130.1 GCA_013203145.1 Fidelibacterota bacterium
AATAATACAATCTACTATTATGGTGTGAAGGCAAAAAACAGCGCTGGTGATTACAGTGCTCTAACAAATGAAGAAAGTGCAACGCCATTATATAATGGTCCAGTTTGGTGGGTCGCTACCAGCGCAGCAGGTGGAAATAATAGTAATGATGGATCTACAAGTGCACCTTTCGCCACAATTGATTATGGTATTCAACAAGCGAATATAAATGATACTGTAATGGTAAAAGCTGGTACATATTCTGGCGCAGGTAATCGCGCTATTAATTCAAATGGTAAAAATGTTGTAATAATATCTGAATCTGGAGCTGGATTAACTACGCTAGATGCAGAGGATTCATTTCGCCATTTTATAATTGTTAACGGACAGGACACAACATTTCAAGTTTCTGGATTTACACTCACCAACGGACGAAAAAACGGTGCCCACGGTGGTTCGATTTTTATAGTAAACGAAGCATTTTATGGTAGTGGAAATAACCCGTCAAACGCAATTTTTACAGATTGTATTTTTATTGGTAACGAAGTAGTTGGGTCATGGGATCAAGGCGGAGCAGTGTTTATTGAAAGTTCATCACCCATTTTCCGCAATTGTACATTTGACGACAACTTTAGTAGATATTGGGGTGGTGCTGTCGCAATTGGAGGAGAATACCAATCTCCCAATCCGATATTTGAAAATTGTACTTTTGAAAATAATAATACTGATCCCTCCGGCAATGACTCGCGTGGTGGTGCGATATTTATCGGTAAGGGTTCCCCCCAGTTCACTGATTGCCATATTGATTCAAACAGCGCTGACTATAATTCTGGTTCTGGATCAGGCGGAGCTGTATTTATTGCCGATTTTGATAATTCATTTGACACACCAGTAACCTTTGAAAGAACTTATTTTTTAAATAATTCGACCGTAAGCGCTGGTTGGGACGCATATGGTGGAGCTCTAGCGATTCATGCACGAACTAATTTAATAAATTGCGTGATTGCAGAGAACTATTCTGAATCCAATAATAGCTTTCAAGGCCAAGGTGGAGGAATATTCATAGGTCTAGCATCATGGTATTCAAACAAGGTTGTAAAGATTGTCAATTGTACTATCACTGGTAATTCAGTTGTAGCAAATGGAACACAGTCACAGGGCGGTGGAATAGCATTACAAGATAACGCCCAGGATTTAATCATTTTTAATACAATTGTGCAGGATAATGGCGCAGATGATAAACCGGGCATTTTCAGAAATGGCTCATCAATTCGTAGCGACTATAACAATCTTGAAGATCGAGCACTGGCATCTTGGGCAGGTAATCACGATATTGATGTACCAGCAAATTTCACCAATGCAGGTAACTATAATTATTCCCTAACGAATGGCAGTTTTTGTATTGGTGCTGGTATTGGCTCTTATGAAAGCACTTCAGCGCCAACAGATGACATTCTGGGTAATGATCGTCCAGGAAGTGGTGGTGGAAATCCAGACGTTGGTGCCTATGAAAATACTCTGGCAGTTTCCCCTTATCCAGACCAAGTAGTAAACCTTATGGGGCAAGCTGGCCATCACCAAGCCGTATTGACATGGGACGCTAACAATGATGCTGACTTGAATCGCTATGCAGTTTATCAAAGTGTTACTCAAGATTTTACTCCAACATCCAATGATTCAGTAGGCGAAGTTGCCACAGGGACAGAAACGTTTACTGCCGCTGGATTAACCAACGGCACTACCTATTTCTTTAAGGTAACGGCGATTGATAATGATGGCTATGAAGGCACATCTTCACTTGAAATTGCTGTAATTCCAAAATATATTGGTCCAGTCTGGTATGTAGATGATGTGGGAACCAATGGTGAAGGAAGTCCAACCTTTCCCTTTAACCAGATTCAAGCAGCGATAGATTCAGCGGCTACAGGTACAGATACGGTTATGGTTCTTTCTGGAACGTATGAGGGTATTGGCAATTATGAAATTTATCTTAGCGCAAAAGATTTAATTATAGTATCGGAAAAAGGAGCTGATTCAACAATATTATCCTCTGATAATAATCATCGACATTTTGGGTTTGACAATGGGGTATCTCCAAACACAAAAATAACCGGATTCACATTTAAAAATGGTAATCAGGGCAATAATGATACTTACGGAGGTTCTATCTGGATTAATGGAGCGTCTCCACAATTTTTTAATTGTATATTTACACAAAATGAAGCTGAAAATGGCGGAGCAGTTGCTGTGATGTGGTCTGGCGGTTTGCCAGGATTTTATAACTGTGTATTTACTGATAATGTTGCTTCGAATACAAATGGTGAAGCCTATGGTGGTGCAGTTTTTATTGCTGGTTTTAACAATGTTAATAATCCAATTCAATTTATTAATTGTACATTTGATGGTAATGCGGTAGAAGCCAGGAATTCAGCCAAAGGTGGAGCTATATATATCAATTCACGTGTAGCGTTCGAAAATTGTCTAATTGTTAATAATAAGGCCACAGCAGGCTATCCTAATTTTTGGGGTGAAACAGCATACGGTGGTGGATTGTATATCCAGATTGATATAAATGGATCAGGTGAAATTGTCAGCCTGGTAAACACAACGGTTGCCAATAATTCCGCCATGTATGGTGGAGGAGGGGAATCAATCGGAGGTGGTATTTACATTGACGGTTGGCCAAACAATCAAAAACTTGAAATGTTTAACTCCATTGTTTGGGGTAACTATGCTACACAAAGCGGTCTAGAAAATATTGAAGATGGTGGTAATTCCACCACTTTCCGTGCTAATTATAATATTATCGAAAATGGTGATCAGTTTAGTTGGTTTTACAATTATAATGAAAACCAGTTGAGTGATCCGCAATTTGTAAATGCCGCAAATGGTGATTATAAATTATCTGATTTTAGTCCGGCCATAGGTGCAGGATGGACGGGATGGGAGTCATATACTGCTCCGTCAACTGATATTGAAGGAAATAATCGGCCTGACGGCGCAGGTGCAGTTTATCCTGACTTAGGTGCTTTTGAAAATCCACTGGGCGTTTCACCATACCCACGTCAGGTACAGAACCTTATGGCAGAAGGTTCCAGTTACGCTGTTGATCTCACCTGGGATGAAAACCCGGACGTAAATGGAAATATAGATTATTACATTGTTTATATGAGCGAAACGGATGATTTTGTTGCAACCGCTAATGATTCTATTGAACAAATTGCAGTTGATACAGAAACCTACACTGCCACAGGATTGCAAAATAATACCCCATACTATTTCCGTATCGCAGCACATAATTCTGCAGGATACACAGGTGTTTCTTCAGAAATTGCATCTGCTCAACCGGGTTACAGTGAACCAATCTGGTATGTTGATGCAGAAAATGGCAATAATAACTCAGGGGATGGTTCGCCGGAATTACCATTCCAATCCATTGGACGTGCCTGGGGTGAAGGCACAGCAAATCCAAACTTTGCTGATGGAGACACTATCATTGTATTACCGGGGACATACGATAGTGTCTACGATCTGGATTTAACCGCACCAGAAATGCAATTTGTACTTATGAGCCAAAAAGGACCGGATTCCACATTTGTTGATGGTCAGTCTCAAAAACGATTTATTAATTTCGTCTTTTTAGCTGATACAACTACTCAAATTATCGGATTTACTATACAGAATTGCACACCAGATGGCAATGGTGGTGCAGTAAAACTGTGGGGTGGATCTGATCCAAAATTCTTAAACTGTAGTTTTGAAGGAAACGCCGTATATACAAATAATTAGGGTGGAGCCATATACATTGAAAGTTCCCCATATTTTGAGAATTGTTCATTTACAGATAATACCGCTTATCAAGGTGGAGCTGCATTTATTTCTTCTGAAACCAGTGAACCACAATTTATAAATTGTTCATTTAATGGGAATTCTGCCACAGATACAGGTGGAGCGATTGCCACTTTAAATGCAGCAGAAATACTAATTGATCGTTGTGTGTTTGATGAAAACAGTGCTACATCAGGCGGTGGAGCCCTTGCAATTTTCTATTATAATCAAACTCAGAAATGGGCCACAATTTCGAATTCGCTTTTCATAAATAATTCAAATACGAATGCACCGGGTGCGGCGATTGCAGCTTCCTCTTCGAATGTGCATATAATCATTGAGCATACGACCATCACAAATAATTATTCTTCTAGCAGTAATCCTGCAGTCGAGGTTTCCAATGCCCACTTTTTCAATTCAATTATTTGGGATAATTCAACAGCCAATGACGGGTGGCCAATTTCAGGTGCAGATATACAAATTACCAATTCATTAATTGAAAATGGCGGAATGGTTCCAGGATTCAATTATGCAAATAGTCTTGATATCGACCCACTCTTTACTGATCCAGCAAATGATGATTATACATTGAGCCTGGCCTCACATGCAATTGGAGCTGGGGTGGGCAGTTATTCACATCCGCGAAACGGATCGACAGTAAATATTGAAGGTCTTGATCTGGCAGATAGCGCCCGTGTTCAGCCTGCTAATTCTAACCCCGATTTGGGAGCTTATGAGCGTGCCGAAGCAGAAACGCCATATCCCGATTCACCTACAAACCTATCAGCCGAAGAATTACATCGTGAAGTTCGATTGTCCTGGGATAGTGTAGACGCAACTGATGTCGCCTATTATATCATTTATCAGGCCATTGAACCTGATTCAA
>JABMOV010000131.1 GCA_013203145.1 Fidelibacterota bacterium
TCAAAGGAATTCCCGCTTCAAGAGTCAAGACTCCCTGCACGGCCAAAACGATAATAATTCCGGTAAAGGCACTGCTACTTTGGATCAATGCAGTAAATATTGCACCAATTAAAATGCCTATTAATGGGTTTTCTAGTTTTAGCAACAGATCAATAAACACATCGTGTGTTCGCAGTGGAATCATAGCTTGCGACATCAAATGCATACCAAAGAATAACATGCCAAACCCAAGGATGAGTTCACCCAGATATTTGTAAATATCCTTTTTTGAAAACATATACAAAGCCACACCTGTGGCGATCATAATTAACGCATAATCTGTTATCTTGAATGCAATTAATTGTGCAGTAATGGTTGTCCCAATACCTGCCCCTAGAAGGACCCCCAATACTTGTACAAATCTCATTAGTCCCGCATGAACAAAACTTACCAACATCACCGTTGTGGCACTTGAACTCTGGATTACCATCGTCACAAAGGCTCCAACAAATAACCCAATAAATCTATTGGCAGTGAGTTTCTCAAGGATAGTCCGCATTTTATTCCCAGCGGATTTTTTCATCCCTTCGCTCATCATTTCCATACCATACAGGAATAAACCCAGTCCTCCCAATAATCCCATAACGAGTAGGAATATCCAATTAGATTTCCTGGCGTAAACATGGAAAAACACTTCGTTTGCTAATGGATCGGTACCAATTATTTTAGATGAAATAATATATTCACCATGTTTGGAACCCGTTGTGAATTCTACTGAGGCATAACCTTCGTTATCCGTAAGAACTTTAGATTCAGATACTTTATATTCTTTCGCCTTTGATGGTGCAGTAACAATACTAAAGAACACTGCTTCATTTGTCGCAGGAATATTATCTTTTGTTACTCGAACAATCAGAGGATGATCAACCTGGGATTGAACTAATTGGTATTGATTGTCACCCGAGTCACGATGATCAATCTCAATGGATGGTTTATGCAGCTCTATCACACCTGATTGGGCGAACACGCATGATATAAATAAAAAGATTATGGCAATAATGGTTTTTTGGAACCTCAATTCATCTCCCGAAATATATTCTGTTTGGATTTAATAATAGATGGATTACTGTAACTCCATCTATATAACAGGATAATTTATAACAATAAAGTAAAACACAACTGTATATTTATGATTTATAGATCGCAGATTATATTACTTCAAGTATGCCATTAGTATCAGCTTGAAAAACAATTGTCGGAATCGTTTCTCGTTGCGAATTTTAAAGTTTAAACATCATTTCGCAAATATTGGTAATTATTTCCCCGTACTACCAAATCCACCTTCACCTCGTGACGTATCAGATAATTCTTCCACTAAATCCAAATGGATGGGTGATCCTGTCATAGATACGAGTTGAAATAAACGCTGCCCCGATGTCACTTTATATGGCTCACTTTTGATATTATCAACAGCAGCAATGATTTCACCACGATATCCGCCATCAATGAGTCCGATTGAATTACACATTCGAAGTGGCGTTTTAGAAATACTTGAACGTGGCATCAGCAAATAGGGGAGGTTTTCTGTATTCTCGCAGGCAATTTGAAGATGAATAAATGCAGTTTCACCAGGCTCAATCGTTTGTTCATATATAACAAATAAATCCAATCCTGCATCACCTTCATGAAAATGATCATGATCTTGGTAATACTGTTTCGTTTCAAGATTAAATGGTCTAATCCTCAGATGCATTCTGTCTTTCCTTCCATAATTGATAACCAAATATTGTCCAACCAGAAATAAAAAGTATTCCACCTATTGGAGTGACCATACCAAATGTTTTTATTCCCGAAGCAACAATCAGATATAAACTTCCTGAGAATACAATTATTCCAGCTAAAAATATCCACCCTGCTAACTCTAATCGTTTTGAAAAATTTGTTAATATCATTCCAATTGCATGTAAAAATTGATACTGAACAGCAGTACGAAATGTTTGCATATCGGAATCAGAAAGGTTTCCGGACAATGCATGAGCACCAAACGCACCAAGGATGACCGCTAAACCTGCAAAAACTGCTCCCAATATAGCTGGCATTATTCGCCGTCCTTTTTATGAATTATAGTACGTATCGGAAATGGTATTTCAATTCCTTCGGCATTAAATCGCTTATGTAAACGGCGTATAAATGTATCTATCAATTCATGTTGCTCACCGTATTTTTTTACACGAAACAGTACTCTAAAATTGATACTGGAATCACCAAACATGAAGTATCGCATTTGAGGCACCCAAGTTTTCACTGCTCCAGGATTGTCTTCAACCACTTGATTCGCCACTTCAAGTGTCACTTTACGTACATGTTCTAAGTCACTGTCATAAGATATACCTACGTCTACGTTAACTCTGAATTCAGAATCAATAGAATTAAAGTTTCGGACAATGGCCGTTGATAATCTTGAGTTTGGTATGGATATAATATTATTGGATCGCTCTTTCATTGAAGTGTTTCGCCAGGTAATGTTTTCTACATACCCCATTTCACCTGTATCCAATTCTACAAAATCTCCGGGAGCAACTTTTTTACTTAACAATATATGTAGACCAGAAAAGAAATCTGATAATGTGTCTTTTAACGCTAAAGAAATAGCCAAACCACCAACACCCAAAGCTGTTAAGAATGGCGCTATGGAAAGGTTAAGCGACTCTAATGCAATCAGCACACCAATGATTATGATGACAATTCGAATTAGATTTGTGAACAACTCTGTTGATGGAAATCCGCCCTCTTGTGAATCAGACCATATTTGTAGCATTCCCACCAAAATTTTACTTAATACCAAAGTGACCGATAAAATGAGAACTATCTGAACTAATTTTGCTAAATATTCGGTGTATGGATCACCAAGTTGGATGCCATCACTGGCCACATAAAAAGCGGCTAAAGAAAACCAAAGTACAATATGTGATTTTAAACTTTGAAACACAATATCATCACCACGCCATTCAGTCTTTGAGGCAAGCTTGACCAATCGCTTGTGAATGATTCGTTTAAAAAAGTATCCCAATAAAACTCCAGTGAAAATGATGGATACTGTAGGTATCCATTGTTTCGTATACAAAATTAATGTTTCAATCATATGTTATTGTGTTTCTGTAATTATTTTATTTAATACAATATCTGGTTCACTTAAATATGTGTCATTAGACAAGTAGTTTATGCAATGACCCGAATGGAAAAGAGTATCCGAAGAAGTTGACTCACTACGATTCCATCCGCGCTTCAAAATCACAGAACCTTGATCGTATACAATGATAGAGTTTACTGATCTATCTTCATTAAACCCCCAATGAACGCCATGAGATATATTATCAGATGTCTTTTTCTCTAATTTTACAATTCCAGAAATATAGTAATCTTCATTCTTTTCAATGTCCTGGGTTGATTCCACACCTTGGTCTTGACCATATTTGTCCCAATTTTCTTCGTAAATGATCGTGTCTCCATGAAGAACGGATGCATACTTTCTGGTACCATCAGAGTAATTCTTAAATTCACAGGCCAATATTCCATGCAGATAATATTGTTCTTTCACGACGTTTCCAGATGTATTGAATACTCGTAATACGCCATGGAGAATTCCATCATTATAGGTTGCTACCGAGGATTGTCCTCCTGAAGAAAAATGCCTCTCAATCAATCCATCGAGTATATCATGTAAATATGACCCGGATTCCTGAATTTCACCTGATCGTGACCAAACTGTATATGGTCCGTGACGTTTTCCGTCAACATATGTCCATTCCGAATCTTGCTGTCCATTGCTATAGTAGGATTTCATTCTTCCCGACTTTAGTCCCATGCTATATGATTGAATTATGGATAATTCCCCATTTGTGTGATAGAGTTCCATATCACCGTCTAATTGTCCATTATTATATGTTTTGAGGCTATCTATTTCACCATTGCTGTCAAACCATATCCATTTGCCATCCATCATACCAGAAGCAAATTGACCCACTACGGATTTCTCGTTGTTACGATGCCATTTTGAATATTCACCACTTTTAATTCCGTTAGCAAACTCAATGACAGAATCTATTTTTCCCGCAGTATTGTACCAAATCCACTTTCCATGACGTTCATCCAAATTATATTCACCCGTCTGTGAGCGCTTTTTTGATTCCTCAAAAATGGAATATTTTCCATGTTTTACACCATTTTGGTACGTTATTGTGCGAATTGGATTACCATCTTCATTCCACCATGTCCACGCATCATGTGGTATTTCTTTTTGATAGCTACCCTTCAATTTTTTTGATCCATTTGGATAGAATTCTTCGACCGGTCCTTCCAGCTTATTTGACCTGTATGTTTTTCGGTGGATCAACACACCCTCATCAGAATAATTTTCCCGATCGCCATCTAATAATCCATCTAAAAATGTTCGCACCGAATCACGATTCCCATCTGCACTAATCCAAATCCATTCACCATTTTTTTGACCGTAATTAAACGTACCAGAAATCCTTAGGTGATTTTTGTCATATTGTTGGAATTTTCCATGAAGAACACCTTCGGCATAGTATTTAATAGATTTTGGTGATCCAGTAGAATAATTGTCAATAATTTCACCATTATAAACATCATTATTGTAATTCCGTATCGAATCAATTGAGCCATTTTCTGACTTGAAAACCCATTTTTTATTACGGTATCCAAGATCGTACTGACCTGCAATTTTCGGATTACCATTGGACCACCAAGACTGATATTTCCCCTGAGGGACACCACTTTTGATCAGTATGTTATCTGCCATTTGACCATTTGAGTAATATCTGATTCTCTTCGTTAATATGGAATCTTTTCGTCCTCCGACTTTTAAAACTTTTACGTATTCAACTATTTCAGGTTGATTTGGAGTGTGCCAGGCAGTTACATGCGGTTTGGTTCCACATCCTGCGATTAAAACGAATCCTGATACGATTATTAATCGTGACGACAACATGGGCGGAAAGTTAATACTGAGCTCTATTTAATAAGTAAAATCTTTAGTTGATCCTGAAATGGGCCCATTTGGATTTGAGCAATGTACGTCCCGCTTCCCTGAAGGATGCCAGTTGATGATCGTCCATTCCAACTTATCAAATGAGTACCTGGTGCAAAAGACTGCAACGTTTGCCACACTTTTTGACCATTGATGTTATAGATGTTTATATGAACATCTTCAGCGGTAGGGAGTGAAAATTCAATTTGCGTATTTGAATTAAATGGGTTGGGATAAATACCCTTAACATAAAAAGCATCTGGCAAAACCCCTGGTGGATTAATATTCATGTATTGCACTTTTTTCATCACCCAATTGTCTGGGTCAAGTTCGATGTATTGTGCAGATTGACCGATTGGGAGATTAACAAAAAACAAATCTGATGAATTTGAACTTTGTGCAACATATCGTATGGTCGTATCCTGACATACAATGTCTAAGTCCAGTGGCATAGTAAAAACGGCACCGGCTTGGGAGGATTGACTTATGGTAATCTCAACAGCATTTGTCTGATTAGAAAATGAAACGACATATTCAGGATAATGGCTTTCATAAATCCACTGTTGAAAAAAGGCATCTAAATCTAATCCACTAACGGTTTCGCATAAGTCGCGAAATTGTTCTGTGGATGCTGTTTTATAGGCGAAATCTGGCGAAGCAGCATAGGTTTGCATTATCTCAAAAAACGTTCCATTCCCAACAACATGCCTCAACATATGTAAAACCCACGCACCCTTTTTGTACACAGTTGTATGAAAAATCGGGTCTCCAGCATCTGCATCATACCGATATACCGCTGGGTTCGCCCACCATTCCTCAAATCCCATTCGTGAATCCATGTAATTCCAGAACGCTTCTTCATCATAATATTCTTCTACCCAAAGAGCTTCACTATACGTTGCAAATCCTTCATTTATCCAAATATGATGAAAATCAAAACACGTGACCAAATCACCCCACCATTGATGTGCTAACTCGTGGACTAAAATATAATCTCTGTAATGATCACCTGTTATCAATCCATCACCGTAACTGGTACACGTTTGATGCTCCATCGCTCCACCCCAGGGAAAAGCAGCCATACCGTATTTCTCGCCCATAAATGGATACTCCGCAAAAAGTTCGGCGAATATTCCTATTGATGCATCCATAATGTTAAAATCTTCATGTGCGTCAGCTGAATCTTCAGGATAAACATAATAATTCAGCGGAAGTGTTTCACCCGTTAATGGCGATGTGTAGGTATCCTCCCAGGTATAGTATGGGTAAATCGCTAACGAGACAAGATAGGTTGTTATTGGATACGATTCATGCCAATGCCATCTCTGGGAACTAGGGGCTTCAGTTGTAATACCTACTAAAGTTCCATTGGATGCCACAATATATTCGCTGGGAACAGTAACATATATATCAACAGAATCCGCTTTATCCTGTGGAGCATCTTTAGATGGCCACCAATCCCGGGCACCATACGGTTCAGAAAGGGTCGTTATAAGGGTTCGTCCATTTCTTTCATCAAAACGGAAAGAACCAAAACCAGTAGACGATGGGGATCCATTATAATAAATAGTATGATGGAACGATTCACCGATCGCTGGTGAAGAATCAGGCGTGATTGAAACCAAACTCTGAATATGATTATAGGTGGGAATCTCATCCCCCACCTTCACAGAGTCTACTGACATGTAATTGCTTAGATTATATTCATATACAGATAAATCAGCATCAATTACCGTTCCTTCTATCTCTATAAATCCTTCAATTGTCTGGGCATCCGGATCAATTCTAATATTTATGCCATAATATGAAACATCAAATTTATCTTGATTTTCCGTCGTGAGAATTCTTTCTGATGTTCCCGGTTGCGACATATAACTGCGACCGCATTTAAAATCCGGGTACTCATTTTGAGCAAAAATGGTTGAGATAATTATGGTAATGAATAAAAGGTGTTTCATGGTTCCCTCGATAATATTTGGCATGCAAAGTTACCAGTATTTTTGACACATCTCCATGATATAGGATATTATCAATCTCAAATATAAATAAATGTCGATTATCATGGATTGCTTCACCATTACATCCGTCATAAATTCGCACCCATTTTTATCCCGCTAATTTTAAACATCTAAAGGAAATTTTATGGCACTTATGACATCCATGCGCAATCGGATGCACTTTGTCCTCTGGGCACTGTTAATCTTATTTGTACTGAGTATGACCGTTGGAGGTCTTGTTGGTGGCGCCAATATCATTGATGAAATTTTTGGTCGCGTCGATCCAAGAACTACCCTTGGAAAAGTAAATAGTGAGTCCATTTCACCTGATTATTTCTCACAGCTTGTCAGTCAACAATTAGAACAAGTTCGATCAAGTGGTCAGGAGATAAATGACCAACAGATTAACAAGACGCGAAAAGAAGTATGGGATAACCTTGTTCAGGAAATCCTTATGCAACAGGAAATCAAGCGACTTGATATTTCTGCCACAAACGATGAAGTTTTGTATCATCTTAGAAATAATCCTCCCCCGTTTTTGCAATCGAATTCTTCTTTCCTTACAAACGGTGCTTTTGATCCAGTCAAATACGAACAAGCCATTAGTAATCCCCAGGGTAATGAATGGGCTCCTGTTGAACAATTCATGAAGAATACCTATTTGCCGAATTACAAATTGCAGCAAATGATTCTATCATCCGTTTCCGTCACTGAAGACGAAGTACGTGACGAATATCTAAAGCGAAATGTTGATTATACCATAAATGCCGTTCATGTAACGCAACGCGCTTTTGAGACTGAAGAAGTTGAACCCAGCGAAGATGAAATGTTAGCCAATTACAATGAACGAATTGACGAGTTTCAACGTCCTGAGCAACGTATTCTACGTTATGTATCGTGGGACAAAGGTCCTTCTGCTTCTGATTCTGCAGACGTAGTAACTCTGGTAAATGACATCATTGCCCGTGTATCCAAAGGTGAAAGTTTTGCTGATTTAGCAAACCAATATACAACCGACCCAAGCAATCAGGTTTCCATCGATTCTTCCCGTGGTGGTGAATTAGGATGGTTTGGCAAAGGTCAAATGGTTAAACCATTTGAGGATGCTGCATTTAATGCTAATGTTGGTGATATTGTGGGTCCCGTTCAAACTCGTTTTGGTCAACATATTATTAAAGTGTTGGATAAACGTACTACTGGTGAAAAAGCTGAAATCCATGCTGCCCATATTCTGTTAAAAATTGAAATGAGCAACCAGACTCGTGATGCCCTCAGAAAGAAATCTGTAGTATTTAGCTACGATGCGCTGGATTATGGATTTGATGCAGCTTTAGATACGAATCACGTTGAAGCAAAGACATCACGTCACTTTGATTCAGAAGCTGAATTTATCTCAGGGATCGGTTCCTCCCGCTCTGCTGTTCGTTTTGCTTTTAAAAGTGAACTTGGCGATATTGGTGATGTTTTCGATACCGATGGTGCATTTATTATTGCTACGTTGGACAGTGTCATCCCCGAAGGATCTACCCCCTTCGATGACGTCAAAAATGGCATTAAACGTGACCTGACAAAAGAAAAAACGATGGTACTCACAAAATCAAAAGCTGCTGACTATCTCATGGATATCCATGGTGGGAAATCAATACTGGATATTTTAGACGGTGATGATAAACTTGAACGCGCGGTAAACGATACTAAAAAGTTGAGTCGTGGATTTACTTCTGTCGGTCGTAGTTATTTTGTAATTGGTGCTTTACTTGGTGCAAACCCAGGTGATATTGTTGGACCTGTAGAAACAGCTCGCGGACACGCCATTATTGAATTGGTTTCTGTAGCAGATTACGATTCTACTGATTTTGAAGTTCAGGAGAATGTACTTGAACAGGATTTATTATCCACAAAACAGAATCAAGCTTTTCGTGATTGGTTAGAGGATTTGAAAACCAATGCTGATATTGTTGATAACAGGCAATACTATTTCTAGAATACGTTAATTCTTATTTTTATTAAAGGCGCCATTTTGGCGCCTTTTTTTATAATTGTCATTGTGAAGAATGAGTGGAATCCTGTCAACTTTAGATAAGCAGTCGGGGGAATAACAGAGCAACCTCATTTTAAAAATGGGTAGTGAGATCGCGAAGACATATTTCTTTTTAAACAACATTATTAATTGTCATTTCGAATCATGTCAAAGACATGCATGAGAAATCTTCACTATCAATAATAAAGTCACTATATCAAACATTTTAGATTCCTCTCTACGTTCGGAATGACAGTGGTTGTGTCATTTCCAACCATGTCGAAGACATGTGTGAAAATTTTTCTTTTTTTATACTAATCGCACAATTATAATTATTACAAATTTCATATTAAATTTGATCATGAAATCTTATTATGTATACATTATGTCAAGTTTATCAAAACGACTATACGTTGGTGTAACATCAAATCTTCTTGGTCGCGTTTGGCAACACAAACAAAAGAAAATAGATGGATTCACAAAACGATATAATATTACGAAGTTAGTTTGGTATGAAGAGACCAATGACGTCTATGCAGCTTTGGAGTACGAAAGAAAAATCAAAAAGTGGCGGAGAGAGAAGAAAATTATATTAATCGAAAAAAAGAATTATGGTTGGTTAGATTTGAGTGAAAATTGGTATGATTTTTAATAATTGAGTAGATTCCTCTCACAATAAATCGTAATCGCGATGACTGGACTAATTAAAGAAAATAAAATTCATTTCATCTTTTGTCCCTAAAATCCACGTCGTAAAATCAGGCAAAATGAAATGAAAACATACATTCTAAAAAAACACGGTAAACCGAGCGTCCTTAAAATACAAGATGTTCCAAAACCAAATGTCAAACAAGGTGAAGTCCGCATTAAAATTCAGACAATTGGTTTAAACTATGCCGAAATCCAATCGCGTAAAGGTTTGTATCAGTGGGCACCAAAAATGCCCTACACACTGGGTATGGAAGCGTTTGGCACTGTAGACGCTATCGGAGAGAATGTCACATCCCATAAAATTGGTGATCCGGTCATCGTTGCCAACCAATTTGGTTGTTATGCTGAATACATCACCATCCCGGCTGTGCAGGCTCTCCCTACGATACCCGGATATTCACCAGAAGAAAATGTCGCCTATTCCGTGAGCTTTATGACTGCCTGGGTTGCTCTCATGGAAATGGGACGCCTACGCCCTTCAGACACCGTTTTGATTCAAGCTGCCGCCGGAGGACTTGGTACTGCTGCTGTACAAATTGCAAAAAAATACGGTTGCACCGTTTTTGGCACA
>JABMOV010000132.1 GCA_013203145.1 Fidelibacterota bacterium
ACTACATGCAGCTAAAGATTGGCAGCCAGTACTCTCCTTTGAGGGTAAAGGCGAACATAAATCAAAATTGATTCCTATAGTTTCAGATTCTGTAAGGGTGGAATGTCAATTCTCAGGAGGCCCGAAGGATACTTTTATTTTATACCTAGTGGAACATGGCAAATCAATCTTAAAAGACGGTGGTTATCCCCTTGTAATGGAGAAAGGGAATGGACAAAGTCCAAATTTTAATACATAGTCCAAGCTATCGGTCTCTAAAACAGAAGAAAAAATCATGAAGGAAAAGCCAATGGTTTTAATCGTTGAGAATGATGAAAATAATCGAAAGATGCTGGAATTGCAGCTAAAATCAACATATCAAACCTGTTATTCGGTATCCGTAAAAGGCGCAAAAAAGCAGCTAAAAGATCATGCCGTGGATTTGGTTTTACTTGATCTTACGTTAGAAGGTGATAAAGACGGATTAGATTTAGTCGGTTATATGAAAGCTAAAAAGAAATTAAGGGATATACCGATTATCGCCGTTACTGCCCATGCTTATGATACCGATCGTGAGAATGTACTCAATGCCGGCTGTGATGATTATATGAGCAAACCTTTAGATGTAAAGAAATTGCTGGATATGATAAGTAAATATTTAAATTGAAATTGATTCAAATTTGCGGACTTATTTTCAGTATATAGATTGACTTAATGTCCCATAAACCGTGGTTATTGATACAGAATATGGGCAGTATAATCAAATAAAACCTAACTTAACTTCTGATTCAATGATTGGGGACGGGGCACGGATACGAACCAGAGTCCTTAGATATAATCTGTTTATATCAATCATATTTCCTCCAAATTTGTATTAATAGTATTGCTACTCTGTTCTTATACCAGATTATTTGGCATAAGAATAGTAGTTGAGTGAACCGTGGGTTTTGGAGAATGATTTTGAGGGCTAAATGGGGCTTTTAGCCACTTTCGGAAACACTTGCTATTAATTCTGGTTTGTTATATAATTAACCAGTCTTCCCAAAGGATAAATACATTATAAAATTGAGGTTTACATGACTATCGCAATATTTGATAGACGCACAGTATTACGTGACGCATTAAAGCTAGTATTTAGCTCATTTAAAAATATTAACGTCGTATCCGAAAATGATAATATCTATAGTACACTTACCTGTGTCCAAAAAGAACATCCTGATGTTATTCTAATCGATCCGGCTCTGTTTGGGAATCAATTAATACACTTTATTCATGTAATAATGAAGTTTAACCCAAGTACAAAATTTGTGCTTTTACCTGCTTCTGACGATGAACAATACTATCCAGCTGACGATAACAATAGTAACGTCGTCGTTCTAAATGCCAAGGATGGAATGGATAAGGTTGTAAGGATTGTTAATAGATGTTGAAATAATACACCCACCGCCCATTCCGTATTTGTGTATACATGCTACTTGGCAAGATGTGGAGTGGGCGGTTTTATTCTTGAGGATGTGGGGAATTAGGTACAGAGTCAATTGAGGATTAGAGACTCAGGGATCCCCCTGGTATATTGCAGATACTTTTCTGATGGTTTGATAGTAATACCCCAAATCTGGCATAATTGTGATATAGACTACCATTGACTGACAAAATGCTAGGTCGACATTTCCCAATAGATTAATACTGGAATAAATATTATCCCCTTTGCAAATTAGCGATCATTTACACTCTAAATATCTTTTATAATCGCCATGAAAACTATATACCTTCGTCGTGAAGATCATCAATAATTAGTATTCTGCCATTTCAACGCACAATCCATATTGGTTCAATTATTGTAGTTAACTATTTGTAAGGATTAAATCCTTGGCTCTGGGGGCTGTCGTTTAGATAAGTCCAGGAAAATATTAGATGTATTGAAATAAAGTGTTTTGATTGCGTTCTGCAAGGTTGAAACCTGATACATTGAGAATTGTAGAACCCTGATTCCGGGGACCATAGGATGTATTTAAATGGAAGGATATTTAAGATGAGAAATATCCATGTGTTGAATATAAATGAAGTGCCCAGAGTGTGAATACTGCTGGGACTACCCTACAAATAAACCTTCATGCCTGAATAGTAATCCCGACCTGCTGTATGAAACACGCAGATTGTATGGATTAATTCAAGAATTAAAGATCGAAATCCAGAATCCCATTCGGAACCGTTGGATGAGAACATCTGATGCGGCTAAATATGCCAACGTAAGTACGAAGCAAATCCGTCGAGCTGTGAAAGCAGGATTACTAAAATGTGGAAATCGTGCAGGGAATTGGCGTTTTAAACGTGAGTGGATCGATAAATACATAATGAATAACTGAAGGGAGGTA
>JABMOV010000133.1 GCA_013203145.1 Fidelibacterota bacterium
CTTGAAACAGGAATAACCACATCTGCTGTAGGTTCACTGTCCAATACAACTGTAAAGGATGCTGTGCTTCCCACTTCTGTTGTGGTTAAATCACTTCCCGTAACTGTAATACCCGCTGTATCATCATCTGTATTTGTTGCGGAAACATCCGTGGGGTCAACCCCATTGTAATTTCCATCTGAACTGCTGGCTTCTTCTAGAGTAATAATATAGTCAATATCGCCATCATCAACATTATCATTTACTCCGGAAATGGTTACAGTTTGTGCTGCGCTCCAATTTCCTGAAGTGAACGTGAGTGAACTTAAATCGACTATGCCCTCTGTTGCATCACTGCTCGTTATTCCAATTGTCACATCTGAAGTTGGTTCGCTTTCCAATACAACAGTAAAGGATGCGGTTTCTCCCGCTTCTGTTGTGATCAAATCACTTCCTGTCACAGTTATAGCATACGGGTTTGTACCTCCATATTCAAATGCGCCAATATCTGTTGTTCCATTTCGAGTAAATCCTCTTTGGTCAGATGAAGGAATGGTTACTGTTCCATTATCGGCATCATTTCCACCATCAATCGCTATGGAACCGACTAACAGTGCTAATGTTTGCGTCCCATTGGCTATTTCATTATCTGCTAGCGAGGCATCCAAATTTAAATCGGTCTGTTCGCCAATAATGGATTGTGCGGAATAAAAATTTGAAACATCCCCTGTTTCAACAATATTATATCCATTATCTACTAAAGTTGCTGAATTTTCCTTATGAAAATCGTCTGTGCTATTGTTGACAATCAAAGTATTTTTGATCGTTGTTGTGCCACTCATTACCGCAAGCCCATTTCCTTGACCTAATCCAGCTGTATTTTCTACGATTGTACAATTTGTGATAGTTGTCGATCCCCATGATGCGATGGCGCCACCCCAGTATTCACAACTATTTTGAAAAAAGGTTGAATTTGTAATTTCATGTGTTGTCCCTCTCAAATCGAGGGCACCATATCCAGCACTGGAATTAATTGAGTTATTATAAAAAGTTGAATTATTCACTTTTAAAAGTGTCCCGTCAAAATATATGGCTGTTCCACCGGCACCACCACCACCTGCAATATTTCCTGTGAAAGTACATTTATTTATATCAATATTCAGCGTGGCATAATCATAAGTGTAGATAGCTCCACCATAATTATTTCCACTGGTTGCCGTACACGTATTGTTTGAAAAAACAGTATTTTCAATTGTCACTTCACATGCCGTACTATTAATAATTCTAATTCCCGCACCATGGCTAGAAGATTGGTTATCTTGTATAGTACAATTTGTAATTGATAATATTGCATTTCCAGAACCATTATATCCTTGATAATAGATCGCGCCGCCAAATCTTGCTTTACTATCTTTAATTGTAACATAATCCAATATGAGAGATTCACAATTGCCAGCTTGAATGGCCCCTCCAGAGCTAGAAGAAATATTACCCCCTCTTAAAGTCATATAACTGACACTTAACTGTTGGTACGCACCCATATCAATAACCGGGAAATTAGATGAACCCGGTGTTGACACCTCAATGGTTATAGCTGTTCCACTTCCTAAGGAATTACTCCCATCAATCGTTAGATTATCATTTATACTTAATGCAGAGGAAACAATAATCGTTTCATTCCCAGCGGAAATATTAAAAATAATGTTATCACCATCTGATGCATCAGCAATGGCTTGCCTGACTGTATTCGCCCCAGAATTTGAATTGGATGTCACTGTAAATGTTGTACCAAAAGTGAATTGGAAAACAAATATGCAGAAAATGATCCATGTTTTATTAAAAATAATTTTTAATATTTGATTAAATATTTTCATTATTGTCCCTCCAGATAGTCAGGTGGAAATCCTATTCCGTTCCCTTGATTGCCCGCCCCATCAGATGATAATGAAGATAATCCATATCCACCCAAAAGGACTAAAGATGAACATCCCACCAAAACGGCTGTTGGGCCAAAAGTTACTTCTAAGAAAAATAATCCACTACTCATCACTAGTTTACATGACTCAATTACTGACGTGAAAAAAGGCTCTGGCGGAAACCTGTCTTCTGGGGGATCAACACCCAAGATTCGCCAAGTTGCTCGTTTTACATTTAATTCAAATGCGTCTTCATTCGTTGAAAAAGTTGTTTTATATCTAAGCATTCCCACCCGTATCCAACTTGTTTCAAAAATTTTATCTAAGCGATATGCTTTTAAGGTTAATTGATATTTAGATTTCGACTCTGTAAGTGACCAGGAGATAATATGAGTTGAGTTTTGTTTTAACCCAATTTTATTTGCCACTGAATCACTTTGAACACCCCGCCTAAATGTAGAGTCAGAAATGGCTGCTATTTCAATTTTTTCACCTACGAGATTAGCGATCCCAGACACAATAACTTCAGTCCTTATTATATCATTCATTCTTGAAATAAACTCATTATTAACTAAACTATCATCAATATTTATATTGATAGGAACAACCATAACTGTTGGTTTTGAAACTACCAAAGAATCTGATACAATTAATTGATCAGGTATAACTTCCTTATCAGGTATTTCACTTTCGTTGATATTTTCAATTCCTTGGCTCAACCCCAAAGACATTACAAGCAAATATAACAAAATATTTCTTATACTATTTTTCATTTATTTTCCTTCATATTTATGTTATTTGATAATCAACACCTTACATTATCATTCTTTTTATTATGTAATTCTAATTGGATTTTAGATTTAATTCATAGTATAACATCTACTGCATTACTACGCATATTTAGTAATAATGCGTAGTAATTTTATAGTTTATCGTTAGAATATAGGCAATTGAGAAATTTTAAAGACTACTGCCTAACACAACTATTTTAATGAATTACCAAAAACTAGTTATTGCTGTTATCCAATGAATTAAAATAATTAAAAAGATTTCGGCCATTATTAAGCCCTAGCTTTTTTCTTAACCTAAATCGCCTACTTTCAATAGACCTAACGGACAATCCCGTTAATGAAGCTATCTCTTTTGTATTCATATTCATTTTAAGATAAGCACACATTTTTAAATCCATTGTTGTTAAACTGGAGTTTTGTATTACCAATATTTTAAAATACCCAGGATATGTGGCAGTAAACTGTTTTTCAAACTCCTGCCAATGATCTTCGGATTTCTGTGTTTCTTCCAAGGATAAGACCAGCTGATTGAATTGTCTACGATCTTCACTGCTTTTCAACAGACTGATATTGTATTTTAGGTCTTTGGTAATCAAACCAATCAAATCGCTTTTTTGCTGAATATAGGTTGCCTTGATGACTAATTCTTTTTTCATAATTACAATTTTATCTTCTCTCTGCTTAGCCTTCAGACGTTCAATTTTCAATTCCTGTAAGTGAATCATCTTATTTTGTTTAAATCGTCTGTATAACAGCCAAATAAAGAGCGCAAGAAACAGACCCGCTATGACTGAAAAATTTCTCTCCCGCCGGGTAATCCTTAATCGCGCTTCTTTCTCTGCCAGCTTGCGATTCTGTGCAGAAAGTTCCAACTGTATCTCAGATTTAAATAAGACCTGCTTTTTTTCAGATTGATAAAAACCAATTCGCAGTGAATCCAACTCTTCGTATAAAGAAATCAGCTCATCTCTATTCCCAGCTTTCTTTTGCAAGTGAATTAATTGTTCCAGAATTATCATCTTGTCTTTAGAAAGATTATGTTTTTCTGCCAAAAACACGGCACGGTTTAAATTTACCAATGCGGAATCATTTTTATCTTTTGTAACGTAATAGGCAGCCAGTCGCTGGTAAAGATGAACCAAATAAACCACATTCGTATTTATAATGAAATCCGATTCTGCCAACCGAAAATGCCCCATAGCTATAGAATCTTGATTCATCTGTAAAAACACTTCTCCTAAAGATTCATGACTGCGACCGATGAGATTAAGTGTATCTGCTGTGATTCCAATTTCCTGTGCTTTATAAAAATAATTTTGTGCAATCTGAACGCTGTCCCTAATCAAATAAATTTCGCCCAAATACAAATAAGAATGGGCAATGAGTAATGGATTATCTAATTGAATACGCTCTTTTAGGCTTTGTAAAAAATAGTTTGATGCACTATCCAGCTCAGACCTTTCAAGTGAAATTAATGCTAGATTATTTAAGACCGTTGCTACACCTGTTTGAAGGTCAATCTTTTTAAAAACTTGAAACGCTTTTTGATATTTTTCTTCTGCATCTTTAAAAAATCCCCGATGGAAATATACATTGCCTATTTCAATATACATCCACCCAACGGCAATGGAATCATCTAGGAATACATAATCATTTAATGCTTTAACATAATATTCCAATGCTTGCGAGGAGAATCCCTGTATATTCAGAATATTCCCCAATGATTTTCGGGTCATTGCTATAGTCTGACTCACCGGATGACGTGGTGTTGTCTGCAAAATTTGAAACCCAATTTTCAACGCTTCCACCGGCTGAATAACTTGAATTGAACGCATAGAATCTACTTTGGCATCGTAATAGAATGGAATTTGCTGTTTTTCTGCATGCAAAAGCGTTGCATAAGCAAAGAGAGTAATGATAAGTGATTTCATAAGGAGATTATATTCTGATTTCAAACAGAAAATATCCTATCATATATAAATCACATTTCTTAAAAAACAATTTTTTTCTTTATTAAAAATGAAAATTGGACACTTTAGAAAAAATCTAAACGTCAAGTTTCTCAATTCGCTGTTGATGTCGCCCACCTTCAAACGGCTCGTTCAACCATTAATTTTTCAATTTCAATCGTTCTGCGCTCTATGTTTTTTTGATATACCTGTTTAGATATTTCCGCCTTAAACTTCATTATTTTTTTTAAATAATGAGCTTCTTTCTTATAATTTTCAATTTTATTGTAATAGACTGAAAGTGCATACGTTCCTTCCTTTATTATTCCCTGATAATCATTTTGTTTTGCCATTTCAACCGTTTCAGCCACTAATTGAATAGCATTATCATTCTCACCTAATTTAGATAAAAATTTTGCATTATCTAGATTGGAAGATAAATACCGAAAAGTATCATTTTTACTTTTGTAATAATTTTTTACTTTATGTATATAGGCTAATGATTCGTTTATTTTTCCCAAAGATAATAAAATGCCCGCTTTAACATTTTTGGCACCGTTAGAATCATCAAAGTATTTTTCTTTTTCAAATAAAGAAATAGCTTTATCAATATCACCAAGCATATTATTTGAGATATCCTCGTTAAGTATCAGCTTACAACGGGTGAGATTATATAAACTCATTGCGATAAAATACGGTTTTTTTATTTTTTTAGCATAAGTATTGCATTGTTGGTATAATTCTATAGCAGAATAAAGATCGCCTATTGATCTCCTGATTGATGCAATATTATTCATGATACTAAATACTTTTTCCTGATCTTTTAATCGTTCAGCAAAGTGTAATGCCTTTTCAAAATATTTTTCCGAATCTTCAAATTGATCGAATCGAATAGATATGATGCCCAAATTATTATTAATCCTATACAATATCTTTTCATCAATATTTTTCTCAAAATAGCTTAATGCTTTTTCAAAATATCCTTTAGCTAGGGTGAAATCATGTTTGATTTCGTAGGATTGCGCTAAGTAAAAATGCGCAATCGCTTTATCTTTAGTTTGGGAAGAAAGAGACTCTTTTAAGATTGTTTTTGCGATTACAATGGTTTCATCATATTTCTTACTTTTGAATGATTTTTCTAAAAGTTTAATGTTAATTTTCATAATGATGTATTTTTTCTAAAAAAAGAAAATATTTTAACAATTCTCTTTTTAATAGCTTGAATTCAACTCTTAAGTGCAACTCAAAGACTGGTTGTGAAAAAAGCGGAACTGCTGTAGGCTTCGCGCTTTCCACACCGTCAAAAATGAGGAGTACAAATGAAACACTACAGCCAGCTCACGCTGGACCAAAGATACATAATTAAATCGATGCTTAAAATAGGATATAATCAAACAGAAATTTCCAAAGTTCTTGGCGTTCATAAATCGACCATAAGTCGAGAACTTATCCGAAATCGTGGCGGACGAGGTTATCGTCCTAAACAAGCCAGTAGATTTTCCGAACATAGACGGCAAGGTAAAGCTCGTCCTCGTATTGATGGGAGCACCTGGGCGTATGTTGAACAATTGATTTGCAAAGAATGGAGTCCAGAACAAATTAGCGGTTGGATGAAACAAACCATGGAAATAGCTGTAAGTCATGAATGGATATACCAATACATTCTTAAAGACAAATTGACCGGAGGTTCTTTGTATCTTCATTTACGTTGTCAGAACAAAAGAAGGAAGCGTTACGGGTCTTATGATCGACGAGGAAACCTTAAAGATAGGGTTGGTATTGATGACCGTCCTGATATTGTTGAAACAAGGAGTCGAGTTGGTGACTGGGAAGCGGATACGATTATTGGGAAAGCACATAAACAGGCTATAGTCTCTATGACAGAAAGGAAATCAGGTCTTGCCCTTATTTACAAAGTGGACAGACGAACAAAGGAAAAGACCGAAAGAGCGATTAACCGTTTGTTGGGGTCTATATCTGATCAAGTTTTTACAATTACTTCGGATAATGGAAAAGAGTTTGGTGATCATGAAATCATTGCAAAGGGACTGAAATGTGACTTTTATTTTGCTCATCCATATTCTTCTTGGGAAAGAGGAACCAATGAAAATACCAATGGTCTAATCCGCCAATACTTTCCTAAAGATAGAGACTTTAGAACCATAAATGATAAGGAGATAATCCACGCTATGAAAAGACTTAACAATCGTCCAAGAAAAAGACTTTGGTTTAAAACACCAAACCAAGTATTTTTTGGTATGGAATTAACTGTTGCACTTACTACTTGAATCCAGGAATGAAA
>JABMOV010000134.1 GCA_013203145.1 Fidelibacterota bacterium
TCATAATTCCTCCTCTGCCAGCAATGCCAGCAATTAATTTCTTCATTTTTTCTATTTCATGTTCTGACTGTCCAGCTTCAATTATTACCATATCTCCAACAATATCATCCTTTAGAGAGCAGTTATTTCGTTTCATTAAAAAGATAATGACAGACTTCATCGCAAAAAAGATAATGACAGACTTCATCGCAGAAATCACCATCGTCATTTCTAATTATATTAAATTTTGCAGTATCTGGATCATAGTCAAGTGTATCGCTTCCAATGTTTATTTCCGTTGTTCCTTCGCAAAAGTCGCAAGTGAATTTTTTAATTATTTCAATCATTATATTTTCCTTAATTACTAAAGTGTCTGATTCGTGACAGGATTGTCGTCTATCCATATATCGGGTTTAATATGCAATTCAGCTAAAAATTTTAACTTAGCAACTCTGCTAGTGTAAATGATTTGGTCGCACTTGTCCGATAGATATTTCTCAACCTCTTCGCCTTCGCTCTTATGTCGCATAGTTGCACAAATTAATCCATGTCCGTTGGCTCTTGCCTGTATTAAAAATTTATCCCATAGCTTAGGGTCAGCCGTATAAGTCCCGTCATAGTCAATACAAATAATCATATCCTCACCCCTTTATCGTGTACTTGTTTTTCAAATGATGTGTGTTTCATTGGCGTTCAGTTATTATTTTTGCCATTTCTTCTTTAGTTGGCTTTCTTTCACAAGCGCACATTGTACATCGCATTCTGGAATATTCAACGGGGTAAGTATGCGTTCCTTCATAAATATGTTCAGAGCCATTTGAGCAATCAGCTTTATAACCCGTATATGAGAATGTAATTAATGTATCAAATACAAATATCTTATTACAGGAAGGACATTCTTGTTCATACAATTCCCCTTCTTCATACCCATAACCATCATCATGGTTTATTTC
The DNA here is from genome assembly GCA_013203145.1 of Fidelibacterota bacterium. GTDB lineage: Bacteria > Fidelibacterota > Marinisomatia > Marinisomatales > JABMOV01 > JABMOV01. Next base: position 933 of record JABMOV010000134.1, read on the forward strand.
CTGTCCAGCCCCACAATAAGGGCAATTTATGTCATCCCACATTCCTGTTATCATTCGCACACCTCCCATGTTTTGTATTTATCTCTTGGATATTTGCTTGGCTGTCTCAGCACCATATTAACATAACTGTTCATATTCTCATACGCTTCATCGTGGGTATCATATACGAATGGGTCACGGAATCCATCTGAATCAATCCAGCCATATTTACCATCAGGATAACATATAACGCTGTAGACAGTTATTGGCTCAATCTCTATTGGCTCATCCACGTCTATTGGAGTCATATAATGCCACGATAAAACAACAAAAAGCCAACCCGATATTAAAAATATTATAAATGCTGATTGTTTTTGATTTTTAGTCATAAAAACTCCTTTAAATCTGCGGGGAACCCAATATTGACCGAAATGGTAATAAAGAGAGCCAGTTGTCGCCAAACAACTTACTTCCCCGCATTTTTAGTTAATCTCCTGTCAGTTCCTTTATTCATACGTTCCACATTTCCCATTATAAGTGAAAGTCGCGCTACCAATCATTCCAATCTCCCTGAAACGTATTTTCTGTATGTGTACCGTGCTTTCGTTTGTCGCAAAATCCCTGTGTATAGCAAAACAGTTATCTGCCTTATTTTTCCAGTTAGCACTACCTGAAATGTCATATGGCGTTGGGACTGGATATTCCCCGTTTTCTTCTTTTCTTAATTTTGTTGGATGCGCCAATACCCAAACATGGACATCGTTCATCCGAGCAAACCTTCTAATTTTAGACAGGGCTTGTGAAACATATTCAGTTTCCGATAACCCGTGAGGTCTTTCGTGCTCAATTTCATTCCAAGGATCAATAATTAACCCATTAATACCGTCACGGAAAACCAAAATTCTTGCAAGCTCAAGTATCCTGTCTATAGTTATGTCGCCCTCTTCTGGCATCAAAAAGTGAATTTCATTTTTTAAATAATCAATTGCTGATCGCATTTCGTCTATTGTAATTTTATCGTAGAAAGAAGATATAAAAGGCTCATCCGTCAATAACTCAATAAACCTTGAAGCGTGTCGTTCTAGCGGAAGATTCTCTGGTGAAAATATCCCAAACTTCCAGCCATGACTTAAATTCATCTTCATTGCCATGTTATCCATAAAGGTGCTTTTCCCATGCGATGGAATCCCAGTCACAATTGTCATTTCGCCAGCTCTGACGGTATAATATTTATCAAGTTTCTCGTAGCCAGTAGAAAGCCCCTTTGCTAACCCTGTGTCATAAAGGCTCTCAATCGCACTACTAAGAGAACCTATTGAGAAAATACCCTTAACTGGAATTGGAGAATTTGCTTCTATTGTTTTCCGTACTTCACCAGCCCCATGCTTCATTAACACATCATTGACATCTTTGCATCCGTCTGGATATTTAATTGTATAACATTTTTCCCTGCCAATTCTACGTCCCAATTCTTCTGCTAGTTTTCTACCTGGGGCATCATCGTCGGTGGCAAGTATAACCTTTTTCGCCTTGCTTAGTGGTTTCTCAATTGACTCCAAATAATTTAAAGAATTAGTAAAATCTTTAGTGTTAATTGATGGCGCACCATTAGGGACGGAACAGGCATTTCTTATGCCGATTGAATAAAGAGCAAGTTTGTCCATTTCACCTTCAACAATAATTATTTCATCATAATCCCATATGTCGTTAATTCCATAAACAATTTTATTCGCACCTTTTACAAGTTTGAAGTTTTTATTGCCGTCGCGGTACTTCGTGTTTACAAGTGTGCTTCCATCAAAATATTGAAAAGCAATTACAGATATTTCTTTCTCAATTTGGGGCATATATTCAATGGCGTGCCCAACTTTGTTATCTATTAATGCCTCTTCTGTAATACATCTGGACTTAAACCATTCAACTACTTTTACTGGCAAATCTGTTTTTGCCAATTTTAAAGGTTCTTTTGTGGCTACCAAAAGAGAACCAGTCCACCCACAATGATGGCAGTTCCATACTCCACGATCTCCGTTGACAGATAAACATTTTTCGTTCTGCTTCTTTCGTGTATGTGAGCATTCTGGACACAATACAGTTTTCTGCCCAACAAATTCAGGTAAGTCTATTCCGTAGTCTCTGTATGTTTGCATCACTAATACTCTAATACTTGCTGTTTAATAATCTTCTTCTTTTTAGCTTCATCGACAACCCAAGTATTAATAGCCCCATAATCAGATTTGTACTTCTTGCCTTTTGATAATTTATAATTACCAAGTTTATCAATCATCCAATCAGTTGCCGTTTTGCCGTATTTTTCTAAAAGGGTGTCATATTCCTTTTTAAAAAGATTCACATTGTCTTTGTATTCAATCTTAATTACATCTTTATTTTCATCTTCCATATGTGAGGTCATATGACCTCTTTCTTTTTTTGTGGAGTTATTGTATTGATTTTTCCCCAACTTATTGTTTATACGACTACTTACAAAGTTGCTCCGTTTAATTTTTTCTTCTTCCAACCTTACATTATACCACAACCCGTCAGCGTCTTTTACAAATTTGTCCTCAACCTTGACCCAAAGTTGACCCACCGTTTGACCTATCATATGTGAGGTCATATGACCTCTGTTAAATTGCAGCATAAGCAGTTCAATGTATGCCCCTTTTTCTTCAAATGTCATTCCCATGGTTCCACCGATATAATCATTTGGATAGAATAAGAATGCAGGATCAGTCCCCATTTTTATTCCCCCCAAATTCTTTGTTCGACAATTCTGAAATACGGCATTTAAACTCCATCAAAACTCTAAAGGCGGTACAAACTTCTTTCAACATTTTACCGTAGAATCTTCGAAAAGGCTCAATTTCGTGTACTGTTTCATGACAATCATCACAAAGAGATATGAGGATTTCGGGGTCATACTCCCACGGTTTTGCGTTTGGGAAATATATCAAGTGATGTGCGTTAAGAGAGACTTCTTCTTCAAGACCACATCTACAACATTTAAAATCGTCCCTTTTAAAGACTTCAAGCCTTAACTTTTGCCATCTTACATCTTTGTATTGCTCAGTGTATTTACTCATGATTATCACCAAAAAAGATAGCCCTGCAAGATGTGAATATCAACATTCGGTGCGGATGCACCTATAGAAGATTCCTGCAAGGCTAATTGGAGTTTAATGTTAATATTCACGTAATCAATGTACCATTCGTGGTAATAAAGCGCAACATCTATTTCAATTCTCCGTCTTTGTAGTATGCAGTTATTTCGTTATTCGGGAAGTGGAATCTTATGAAATATTGATTAGATGTGATGAATATAACTTGTGCTGTTATATCTTCGCCAGCCCACTTTGGGCGAACTTTAGGTTTCACTGTATCACCCA
>JABMOV010000135.1 GCA_013203145.1 Fidelibacterota bacterium
CTGATAATGATTGTGTCAATTGGTATAGGAAAAGACGGAATAAGTCAAAGGATTTAGGAATTTTTATTAATCCCATATCAATAGAATGTGGAAGGGGTGAAAGCGGATCAATAAACAGATTTTCATTTAAATCCAGATTATTAGAGTTCAGGTTCATGACTATGGATTTTTCCTGGCTTTTATATGTTAAAACTATCAGCGGATTATAATGATTAAAGTAACATGTTAAATACCCAAACCGATCGTTATAAATTGCAAATGATCTCAAGTTTAAATCCATTTCACTAACCAAATTGAGAATATGTTCATCAGCAGTGTTCCATGCTTTTAATGAACGATTTTCCGTACTTGGGTAGCGAAAGATTTTCAACTGATTACGATTACTTACAAAAGGCACTATTTTTTTCCTTAACATATAAAGTCAAACTCATTTTCACGCTCAACTTTAGCTAACTTGGTGATCAGCAATTTAAGTAGATTAATGATTATAATTCATAATGCTATGAATATGGGAATATATTATCGACAAATTAGGAAAGATCAAATAACCATCCCCCCACAGGGAATAATTCTTCATTAAATTCAAAGATTGCAAACAGGCATATATCTATAAACTGTGTATATATCAAAGCTAACAATTCACGGATTTAAGTCATTCGCCAATAAAGAAACTATTCAATTGGGCGAGGGAATCACCACAGTCGTTGGTCCCAATGGATGTGGGAAAACCAATATCGTGGATGCCATCCGCTGGGTACTTGGCGAACAGAAATATTCCGTTCTACGAAGCGCAAAAATGGAAGATGTGATTTTTAATGGAGCGGCGGGACTTAAACCCCTTAGCATGTCGGAAGTAACCCTTACTGTACATAATAATCGTGGGAGACTACCGCTTGAGTATAATGATATAGAAATCGGTCGTCGCGTCTATCGCAGTGGCGAAAGTGAATATTTTATGAATCGTACGCCATGCCGATTGAAGGATATTCAAGACCTCTTCATTGATACCGGCATGGGTCCCGATGCCTATTCCGTTATTGAGCTTAAAATGATTGAGCAAATCCTCTCTGAAACGGGGGATGAGCGGAAGAAAATGTTCGAGGAAGCTGCGGGAATTAATAAATATAAGCAACAGCGTCGATCTGCATTTCGGAAATTTGAAGCCACTAAAGCAGATCTGGAAAATATTAACAATATAATCGCAGAAGTTGAATCCAAAGTCAATGCTCTTAATTTGCAATTGAAACGCTTTAAACGTCATGAAACGCTTACAATTGATCTAAAAGAAAATGATATTTTGTTGGCGACCATTCAAGTACGCCGGATTGAAGGTTTGGCAGCACCTGTTTTGGAAAAAATCACCAAGATGAAACAGACCCGCAAAACCAAAAATACTGAAGGAAATATTCACGAACGAGAACTTGATCAATTACGGAAGACATTTCAGGAAATATCGACAGAAATTGAGGCCATGCAGGAGACTTTACGAACTTTTGAGTCAGAGCGGGATCAACTTCAGCAAAAAGTGTTGGTCTGGAATGAGCAGGTTCGTTCATCGGAAGCTGCCTCCGAGCGTTTAGCACATGAATCGACAACTAATAAATCCAAGCAAGAAAACCTGACTAAACATATTTCTGACTACAATACAGAAATCATGGCAATTGAACCACAGGTTGAAGAAAAACTAAGTGAGTATAAAGAAAAGCGCGAAGCGTTTTCGGCTGTAGAAGAAAAATATAAAGAAGCCAAACAGGCCTTAAATCATATGCAATCTTTGAGTTGGGATATTCAACGGAAAGTGGCAGATCATCAGTCACTCATCGCCCGAACGTCATCCATGATTGAGGAAAAATCTAATCTTATAGTGCAGCTGGAAACAAAAATTTCTCAATATGAATTATCACAAAAAACACTATCTGATGAACAAAAAGAATTAGAAGAAACGAAAACAGCAATAAAGACGAATCAGGATAAGACAAATGCTGAAATAAAACGTATTGAGAGTATACTTAGTAAGCATCAAAAGGAATGTCATGACCTGACATTGAATCATCATTCTGCACTCACAAAAGTTGAAACACTTGAGTCTCAAATTCAATTTTATCGTGAACTCATGGCGACGGGCGAAGGATATCCCAGCGGAATAAAACATATATTAACAAATAAAGATAAATACCCTGAAGTACTGGGTACCGTAGCGGATTTATTCCAAGTGGGCGATGATTATAGGCAAGCGATTGAAACAAGCTTAGGCGAATTTGCACATATGCTGGTTGTTTCAGACAGGGATGCTGCTCAAAAAGTGCTCCAACGCGCGCAAGTAGACAAGGCTGGTCAAATTACGTTGATTCCTTTAAAAGAAGTATCTGCTGCCAATGTGAAGTTGAACTCAGTAAATCAAGATTGTATTGAGCGAGCATCTGCTTTGCTAACAGTTTCCAATGATGTCCAACCATTGGCGGATTTTCTCCTCGGCAATATATTAGTTGTAAAAAACCTGGATAGAATCACCGTTGACAATACTTTTAGTTACGTGGATTTGGATGGAGCCTTTTTAGGATCAAATTACATTCTTAAAAGTAAAAAAGATTCTTCCCACGGTAGCGTTATTGGAAGGTCTAAAAAGATTGAAACATTAGCTGCCAAAATAGTTGGCATGGAGAAATCGGCTGAAGAGATAAAAGAAAAATTGGATATACTTGATGCAGAAATTGAAGCCCTGGAAGGTGAAATGGATACTCTGTCTACTAAAGCGGGATCTTTGATTGATGAGCAATCAGGCGTTGAGACGGAAATCATTCGCAATCATTATAAACAGAGCCAAACGTTGGAATCCATTCAGGAGCAGACGTATCAACTTGGCGATGTTCGTAAAACTCTTCATCAAC
>JABMOV010000136.1 GCA_013203145.1 Fidelibacterota bacterium
ACACTCAATAATCTGCAGCATGCAACCTGGGATAATAATGGCGGTTACTCTGCCATTTTCCCGGATCTGAACTGGTTCGGAATTATTGATTCGTTGACCTTTACTGCCAGCGATAATGAGTACACCGTTGTAAGTAACCCCTTTGCCATAATCGTTGAACCCATTGATGACTTGCCTGAGTTTTATCGCATTATTATGGATACCACCATTGCAGAGGACACACCTCTAATATATCGGCTATCTGACTATTTCAGGGACGTTGACGGTGGAGAAAGTACCTGGTTTTTTGATGTACATGACGGTACACCGTTATCGGCTGTATTTACAGGGAATGATACGATCATCATTCAACCGGATTTAAATGTAAATGAACTTATTGACAGTATCAGGATTGGGCGATCGTCGGGAGACTTTGAAATACACTCAAACTATTTTGATATCAATATTACACCAATTAATGATGCACCAGTTTTTAATGGAACAATTCCAGACACAACTTTACCAATGGGTATTTCTGATCACTCTATAGACGCAAGTGAATATTTCACAGATATAGAAGGAAATCCATTAACTTATATAACTAACCAACCAGAGGGAATCGCATATGTATTTGATTCATGGATAGAATTTTATCCAAATGAAGGAGATACTTTAGATGTGATTGTAACTGCTAATGATGGAGAATTAAATACTGAGAGTAATAATTTTAGAATAATACGTCCAGCCCCAGCTCCGGCAGATACTTTTAATGTATACTTTGTTATGAAAGATTTCAAAACAGATAGTGTTTTGGTTGATAGTATGAGTACATGGTGGGTTGATGGCGTTGAATACACAAGTGAAGATGGAACATTGACACTTGATTTACCAGAAGGAGAACATTCATTCAATGCAACAAATCCAAACACAATCGATGGAGTTGGTGGACTTAACTTTAGTGGAGACTTCTTATTCTTACAAAGACCAGGCGATACAGAAAACTTCGAACAAAGAGCCGGACCTGATGATATCTCAAACATAGTAATTGCACAAAACGACACAATATACGCTTATAAGATAATGAACGACTTTCCACTAGATGATGTTGCAGAATACTTAAACTCAGAAGGCAATGGAACAGTGAGATTCGGACCTGATGATTTGAATGCACCAGCATGGTGGGATACAAACTATGATTTGCCTGATGCTTGGATGAGTGCTTTGATTCCTTATTTATTAGATAATGAGTTATCTCCAGCAACTCTTGGAAAATTGAATATGCAATATATTGAAAGTGATGTTGATCCAGGAAATCCAAAATTGCATATGTATAAAGACGAATCAGTCCCAGGTTCAGGAAATAATGCAACTTCCTCAATAGATGGAGTAATATATTATTGTCAAGCAAAATGGCCTTCAAGTCCTCCACCAACAATTTATACTTTGTGGATAGAAATATTACAAGCGGTTGGCGATTTACCGGATTTGGGTGGTGTTGATCCTCCTGTTATCTCGTATGATGCACAGGATGGTTATTATATTAATGATTTTGGTAAAAGCACATTCAGTTTATTGTATTTTGTATTACCTGATACTTACTTTGATTAGAAATAATTTTATTCTTCTGCTTGAAAATAATTAATATTAGCCCAGTCATAAGTATTAAGCCCGTGTTGAAATATAGGACAACATAAAACATCTTCAGTATTTTCATGATAAATTCCATCAGGTAAACCTGAAACTCCATTTTCAGGATCAGTCCATAATTCTCCATTTTCATCAAATCCGTCAATAATACAATCTATATAATCATCTGTTGTGAACAATCCCATAATGTTATCATCTGGGTTATAATATGAAGGTCCATTTATTTGATCAAGCCATCCGGAAAAATTCTCTGCGAAATCTTGTTTACACGGGGTGTTAAGTTGAAGTAATGGATCTGAGCTATAGCATTCTGTAAAATCTTGGCATTTTCCTTCAGGGTTATCAATTTCATCATCAGAAGAATCGTAAGTAGGATCCCAGTATTGTCCAACTGGACATATATGTCTTGTTCCTACAC
>JABMOV010000137.1 GCA_013203145.1 Fidelibacterota bacterium
CCCAATATTGCGCCGCCAACCACATCACCTAAATAGTGATTTCCTACGTAAACTTGACTGTATCCGGTCAGGATTGTCAATCCAACCATTAACGGTGTTGTCTCCGGATATGAAAGCGACATGACCGTAGCATAGGCAGCAAATGAGGCAGTATGCCCAGATGGAAATGACGGAGTATAACGTGAATTCCAGATACGGGGTTTATATCTGCGTTCCGGGCGTTTACGATTAAACCCATATTTAAATGCCATGGCCGTTAGACCAGTTGTTCCTAAAGCAAATGCAAGATGACGGGTTTTAAGTGATTCATTATTCTGTAATAATAATAGTAAAGTCCCGATTTCAACAGCGGGCGTACTAAGCGCCCAACTTTCCATGGTCACATCAATCACGGGATGGTTGTTTGATCCCTGAAACTGATATGTAAATGATTTATCAAGGTTTGAAATTCCTGCTACAAATGATTCTTGCAGAGATGGCTCAATGTGCTGAGTGAATGCAGTTGTGACAATTAATAGGAATATACCCGATAGCCGATTCATGATTTATAAATAAAGTATCCAGAATAATACAGGGATGATAAGTCCAAGAATAGTGAGCCATGCACCACGCCCTGTAATTCCCTTGGTTCCTTTAAGAACAAATAAACCAGTAATGGCTAAGATTCCCAACGTTACTGCATATATATCGGCCATCCATGTCCAAAGTGCCTTAGGGTGATTTAGATGAAGAAAATTTGTAGGATAAATAATCGGACGCTCGTTCACTTTTTCTTCAAAGACATGTCCCGTAGCAAGTTCCAATTCTATTGTATGATCATCCAGGAATATATGTACTTCTTCAGGACTCGGATAAAATACATTATTTACTTCACCAGTAGCATCCAGTTGGTTGAGGATAGACCGAATTTGTGTATCAGTCAATATTTTACCGGAATCCAGAGGCTTAATGTGCCGCTCTGTATTTTCAATTTTATAGTTTGGATTCCAATCCGCAGCATGGTTCACCGCAACACCTGAAATGGCGTAAACAATGCTCAAACCAAAAGCCAAATATCCTAAATCACGGTGAAGTATGTTGTTCCATTTACGCCATTTAAACGCCATGAATTATCCTAATTTTTTATAATTGCGCCTAATCCTTTTAGGCGATAAATCGAGCGTTCCTCTATCGTGGGATCATTGGGATCAAATTCTTCGCCTTGCTCTTCAGCTTGTTGTTTTCTGATTTCGAGCATTTCTTCTTTTGTCCAATGGAGTTTTTCCACAACACCTTCTACGATGGCATTATGGCCTTTAGCTGTCATGGGAAATACAATTTCGCCATCTTCGACTTTTACGGTAATTTGTTCAAATTCTTTATCACTGGCAATGTCCATCCAGCAACCACGTTTTGCACAAACGTCTACAATGGCGCCTTCAATTCGAACAGTTTTACCGATATAAGAATCGGGTGATCCAAGAATATCAGATACTTTGGTTATTTCTGTAAGTGTAAGCGGTTCACCCAAGGCATCATCCCCGGCGAAAACCGTGGATACCAAAAGAATTAGAACAATGATCGATGATAGTGTCTTCATAGTAAATCTCCATCAGTTATAAATAGTTTAGGTGCGAAAATTAGTGAGAAATATATAGAAAACAGTAAAAGAAGATAGGCTAATCTGGTTATTTTTTTATTGAATCAATATAGCAAATTCTTCTTCGGTGAGAACTTGGATACCCAGTTCTGCGGCTTTTTTTAGTTTGCTTCCGGCGTTAGGACCCGCCACGACAAAATCAGTATTTTTGCTTACACTGCCTGAGGCTTTTCCCCCCAGACGTTCTGTGACTTCTTTGGCTTCTAGACGAGTGAATTTCTCAAGACTCCCTGTAAACACGATTGTTTTACCAGCCAATAGTTCATTTTCAGATATCTCAACGGGTTTTAGGGTTACTTCTGCATCCAGACACTTTTTTACAGCTTGTTGATTTTCTACATCTTCCCAGAATTGAGTAATAGAGCGAGCCACAATGGGACCCACTTCATCAAGGTCTTCAAGGTCTTCTATCTTGGCTTTCATGAAGGCATGGATATCCGCAGAAAATGATTTCTCTAACACTCTTGACAAATGTTCACCCACATTTCGAATCCCAAGGGCAAATACAAAGCGGGCAAACGTTGTTTGTTTGGCTTTTTCAATGGCTGAGATAAGGTTATCAGCAGATTTGTCGCCAAGCCTATCTAAGTTGGATAATTGTTCCTTCTTCAATGCAAAAATATCGTGGACTTGAGCAACGAGTCCTTCTTCAACCAATTGATCAATAATTTTTTCACCCATGCCATCAATATCTAAAGCACCTTTTGATACAAAATGTTGCAGCCGCCCTTTTATCTGTGCCGGACAAGATATGTTTTGACATCGTGTAACAACTTCATCTTCCGGTTTTACCAGAGGATGATCGCATGATGGACATTTTTCGGGAATATGATAATGTTCAGAAAGAGACGGGCGTTTTTCTTTAATAACTTTTACTATTTTGGGAATAACATCTCCAGCACGTTCAATGAGCACTGTATCTCCCACGCGAATATCTTTACGATCTATTTCATCCTGATTATGAAGAGTGGCATTGGTTACAGTTACTCCTGCAATATATACCGGCTCTAATCGAGCCACGGGCGTAATGGCTCCTGTTCGTCCAACCTGCACATCAATAGCTTCTATGATAGTTGTTGCTCGTTGTGCTTTAAATTTTCCTGCAATCGCCCAGCGCGGTGATCGACTACGTTTTCCTAGAAGTTCACGAAAATCAAAACGATCAATTTTGAATACGGAACCATCAATCTCATAGGGAATATCATTCCTACGGTTTTCCAACGATTTGTGATATTGAAGGAGCTCATCCAAGTGTTGTAAACGTTTAATCTCAGGATTTACCGGGAATCCCCATTGTTTAAGGTTCTCCAGAAACGCCCAATGTGTCTTGTGGGATAACCCGGAAATTTCACCGGCCTGGTAAAAGAAAACGGACAAGGGGCGCTTAGCCGTTATTGCTGGATCCAATTGTCTTAAACTTCCAGCGGCGGCATTTCTTGGATTTGCAAAAGAAGGTTTGCTGTCTACTTCGCGTTGTTGATTTAATTTTTGAAAATCCTGTCTTTTAATAAAGACTTCACCACGGATTTCAAGACGTTCCGGGGCTGGACATTCTACTGTACGAATTGCAAG
>JABMOV010000138.1 GCA_013203145.1 Fidelibacterota bacterium
CACCTAACGAGGTAGCTCTGCGGCGTGATAGTTATTGGTACATTTCATAATGATTAAATCTAACATGTTTAATTCAATAAAACCTCAAATTCGTGCTACCTGCCCATCACGTCCGTAGCAGCGTGTGTTAGACACCATAAATCTATTTTAAATGAACACATTTCTTTGAAATTGAAACACTCTCAGAAGTCAATTGAATTAAGTACACACCTGAAGACAAATCGTTAAATGAATATTTCAGTTTATACGAACCAGCCATCTGTCGTTCACTTTTTAGAGCTTCAATTAACTTACCAGAAACTGTGTATATCCTTATTCGCACTTCGGATTCATATGGAATTGAATAGTGTATAGTCGTCGTTGAATTAAATGGGTTTGGATAAATACTGGATATGGAAAAATGATTTGGAATATTTTGTAGGTTATCAGTCGTTGATTGAAGCATTCCTACCATTTCTTGATTTATTAATAGAACACTATCTGGATAAACTTGTACATATTCTCTAATTCTATCAAATCCTAGAAGATCATACTGTAAATGCTTTACGCGAGCTAAAGAGTTGAAAGAGTAATATCCACTAACATCCGTATATACAAATAATGATTCAGCATAAGCACCAAGTAATACTTCATAATCATGAAATATTTTCACTCCGCTTAATGGATTTTGCAACGTATCCGTTACTATACCTTCTATCATTCCTATAGCATTTAGTGAATCGTTACCCTGCCCAATAGTCGGCGTATTATCAAGATAATTGAAATCATCAGTAAAGTCTGTAGGCAATTGAAGTAATTCTCTATTCAATGACTGATGAGGTAAGGGAGGGATTATTTGATTATTCACAATATCTCCATAAAACATCCAATCAACACCATATCCATCAGGTGTATGGATAACTAGCGTATCTCTTAGAGCATTTATAGTAAATGGGTTTAATAAACTATCTTGAGTTAATACAACATATGGATTCGTTCCGGGGATTATTCCACTTTTTATATAACCGGTATCTGAAATGCTTGTTAAAAACCATCCATCAAAATTATCGATATTTTCAAATTCATTCATTATCTCAATCTTCCAACCTGAAGTATCAAAGTATACTTCACTGAAATATTGTAGCATCAGTGGATTTGCATATGACAGAGTTAACAAGGTAATTAAAAATTTGATTGATTTATAAAACATGATTAACGCCTCACCATTCAATTATTAAGTTTTTTATCGGTAGGAATTGTTTTTTAGAAATTCTAATTACTTGTTTATTGGAGTCTATATAGGTTGAATCTGGTTTATATGACAATGACTTTAGTTCAAGATTTGGATCATGATAAATATTAAAAGTTGCTGATGATAGTGGTCTCCCCCATTTCTGAGTAGAAGTTAGGATGTATTCGAATTTATTTATGTTCAACATTTGCGTATAATTAACAACATAACAAACTGTGCTATCGGAAGGTATACTAACTTTGAAAAAAATACCATTACTAACTTGTGAATAATCCATTTGATGATTTTCCGGACTAATCACATCAATTGATTCTGGAAAAGGAGTGTACTCGTTTATTGGAAATGGATAAAAGAGAACTTGATTTATTATTTCACTAATATCTGCGTTTCTAAAATAATATTCTGCACGAACTGTGCATTTTGTACTATCAATTTCAAATGAAATAATCTCACTTTCAAAAATCGGTTTATTTAATGAGTTTATTCCTTGGCAAATTGCAATAAATAATATGAAATAAACGACTTTTATCATTTCATGGTGTCTAACGAGGTAGCTCTGCGGCGTGTTCGATTAACATATTCTTTTCTCTAAATATCATTTCGTCTTTCTGACTCCAGTTTCCACGCTACCAGCGTTTCACGTCCGTAGCAACATACTATTACGGTAGTTTAAAGAAGGATTCCTGTTAATAATCGGTTGATAAAGGTTATTATCAGGTAAAATATTGTAAGGAGTAATCACGAATGAGAATAACCAAAAATGAAGCACAAAATCAAGATCATATTAAACTGGTAATCTGTGTTGATGTCAGTAAAAACACCTTAGACACTTATATCAACCAAAACCATACGATTATTCAGGATCATTTTCCCAATAACACCCTCAAGATTGAAAGAAAATTAGAAGAGTACCATCGGTTGGCTAATGAGTTAGGCTGCATGGGATTGCACATTCTGGCTGAGCCCACCGGTACCTATCATCGTAAGCTATTTCGGGTGGCCAGAAGATTGGGTCATACCACGGCTTATGTCAATGTTGAAAGTGTAAGTAAGCTCAAAGTCGTTGAAAGCAATGATACTGGTAAAACCGACCAGAAAGATCCTCGAATTATCTGGTTGCTGTCACAGTTGGACAAGACCTTGAAACATCGCATTCTTCCGGAAGGATACCAATTACTCAGGGAGTACAATAAAATTTACGATGATTATGAGGTGGAAACAGTTCAAATCAAGAATCGAATGCATCGCTATGTGATGGATTTATTCAGTGATTATTCATTTAAAAATGATTTTCTATACAGCCCTTCCGGACAAGGGTTAATAACCTTATATGGAGGGAATCCCTATCGTATAGTGCAGTCGGGTAAAAACCGATTCATGAATCGTATGCGAAAACACAGAAAAGGTATACACAATAAAACACTGGAACAATTATGGAACGATGCGGAAACATCCGTTCATCATGAGCTGTCATTAAAATATCGTGCTTTAATAGAAGAACGAATCACAGAATTATATGAGCGGTATCTTTGTTTAAAAGAACGTAAGGCTCAGTGTAAAGAAAAGATGATTGCCATCTATTCTCAGCTCAGAGATGACGATCCCTGTTTGCCCCTGGCTTACAAGGGTGTTATCTCGGCCTTCCATCTGGCCCGGTTTATAGGAGAGACAGGACCCTTAAGCGATTTTGCTCATGTGAGACAATTACTTCGCTACGGGGGATTAAATCTTCGGGAAAGAAAGAGTGGTACTTATAGAGGCCTCAACCGGATGAGTAAAAAGGGTCGCAGATTATTACGAAAGATTCTTGGACAGATTATCTTCCCATTGGTGAAGAAAAATGCTCTGTTTGGACACTATTACCATACCAAGAAAGCTTGTGGGATGATATCCTACAAAGCGAATGTCGCTACGCAGCGTAAGTTCTTAAAAATGATGTTTGGCTGGTATCATTCCAATCAAGAATTTGATTTAAACCGGGTATTTACCAGTGAAAGCGAATACCATTTAGCAGCATAATTCTTGCCTGGAGATCATCACACACGCATTGATTAGTCCACCAACTGGCGGACATATCCAGTTGCAACATCATTACAGTGACTCCAGGTAAGCTCTTTTCCACACAGCCTATAAAGTATGATCATTGTATCACAATTTTAAACGGAAGGATTGCTGGTGGAAAACAAACAATTGAAAGGAGAAAAATTAGGGCAATGCTACAATTGAGGTTGGCGCTCCTGAAACCAGGATTTTGTCCTGACGCCTCGGGACTTAACCTCTTACCCGACACTTGGACCCGTAGTCATTGCCCTATATTTGAAGATAAAATTTAATCATAAATAAAACTTGATATTTACCTAAAGGAAGCGTGTGTTAG
>JABMOV010000139.1 GCA_013203145.1 Fidelibacterota bacterium
GATGTAATTGTAGCAATAGTTCCAATGATGCCGATATGACCGTTTTGTGTAGTTTGAAGTGCAGCCTCAACACCCGGTTCAATGACGCCAATGATTGGAATATCAAATGTATCTTGCAGTGATTCCAATGCAAGCGCCGAAGCCGTATTACAAGCAACAACAATGAGTTTGGCATCCTTGGAAAGAAGGAAGTCTGTGATTTGATGGGCATAGTCTTTTACCGTTACTGGACTTTTATTTCCGTAAGGTACGCGGGCTGTGTCCCCAAGGTAAACAATGGATTCATTCGGTAAAGCACGTTGAACGGCTCCCACGACAGTAAGACCTCCAAGCCCGGAATCAAAAATACCAATGGGTCGGGAGTCGGCCATTATCCTTCGGCTAAAACCTGTTCTCTGGATTCTTTAAAGCTGAGAAGGGCACTGTAAAGACCTTCAGCAATTTTTTGGCGATAGGATGCTTTTTTTAAATTGCGTTCTTCATTTGGATTTGACAAAAAACCACATTCCACAAGTACATTAGGCATACTTGCTCCAATTAAAACATAAAACCCCGCCTGTTTTACTCCACGGTTTTTAGAATCAATACGTTTATCCAATTCCGCTTGAATAATGGAGGCCAAGTTTTCACTCTCTTTCATGAACATGGATTGTGCCATGGTTGCCATAATGAGATTGGCTCCTGATAGTTCCGCGTAGGGGTCATTATCCCTGTCTTCCAAACGGATCACACCGTTTTCCCGTGATGCGACTTCAATGGCATCATCAGTTTTTCCAGGTCGAAGCAGGTAGGTCTCAAATCCTTTCGCATTGCGATTAGGGTTAGAATTTGCATGGACTGAAACAAATAATTTTCCATTATTTTCATTGGCTATTTTTGGACGTTTATACAATGGAATAAACACATCCTCATCGCGGGTATATACAACCTTAATATTTGTGTTTTTTTCCAATAGCATCCCCAACCGCTTTGTAATATCTAGCGTGATGTCTTTTTCCTTTGTCCCGAATTTTCCAACAGCTCCACCATCTTTCCCGCCATGACCAGCATCCAATACAATTGTATCTAATCGCCAACGATCTTTGACGCTTTTGATACGATTTGCGCTCTTTGAAAGCGGTGTACGTAATGTTATAACAAGTTCGCTTGGATCGGAATTTTGATAGAACTCATGTCCTTCAATTTCAGAACGTAATTGAAATGCCAACTGCACTGATTCGTCCATTTGATCGGCAGAAATATGGCGGATGACACCACGCGTTTTGGATCGTTTCATGGCTGTTGTATCCACAATCCCACCTTTTACTGTAACATAAAACCAACCATTATCGTGTTTGAATGTGCTGACATCTCGTTCGTCAAAAACTTTTCTGGTTTGGATACGAAGAATCGTACCATTGGCTTTTTCGTCGATATTCACACCGGTGATATTGAAAGAGACCAATGCAATATCTAATATATGTCGATCTCCATCATAGACGATGCCGGGCATAATAGTAGATCGTATAATTTGAAAAAATGCTTCGGCGGGAAGAAAAATATCATCTTTCTGCAATACAGAATGAACAGGCATTTGGTAAACCTGTTCACCTACCATAATAAAACCTGTTCCGGCGGATAATTTTATGCGATGTTCTCCAACATAGAGAACCATTTTTTGTCGATCAGCATTATAGTAAGGTTTGTGTGAAGTAATAATATCAGAAAAACCACGAGCTGAAACAAACGTACCGGGAACACCGGAAAGTGTATTTAACTCGGTAGTTGATTGATCTAAACGATTAATCACTTCAACCGGAGAAGCACTCACGGTTATCAAAACCATAAGAAAAAGAATTATGTATCGTAGAATCATAAGGGTGAAAATAGACGGGAGCTAATGATGTACGCAATATTTTTCCTAATCATATAAAATGAAAATCCAACATGCGATTAGATACAGATCAGTTCTTAAAAGTGATCATGTACAATAATTATGGTTTTTCTTCATATGATAAACTGGTTAAATGAAAAGAATGTGTAATAAATTTCACCAGTTAAATACACGCTTTATGTAATGTGCTAACGTCATTATGATGGTAATGACCAAATTTATTAATAATTCATGGGGGTGAAACAATGAAGAAGCTTTGCTTAATTACAATTTTGTTTTCGTCAATACTATTCGTGTCATGTAGTAAGGAATCAAAAGATTCGCAAGCTGTAAAAGCGACTACAGAAACGGCAGTTGAAATCAACTCAGCAATGTTGGCAGCCTTTGCTCCTTTGCCAAAGGAATATATTTCAGAAACAAACCCGCTTACACTCGAAAAAATTGATTTAGGGCGAATGTTATATTATGATAAACGTTTATCCAAGAATCATGACATATCCTGCAATACATGCCATAACCTGGAAATGTATGGAGTAGACAATAAACCAACTTCCCCGGGACATAAGGGTCAGTTGGGCGTGCGGAATTCCCCAACGGTTTATAATGCAGCAGGTCATTTCGCACAATTCTGGGATGGACGTGAACCAGATGTAGAAGCCCAAGCCAAAGGCCCTATCTTGAATCCAATTGAAATGGGTATGCCAGATGCGGAATATGTAATCACGGTTCTCAAGTCGATTCCTGGCTATGCCCAATATTTCGAAAAAGCATTCCCCGGAGAAACAGACCCAATTACGTACGATAATGTCGGTTTAACGATTGGAGCGTTTGAACGCAAACTGGTTACTCCGTCCAAGTGGGATGATTATTTAAACGGGAATAAAATGGCTCTATCCAATGCGGAAAAAGAGGGCTTTAATGCTTTTGTAAAAGCTGGATGTATAGCCTGTCATACGGGAGCTTTATTGGGTGGAACCATGTATCAAAAACTCGGTCTTGTAAAACCTTGGCCAAACAATATAGATGAAGGACGCATAAGCGTAACTAATGCCGCAACGGATAAGTTTCTCTTCAAGGTTTCCGGATTACGCGATATAACAAAAACCGGGCCCTATCTTCATGATGGATCTATAGTCGACCTAGAAACACTAGTGGCAATGATGGCTGAATATCAAATGGGTCAAATGATCTCCGAATCCGAAACGAAAGCCATTGTTTCATTTTTGGATGCACTTACAGGAATAATCCCGGCTGATTATATCGCTGAACCAGAATTACCCGCAAGCGGACCAAATACACCAAAACCGGATCCCAGTTAAATAATTACAAGGATCGGGTATTAGTATCGAAAGATTTCCATTTTGTATAGTGAATGCAAATGGATTTTATGTAACACGCACTTACATGTAATTTGAATATGTAAGTGCGTATTGTTTTAGGGTGATTATTTTATCTGGGTTGTATTAAGCAGTTGAAAGAACAAGACCAAATTGGTTGTGCAATTTATTTGATAAAGCAGGATTCCAAGTCTGCCTAAATCTGATACCCAACTCTCCTCCAAGAGGAAACCTAAGCCTATATAGAATCGCTATTGAAATACATGGTTCGGATATCATGACAGAACGCATCTCCCCAGGAAGATTTAAATCCCAGAAATACAACCGTGATGAGAATTCTTTAACGTTGGCTCTAATGAGCGATATATCCCAGAGGTGAAGTTTTTGTTTTATGTGCCAATTAAAACATCCTCCATTACCAAGATTTGTTTTATTGTTGACTGATGCAGTAACTCTCACAAGTTGAAATTTGATTTTTATCCCACGATTCAAGGTATAATAAGATGTAAACGATCTGGTGTTCCGCCGATTGTCCAATATATCCTGATTAAAATAATATAGATTCTGATCTTCTGATTTTAAATCTGTTTTCAATTGCACACGAAGCTTCAATTTATTTTTGCGATATTCCCAGCGGAAACCAGATTCCACACCGGACTTTATAAAATAATCGTCAGTCGGAATTTTATTTTGGGAAAATATGTCATAATACGCACTAAAATAATGCGGCGTGTGATTATACAAAAGCCCCTGAAACATTCCTGATTCATTTCGTTCAATACTTTTCCATTCTGAAAACGGATTTTGTCTGCCACCCGCTAAATGACCAGATAGTGATCGATATAGTCCAAGATACTTAAAAGATTGTTTTTTAAATACAATACCGGCAATTCTCGAATTATTCTGAGTGGGTGAAATTTCGCCAAAAACTGTTGAATTCCGAATAGTGACATTGCCAAAGAAAGTTGTTCGAAAATAGGATTGAATTGAGTGAGAATTTTCATATTCTGAAAATGCCAAGGTTCCACCAAGTTTCCCCCGATTAAACAAATACGTTGATTGAATAAACGTTAATCGTTCAATCAATTGTGCCTGTGCCCAATTACTTGAATGTAGGGCTACATAACCATCAACGATTTCACCATTAATCCTACGTTGGGAATAGCCAAAGGAAAGAGAACCAAAGTTGTAGGTATTTTCTAGCGCAAATCCCCTCATAGACCATGAATTAGTTGATGACCGAAATGGAGCAATTCTGGTTTGCAACCTTGCAGCACTGTTAATAGTATCAAATCCCTTATATGGTGATGTTGAACGCCAAAATAATAGTCCGTATCCTGATAGCACTTGGTAATCGCCAACAAATAACACCCGATTCGTCCACTTTTTCATAAAATAAAATGACGAAACCTGATATGTTAGCGATGGATTCGGCTCACTAAGAAATGTAATTCCGGTTTGTGTAAGGTCACCATTAACACGGATTTTCCCAACGTATTTGATACTGCGACTTTGTGTCACATGGTATGTAAAATGTTCCTTTTGCGGCTGTGATGAAAGTTGATCAATTTGGGTGGCGATAGTGCGGATTAACGTAGGAACACTAGTATTAGTATATTGAGAAATTGAGTTAAAGGATGAAGTGTGTATTAAATATTCATGATCTTCTACGGATGAAAATGATAAGTTGTTTATCAATGTTCGAAAATCATCAATATCATCAACATGTAAATAAAAGATTTGAGTTAGAATCTCTAAATCGTCATCTGATATTTCACTTTCAGGATTTAATCCTGCCGCTTCGATTATATCAGTTTCAATCTGGGAAAATATGGGATTAGAAATCCCAACCCAAATCAAGACCAATAAATGAAGATAACCGTTCGATTTCAACATGATAGTTAATAATATATGAGATGGATAGTTTGGAAAGAGAAAGCTGGGCTCCAACATTAATTTGAACAGGAATATTTATATAACCGGTTGTGATGGAAATTCGCTTGGATGGAGTAAATGTTGTTTTTACTGCAGCGATTCCTGAGCAATCGGACAAAGAAATATCCTGCAACCAGACAATTGCGGTTGAGACATATTCAAGGGGTACAAATCCCAATACAACACTAATGTTTTGAGGGATTATATCATTGCTTTTTCCAATCGTAGAGCCGCCAACATTTTGGAATGCAGCACCCCACCAGACAGATCGTGTTGCTTGAAAGCGCATACGCAGGGATAGTCCCATTGTTTGTGCATTTCCATATGAAGGAATGGATAGAGCAAATAAATGTATGTTTCCCCACATCCGAAGGCGCGGATTTAATGCAATATTTATTGAAACGCTTGAAATGGTTTCTTGATATCGTTTATTTCCAAAACTCTGATGTGAAAAACATGTGTGGATATTGCTAAAAGGTAAATATAAATCCCACGAAGATAATTTTAGAGAGGGAAGACCATAGAGATTAGAGTATGTATAGACAAAGCTATATTCTTTTGAGAGAACGGTGTTGCCAAAAAAGTTAGAAAAATTAATGTTATACATGATAGGTGTTGTCATATGGAGCTCGAAGGCTGCAAATCCTATTTGCAGTGATGCTAACCAAACAAGGTTATAACGGAGAAAATGGGTTTTATTCATTTGGAACCCTACACTATATAACTTAAATAAATATCGTTATGAGTTTACTCTATATTCTAAAACCAATCAATGATAAAATAAAAACGCCCCAAATCTCGGGGCGTTTTTTTGAAGTTAAGAATTGACTTCTTATCGTTTTTTGTACCAATGGGCGAATAAGATTAAGGCCAATAAACCAGCCAATCCACCGTCGCCAAACTTGGTGGCAATCGCACTAATATTTGCGATAACTCCAAAGTAATCATCGAAAAGTACACCTACAAAGGCTCCAACAATTGCGAGCAGAATAAGGACTTCGACAATTTCATTTAGCCATTTTTTAACCGTAGCAATAGCTTCTTGCATCATAGACCCCTAAAGAAAGGAGACGATTACTAAGAGAGCTAATAAACCTGCGAATCCACCATCTAAGAACGAATTCACTAGATTAATAACACCTGTAACAGGATCTAAGCCTGTCATCCACAGTATGTTTGCAAGAACGAACACTACAACAACTACTTTCAATAATCCGATTAATCCACCAAAAAAACTTTGGACGGTTTCAAATATCTTAGCCATTATTACCTCCTATACTTAAACAAAAGAAACGAGGGACGCTATGGTCCCCCGATCAATGTTTTAGTATGTGTTTGTTTTGTGATTCAAGTCACGTGAATTTAGGGAATAAATAAAATAAAGCAATAATTAATAATACGATAGATATTTTGTGTATTACTGGCTGCAAATTTTCATAGCAGTATCATAAACAGTATGTGGATCAATTTCATTCATACAATCTTTACACAATCGCCAGTTAGTTTTTTTATGTTTACAGATTGAGGGTGGTGTTATAACATAGCCATTGGAACCATATGGTTTAGTGAGCCCGGGATTTTGTGATCCAAATAGAGCAATGGCTGGAACACCAACTGCAACTGCCAAATGTACGGCCATTGAATCAAGCCCAATCAGCAAAGACTGGATTTTCAACTGTTGAGAAAATTCCAAAAGAGAACCTTTAAATTTTTTTGTGTTAGATAATTGTTCTTTTACCAAATTACATAACTCTAAAGTCTCAGACACCTCAACGACAGTTACGCTGGCATGTGGCTGCAGCAATTCTATCAGTTTCAACCAATGGTTGTCTGGCCACATTCTAAATGGGTGAGCTGCCCCACCATGAATTATAATATGGGTTTTATGATCTTGTTGACAATTTACTGCTGTGGGGAGGGATAGAGTCGGAGATTGATAATCTGTCTGTAGCCCGAACATATATAGTAAATGAATGGCGCGCTCAACCTGATGTTTTTCAAATGGAAATGGATAAACATGGGTTAAAAAAAAGTCGCCGCCAGTAGCATTAAACCCAACTCTTATGTCGGGATTTATCCAGCACAACAATCCCAAATCACGGAAATCACCTTTGAAATTAAATCCAAGATTAAAGTTGGACTTTCGCAATGAAATTATTTGTTTACAAAAAGATATCCATTTCTGTGGTGAGCCGATATTATGAATCCATGGTATGGAAATTGAAACAACTTTATCTGCAATAGCAGCCGCTTGGGCTAATTCATACACGGATTGATTTGTAACAAGAGTAATTGATGCTTTCGGGAAATTATTTCGAATAATATTAAGAGCTGGAGTGATTAAAATGACATCGCCAATACAGTGGTATTCTAATACCACAATTGAAGAAATACAGTCAAGGTTTGTCGGCTGATTAAATTTTCTCCAAACGAAGAGTTTCCAGAAAAACTTGATAAAATCGCTCAGGAATTTGGATAAAAATAGATAAACCGGTTTATAAACTTCCTGTTTCATCGGCATGAAACCTAAACTTTCAACCCTATTGTATGATAATATTCATATAAAGACTTTGTGACCGACTTATAATTGTGTTTCTCAGAAACCCATTGTTTGCCTTTATTGCCAAAGGAATGTATCCGCTCTCGATTATTAACCAGATCATAAAGGGAAATTTCCAAGTTATTTGCATTAACATTAACGAAGGGGTGATCACCCAACAGATCAATCATACCTTCTTGGATTGTGTTAAGAGTACAAATTCCCATAGAAAGAGATTCGACAGAATTCATACCATATCCCCAACCACCAAGATCACCAATTTGATCAATAAAAATATCTGCCTTTTGTTTTCGTGCAAGCGCTTCTTTGTGAGATAGGTTTTCTATTAGATCAAAATTTATAAGCTCTTCCCGTTCCATTTGTTCGCATATATCAATGATTACTTGTGAATTTTTGTAATATCTGTTGGTAGGTGCGTGGGCAACACGGATTTGCTCATTCAGTGAGTTTTTTACGGTAAACTGATTAGTGTCATATGGCAGAAATAAATAATGAATATCGGAGTGTTTATGAAGCAGATCGGGCTCATTTGTTAGGTTCAAAACGCTCATTTTATCAAGATTTGGCATGACACCACGCGTGCGAAGGTCCTCGCCATGATAATGGCAAATAATTTTACAGCCTTTTTTATGTGCTTCAAGTGCAAAGCGCTCATCTTTGAAGAAATCCATACCGGATTCAAAATGGATAACATCAAAATCAAATAAATTATACTTGGTGATAGCATTTTCAATAATTGGTTTCCATAACCGTTCTTTTATGGATGTAAAAACCGAATAAATAAAGCCCTCCGGTTCCCATCGAGGAGGACACCCCTCTTTTTCTTTCATGTATCCCAGCTTACCACGGTAAATTTTGAAAAATTGATGACGAAGGTTCGATAGCCGGGGTTGCGTAAAATCAAATGGTAATTCTAGACAAATATCCTCGGAAAAGTTTTTTGGAGAACGAAAAAATGTAACAGTTCGGCAATAATGTCCATTAGTCTCATGAGCCTTTTTCCAAAGAGATAGCGTACCGACGGTGTTTTCAGGGGAGATATAAAGAATTTTCATAAGATTTTTTGATAGATTGATAATAATCTATGTTCAATAGTTTCCCAGTTATATTTGCCTTTTATAGATAAAATATTTGCTTTTCTTTGAATGTTCAGTTGAGCAGGATTAGTCAATAAATTAATGATGGCAGCTGACAAACTATTGCTATTCCCCGGTTGAAAAAATGACATATTCTCATTTGCAGAGTATCGGATTGGAGCAAGATCAGAAGCCACAAGACCACAGCCGGAGGCCATATATTCAAAAAGTTTTGTGGGCGTATTCGAAACAGATAAAGGTGTTTTTAAAAATGGAATCACTCCAATGGTTGACGATTCTAATTCCCCCCAAACTTTTTCGTGTGGCATTTCCTGTTTGAGCAAGACGTTCTCGCCTAGCTTTAAAGAGTCTCTCAAGGTTTTTATTTCGTTTAAAAAAGTCGTACTTGAGATTGGCCCAAAGAGCTTTAGCATGATATTAGGGAATTGAGTTTTTATATCATGAACGGCCTGCAGCAATGTATATATCCCGCGATCGGGGGACATTAATCCATGATAAATTAAAACCGGTTGTTCGGGCCATCCCCGCCTTGAGCTTATTCTGTGAGAAAATGGATAGTTTTCCAATACCGTAATTCGCCCATCATGTTTCGGGTAAGGATTCCCAGTGACCATGGGATTTGCAAAAACAACATGATCAACATAGGGTAAATGGTGTTTTTCATACCAGGATAAACCACAATTGATTAGCTGCTTCATGGGAAAAGGTTTTGATGAATATGTGTCCCACATTTGTCTTAAATATTCATGAACATCATAAATTATGTAGGCCTTTGTTTTCTTTTTTGCCCATTTTGCTATAGGTAAAAGTTCAAATTCATGAAGATGGATAATGCTGGGTTTGATCCGATTCAATTCATGAATCATTTTCTCACGAAAGGTCGAAAGAGGCATACCCTTAAAATTGTAGTGTGCAATACCGTCATCATTAAGATTAATATCATGATGACTGCGTGTGAAGTAAACAATGGGTGTATTAAGTTTTCGTAATGTATGTATTTCGCGATGATAAATACGTTCATCATCAGGTCTGTGTCCGGATGTAATTACTGCAATCAACGTAACACCATTTGTTTAATGGATTTTCGTTCATCAGCAGTAAGAACAAACATTGTCCAGACAACCAAATAGATAAAGGGAATAAGCAACTTGACCAAAAGCGAAGCGGGTATTACCATGACAACAATTACGCAAAGAAAGGGAAATATAACGCCAATCAAACTATATGGAATCGGATAAATCTTTCGTGTTTTTAAATAAATAGATAAAGCCATACTGGCATAGGCAATCACACTTGCCCAAGCTGATCCCATTATTCCCCAATAGGGTATCAATACGAGATTAAGAATGATTGCAACCAAGGCACTAACTCCGCGAAACATTGCCACCCATTTTGTATTATCAGTATGATAGATTGCAGGATGTTGCAAAACGTAAATGGCAAAAAACATGTATCCCAAGAGTATTAAAGGCATTATTTGTGTGGAACTCCAAAATCCTGGCCCAAAAAAGGATATACCAAATAGTGAAGACCGGATGATAGTATCAATCCACAGAATGAGGACAATTGAAACAAATCCCTGTAGCCCAAGAAAATATTTTGCAACGCGCGCAAAAAGGGGTTTTGCATCTGGATTATCACGTTGTTTTAAGAAATAGGGTGTCCATCCCATATTGAAGCCCATTACCATGAGCAGTCCAAACATACCTAGCTTATATCCTGCAGAGTAGATTCCAACGGTGGCCGTATCTGTAAGCCATTTTAAGAAATATCGATTTGATAATTCCAGAACCATGGTAAAAATCCCAGCCGGCAGAAATGGCAACGCAAACCAAAAAACCTTTTTAAGAATCTCAGTCGAGATAGTTGAAAATGAAAAGCGCTTAAAGAAAAATGGAGCTAGGATCAGAACCAAGAAGAAAGAAACAATCAAATTGCTAAACAAAACACCACGAATACCATATTTCAGAGTCAGAACAAAAAAGATATTTAAAACCAACGTCCCGACAACATTTATCAAATTTAATCCAACAAATGAAAAGGGTTTTTCTTCTGAACGCAAGACGATTGCGGCTAATGTCCATAATGTATCGAATAACAGAATTCCTGCAATAAGGATTAAGATGAGTGAATCATGCGTACCCAAAAGAATTGGAGATAAATAATTGCTGAATAAGATTAAAAACCCTGAAAAGGCAATCCCTGAAAGAATTTGCATGATCAGGATTGTGGTGAAATACGTTGATTTATCATTTTCTGTCTGGGAATAGAATTTCATTAACGCGGTATCTGTGCCGTACCGATATAACATTAATGCAAAACCAATAAATGCGTACGCCAGAGAAATAACGCCGTATTCTGTTGGAGTAAATATATTCGTATATAGCGGCAGAAGTAAAAACGTGATAATCCGGGAAATAATATGCCCAAAACCATAAATAAGTGATTGTTTACCAAGCGCACGGATAGACATCAATTACCTTTTGATATATTTATAACTGAATCTCCAGTGTATCGCGAAACATACCACTTGCACCGAAATTTTCTTTGAACCGACCAAGACCCATATTGGGTTCTTCGTTTACGGTGAAAATTCCGAAATCAAAGACACGATACTTTTCCTGAATGGCCCAGTCAAAAATAGAATAAAACAAAAAATTCAACGCCCGATATTCCTGATATGATTCATCATGACTAATGTAGAACGCTAGAACCACGTTGTCTGTAGCGATAAAATTCACTACACCGGCAACCATGATGTCATCTACAAAAGCTCCAAAAAGATTTATCCGGTCAGGGAAAAGTTGTTTTAGCTTTTTCAATTCTTCCAACGTGTGTGTTGGTGTAACACCATGTCGAATATTCAAATTTTTCTCAAGGATATGGTAAAAAGCATCATAATCCTCAGAAGGATTAACTGTTACCCCCATGCGCTCCGCTTTGCGTACAGCTTGGCGGTGTGAAGGTCTAAAATTTGCTAAGTTTTCTGCTACGGATGATTCCAAAAATAGGATGCTTGAAATTTCCCGTTTCACATAATTGAAGCCATGTTTAACAAGTGCAAAATCAACATAATTGGATAGGCGTTTATTATATATTGTAGGAGGTAACGTAAGGCGAATCCCAAAGAATCCCTGCTCTTTAGCATGCTGTTTTAATGCTTTGACTAAACCATAGGAATTTGCAAAAGACAAATGTTCAGGGACAACAAAGGAGCCGTAGGATGATCCAGGGTGAGAAATAAGCCATTTGTAGCCATCAATTATTTTTTCTGCGGCAGGGAATAATGCCAACGGTTTATCATTAATGTTAAAGACAAGACTGTGATCTATAAACCGATCCTTGGGATGATAAGAAAGGAACTGGCGGGTATGAAACATGGTTCCGTTATTCATGGACCAGACCAGATCATCCCACCCTTCAAATGATTGAGGGGAATAGCGTTGAATTTCGATTGTTGGCGTACTCACTTGGTTTTCATCGTTGATAGTCTACGTATTAAAGAAATTAGGGGAACTAAGTTCCATGAACAAAGGGTAGAATGATTAAAGAAGGAATATGTTTTATATCCTTTGTTACCAATAGATCTCGGGTGCTTAGTTTATAACTTTGCACCGGAAAAGCCATTGTACTCAGAATAAATAATCGCGTATGATATATCTTTAAAATGGTTAGTAAAGAGAATGACAATTACTTGCGAATTTAAAAATATGGTATTAAACAACACCTGCAAAAATTAATACGTAATAAATTCCTGCGAGAATAAATGTGACCCCCGCTATGTAGCGCATTATTTTTTCAATTATAGCTATTCTTGAGTAAAAAACTCCAATGCTTCCGGCGGCAAAAGCTAAAAGGTATGTAAATAAAATAACAGGAAGTCCTGTTCCAAAAGCAAAAACAACGGGTAAGTACAATCCCTTAGCGCTGGAAATTGTTAGTGGGATTAACATGCCAAAATACAAAGCACCACTATACGGACAAAAAGCCAACGCAAATACCATACCTATAAAGAATGAACTCCAAAGCCCGTTTCCTTCAAATTTATCTGTTAATTTTTGTGTAATACTGGATTTACTAAGGAAGTTTATCCTTAATACATTGAGCATTATTAATCCAACTATGATTAGTAACGGACCTATATATTTTTCCCCGTTTTGATTAAAAAATCGTGACACTTGAAATTTACTTGCTCCAAAAAATAAAATTAACCCTATGGTTGAATAACTAAAAGCCCTACCAAACGAATATACAATACCACTCAAAAAAACCAATCTTTTGCTTGAGATGTTTTTTGAGATAAATGCCGTTGCAGTAATATTTGTTGCAAGAGGACACGGACTAATAGACGTCATTAATCCGAGTACCAATGCAGAAAGAATTGGGATATTATTGTTTTCGAGTAATGAGCGTAAAAACTCCACCATAATCACATATTAGACAAATATTCTTTTAGCATTTCCATCAATTTTTCAGAAAACACCTCTTGGTCTTTAGCATAAAAAAAAGCGAAATCTGTTAGATTGGTTTGTGTTTCTTTTCCGTCGATAACAACATTAAGGAAAAGAGATGTTCCTGATGCCTCATATTTCTCGGCTATTTTATAATTTTCTTCTTCATCCACATTGATGGTTCGAAAGGAGATTGTTCCACTTTTCATTTCTTCCGGGAAATAGTTGTTGAGAGTATATATTGTGCTTGATTCAATTGCATTACACGTCATGCAACGGCGTGTTGAATGAAAATCAATGACTTCTATTTTGTTTGATAATCGTATGTCTACCGGCGGATTGTTTTGTGTTTTTTTATCACAGGAAATTAGTAGCAGGATCGCCACTATTTGCGAAAGGATTTTAATATGTTTCATTTGTTGTCCCAAATTGTTAAAAAATCATGTTAAATACATATCCTGAAATAATGATACAAAGTGTGACCACTCCCAAAAAAACGGCAATTAGTTTCAAGGTCATTACTTTTTTAAGAAGCATTACCTCAGGTAAAGAAAGTCCGACAACTGCCATCATAAAAGCAATAGCTGTCCCGAGAGGAATGCCTTTAGAAACCAAGACTTGAACTACAGGTAGTATTCCCGAAGCATTAGAATACATTGGTACAGCCATGATCGTTGCTAACGGCACGGCAAACAGATTGTTTTTGC
This sequence comes from Fidelibacterota bacterium, assembly GCA_013203145.1. Classification (GTDB taxonomy): domain Bacteria; phylum Fidelibacterota; class Marinisomatia; order Marinisomatales; family JABMOV01; genus JABMOV01. Next base: position 13,961 of record JABMOV010000139.1, read on the forward strand.
TCATATAATTCCCAAAAAATTTTTCAGGGATATATCCATGCATCAGACCACCAACAGCAATACCAATTATTACATAAGGGGTAACACCTTTAAGAATTTCAGTAACATCCTTCCATATCACTGGCAACCGATTTCTGAAAGGTTGTTTCTCTTCTTGATTGGCATTTTGCTCTTTTTCGGCATTTACCAATACTTCTTTTACCCAGAGAGTAAGGAAACGTTCTAACTTTAGTTTTTGTAAAATTATACCAGAAACTGTACCTAGCAATACACCGCTTACAACGTAAAGAATCGTGACTTTAACGCCAAAAAGACCGATAAACAAACCAATAGCCACTTCATTTACTAAAGGCGAAGTCACTAAAAAAGCAAAGGTCACTCCAAGCGGTATTCCTCCGCGAACAAAACCTATAAATAAGGGAACAGATGAGCACGAACAAAAAGGCGTGACAACCCCAAATAGACTAGCAAAAAGATATTCCAGTCCGTAGAACTTGTTGCGGGATAGAAAATTTCTTACACGGTCAATTGGAAAGTAGCTATTAACTATTCCCATTAGGAAAATGATGACAAATAGTAAGAGAAGGATTTTTATGGTATCATAAATGAAAAAGCTCAATGCTTCTGTTAATGGATTTCCGTCCTTCAATCCGAAAAGATCGAATACTAACCAATCTGCTATTTGCTGTGTCCAGTCAAACATATATTTAATTATTCAATAATTCCAGGACTTCTGATTTTGAAGGGATTCTTCCTTTTATTGTAATTTCCTCGTTGACAACTAAAACGGGAGTGGAGAGCACATTATATTTCATGATCTCAATGATGTCGTCTACTTTTTCGATGCTTGCATCAATATTGTTTTCTTTCACAACGTCCTCAACGACAGTCATCATTTGGTTGCACTTTGAGCACCCAGTTCCTAAAACTTTAATAATATTTCTCACAATAGGTTCTTTCTGTTAATCGCCAATAAGCGATTGATCATTAATATTTTTTAAGCTATTTCAGACGCACTATTAAAAAAGGCAGAAAATAAGCTTTTGGCCTTTCCCCAATTTTCTTGGTTGATACAGTATTTAATTTTTGGGGGATTAAGTTCGCCTTGAATTAAACCTGCATTTTTTAATTCTTTTAAATGTTGAGAAACGGTGGACTGAGCCAACGGAAACACTTCGACTAAATCTCCGGTAAAGCAACAGGATTGATTTTCCAAATGCCTCATAATGGCAATTCGTGTCGGATGCCCCATCGCTTTTGCAAAACGCGCCAACTCTTCAGTTCCCTCATTGTATTCTATATCGTGTAATGTTCTTTTCATCCCTTAACGCAAATATACGATAAGCTTTCTATTTGGTGAAATCCCTTATTTCATACTCATTGAGCGGTAAAATTCTTTCAGATCTAATTTTCTCTCATTGGATAAGTGATGCCATCGAATTCCCTGTATTGCTCCTTCCAGAGCATACAACATATTGATACAGGCTCCACTATCCTTGCTTGCGGCAATTTTCAAGATTGTTTTTTCGCTTCCGGTTTCTTTTAATTCTTGTGCGTTTGTAATTCCGACTTTAATTAATTTTTCGACAAGTGTTTTACCAATATTGGGTAATACGCTAAGATTCTTTATATTTTTACTTGTTGCCATTATAATATTTATTATCGATTATTTTGATAATATTCATCGACCTTTTCGATAAATCCTTTTTTTGTTTTTTCATCGAGAAAACTGGCTTCGAAGGAATTTTTAGCCAATTCATAAATATCATCTTTAGAAAGATCAAGAGCTTGGGAGACCGCATTATAATTTTCGTTTATATAACCGTCAAAATAGGCGGGATCATCGGAGTTTATAGTTACTAAAAGTCCTTTGTTGAGCATGATTTTTAACGGATGATCTTTTAAATCCTTTACTACTTTCAATTTAAGGTTGGATAAGGGACAGACGGTTAACGGCATATTTCGATTCACAAGTTCTTGGACTAATTTGTCATCGTCGAGTGAACGATTGCCGTGATCGACTCGCGATACTTTCAACAAATTTAGGGCTTCCCAAACATATTCAGCAGGACCTTCTTCACCTGCATGTGCTACCGTTAAGAATCCTTCTTTTTTGGCTTGCTCAAATACTCGTTGAAATTTAGATGGAGGATGTCCCACTTCGGAGGAATCAAGTCCAACAGCCGATATTAAATCTTTATATTTTAATGCGACTTTAAGTGTGTCCATTGCTGCATCTTCATCAAGGTGTCGAAGAAAACACATAATGATTCGTGAGCTTATACCGAGTTTGTTTTGGGCATCTTTCAATGCCCGGTCAATACCATTAATTACTGTACTAAACGCGATACCGCGATCTGTATGTGTTTGGGGATCAAAGAAAATTTCCGCATGAATAACATTTTGCGAATGAACTTTTTCTAAATATGCCCATGTCATATCGTAGAAGTCTTGTTCCTCAATGAGCACACTAGCCCCGGCATAATAGATGTCCAAAAATTCCTGTAGATTATCAAAATTATAGGCCTTTTTTAGCTCTTCTACAGATTCATATTTGATTTTAATATTGTTGCGTCGGGCGATTTCAAACATTAGTTCAGGTTCAAACGTACCTTCAATGTGTAAATGCAATTCTGCCTTTGGGATACCGTGAATGAAGTCGCGAATGGATGTTGTACTCATAAGATACTCATAGTTTATTACACGAAAATTACTAACATATTCTGTTTAGGGAATAGCACGTTTTTATCAAGGATTATCCAGAATCTAGTGCGCCCAGTAGGGCTTTATCCTACTTTAAAAAGTTTATATCGACGGATTCCAGATGGGGTTTTTCATAACCGCTAAGAGCGACATGGATCATTGCTTGTCCAACTTTTGTTGTGTCAGTGACGAATTTTGGGAAATGCTTTAAAATTGGATAAAGAGGCTTTAGCAAAGCATAGAAGATTTGATATACTTTTGTTTTAGTTTTTATTCCTCGCAACGGTTGTATATATCCAGGTCTAAACATAAACGCAGCTTTAAAAGGCAACTTTAGCAGATCATTTTCTGTTTTGCCTTTTACACGTGCCCACATCATTCGGCTATTTTCCTGAGAATCTGTTCCGGTTCCGGATACATAACAAAACGTCAGGCCTGGGTTATGTTTTAGAATCGTTTCAGCAAAATGCAAGGTGAGGTCGTAGGTAATGTGCTGGTATTTTTCTTCTGACATACCCGCCGCAGATGTACCCAAACAGAAAAAACAGGCATTGTATCCAGATAATTCTTTCTCAATACTGGAAAGGTCAAAAAAATCATCGACAAGGAGTTCCTTCAATTTTGGATGCTTAATGTTAATCGGCCGTCTGTTGATGACTAGAACATCACTTACATCTGAACTATCCAGACATTCTAACAATGCTCCTTGTCCAACCATTCCGCTTGAGCCTGTAATAATTGCTTTTATCATGCGGGTATTTTACAGGATTATTTGGTTTTATCCCCAACAAGATGTAAAAGGCATATAAATATATTGTGAATGAGATTTTATCGCGTTTCAAAATTGGAAAGTGGTTCACCATTCCCTCGTATCTAGTTTTTTAAAGCATCATAGAGCTCTTCAATTATGTTCTTCACCTCTTTGGTTTAAATTAATAGCCAGTTAACAATTAATTGTTATTATACGATATATGCGATATTGATACAACAGGATCCACAAATAAACAATAATGATAGGGTTTTCGATGACCTGAAGGAATTAATAAAAGGTTTCTCAAATTCAGGCAAAATAGAAACGGATAGAAGAAAATCCATATTTATTTGTAAGTGGTTGTAATTTGTAAAAAAGAAATTATGAAAAATCTAATAAACTACTGTGCCATTTTGATGATGGGGTCAATGCTTTATCCTTGTACCACTGTTTTAGTTGGAAGAGCCCTCACCGTGGATGGATCAATTATACATGCACACAACGAAGATATGGGCAATCGAACTGTGGGACGATTATGGAAGGTTCAATCTGATTTATCAACTGAACCAGATTCAATATGGGTTCCCTACGTCACAATCCCCGAACTTGGTGAAAAGTTGGGTTATTGGGCATCAGGGAATACCAGCCAAGTTCAGAAAGACGAATTGAATAACGCAACACTTCCATACGACAATATTCTGGTTGGAATGAATGAAGCGGGTTTAACGATGAGCTGCAACTGGATGTATTCAAAGGATGAAGTTCTTGAAGAAAAAGGTGTTCGTCGCTATGCCATTCGGCAGTTGATACTGGAGCGCTGCTCTTCAGCAAGCGAAGCTGTCACAATGATTGGAAATTTGATCGATACTTATGGACAAGCAGACTGGGGTGGATTAACATATGTATTGGCGGATAAAAATGAAGGATGGATTGTCGAAACAACCACCCATTGTTGGGTAGCAAAAAAGTTAAAGGATTATGAAATTATTGCCATCGCAAACCGCTATACAATAGAGGAAGACTTTGATCTTTCCAGTAAAAACCTTATTCAATATGCTACTGATAAGAAGTGGTATGATCCCGCCGATGGAAACTTCAATTTTAAAAATGTCTATGGCGACCAAGAGTATATGAATGAAAAATACGATAAAGATCGGGAGGAAAGAGTTTATCAATTGTTAAATGAGAAAAAAGGCAACATTCGTCCGGTAGACCTGATGACCGTTTTAAGAGATCGTTATAACAATACCGATGAATATACATCTCCTACAACGTTTGAACCCGATAGGCTAACATGTCGGGAACGGGACGCGAAGCGACCGATCTGCACGAATTTATGCCAGTCATCTTTTGTGGCCCATTTAAGACAGAACCTTCCCGTTGAATATGGTTCTGTATTCTGGTATACCATGGCGACGCCGGCGTATGGACCTTATTTCCCCATCTATCCCTTTGGATCGGAGATTGATAAACCATTTAGTCTTGACAATCCAGATGAAACGGAATCTAGCGCATGGTGGACATATCGCCATCTCCAGCAAATTATTGATATCTCTGATGAAGAAACGATTGATCGCACTCGCAAGGAAGCCGGAGAAATAACGGAAGCAATTAAAGAAAAACAATCCGATCGGGAAAAAAAGCTTCAAGATTACATCAATTCAGGAAAAATTCTCCAAGCAAGAGAAATTGCGAACAAACAATCAACGCAATCAGCACAAAAATCGCTTCAATATGCTAAGACAGTTGTAAAAAGATAACATTTGTAATATTCAGAGCCGTCAGACAAAGCGTTCACAACATAACCTGAATACTAATTTCACCTATATAAATCCCTTTTTAACTTGATCCCTTAAAACTGAGGAATTTATGTCGAATACAAGTATCAAAAATGTTTATGCCCGTCAAATTTTAGATTCACGTGGAAACCCCACCGTGGAAGTCGATATCACATTAGCCGATGGCACAATTGGGCGCGCCGCCGTTCCGTCCGGGGCATCCACCGGGGAACATGAAGCTGTTGAACTTCGCGATGGTGACAAATCCCGTTTTATGGGAAAAGGGGTTCAACGCGCCGTTTCAAATGTCAATTCTACTCTCAAGGATGCCATATTGGGGTTGGATGCCACTGATCAGGAAGCTTTGGACAATATTATGATCGCGTTGGATGGAACACCCAATAAATCCAATCTGGGAGCCAATGCTATTCTTGGAGTATCCATGGCGGCAGCTCATGCATCAGCAAAAAGCGCTGGAATCCCTTTATTTCAATATATGAATCCTGACGCAGTCACATTGCCCATCCCTATGATGAATATTTTGAATGGTGGTAGCCACGCCGACAATAATGTAGATATTCAGGAATTCATGGTCTTCCCAATTGGGGCAGCTTCTTTTTCAGAAGCCCTGCGCATGGGAACGGAAACGTTTCATCATCTGAAAAAGGTTTTATCCGCAAAAGGATTAAATACTTCGGTGGGTGACGAAGGTGGATTTGCTCCAGATTTACGTTCCAATGAAGAAGCGGTTGAAATTATTTTAACTGCCATCGAAAACGCAGGTTATACTCCAGGCAAGGATATCTTTTTGGCGTTGGATGTGGCCGCTAGCGAAATCTATGAAAATGGCAACTATAATCTGGCAAGTGAAAACCGAATTTTGACATCTGACGAAATGGTTTCCTATCTTGATTCTTTGGTGAATAAGTATCCCATTATATCCGTTGAAGATGGTTTACATGAAGATGATTGGAAGGGTTGGAAAAAACATAATTCTGTTATGGGAAATAAATGCCAAATTGTTGGCGATGATTTAACTGTTACAAATATTACGCGCTTGCAACGCGCAATCGATGAATCATCCATGAATGCCATTTTAATCAAATTGAATCAAATCGGGTCGGTAACTGAAACAAAACAAGCGATTGAATTGGCGCGATCCAATGGATACGGAGCGGTAGTATCTCATCGTTCCGGTGAAACAGAAGACACAACCATCGCAGATTTTTCTGTTGCCATGGGTGTTGGTCAAATCAAAACTGGTTCAGCATCCCGCACGGATCGAATTTGCAAGTATAATCAATTATTACGGATTGAAGAGTATTTGGGCGATAAAGCTATTTTTCCGGGAATGGAAGTATTAGGACATAAATGAGTTCTCGGGTGCAACGATCCCGTCGAAGAAAATCGACACCATCACGTGCAGCGACAGAATTTCAACGAAAGTTCATCCGCGCCTTTCTTTTATTAATTGGTATCACCCTAGTCATCATTTTCATATTTGGTGATCATGGCGTTTACCAGTTGGTGCGATTAAAACAGGAACGGAAAGTAACACAAGCCGCTATTACCCAATTGCGCGAAGAACGAAAACAATTAGAAGATGAAAAATATAAACTTGAAACAGATTTAGATTATACAGAGCAACTGGCGAGGGAACGTTATCGAATGGCAAAAAAAGGCGAAAAAGTTTTTAAAGTCATCCCCAAAGAGGATGACAATTAAAATCCAAGCTGGTAAAAGACTTCTTCGCCTAATCCTAGTTTTGATTTACAACTGAGTTCTACGTTTGCAGGTGGGCGCTTAAAATCAAAATATAATTCTGCTGTAACAGATTGTTTTGGCTTTATTATGGCTAAATCCTGGTATTTTCCCTTAAAAGGATTTAATTCCCCACGATTTTCACTCTTACCCCCAATTTTCATCATCATCATGGCAGAAAAATCAAAGGTTTTTGACCGCTGATTGGTGATTTTCACTTTAACGGCAATTTGCTTTCCGCCTATCTTTGCTGAAAGTACTTTATACTTAATGTCATCAGCAATTTGATCAGTTCCTATCGGTAGCGCAACCCGTGCATCTGTAAAAGCATTTATGGGGATATATACATCTATCGTTGTTTTTATATACTTTTTTGATTTATCTAATTTGACTTTGGTAACGGGCATACCTACATCAAGATTTCCAACGGAATTCTCTTCCCCGGGTTTTAAAAAAATAGGCGTTGATTCTTTTAGCGTTGTTTCTTGGGAAAATAATAATCCAGCTAATACAATCACGAAAAATGGAATTCGCATCAGGCCTTTCCTGTAAGCGTCTTAGTTTTGATAAAAGCATCCAAATATATTTCAACACGACGATTTATTGAGCGTGCTTCAAGTATATCCAGTGGATTTACACCAACGCCATCCATGGGAATGACTGGACGAAATTCTCCATAACCCATGGCAGAGAATTTTTCTTGAGGAATTTGTGAAAATTGACTTAAAAGTTTTACGATATTCAACGCACGTGACGTTGACAAGTCCCAGTTGGATTCAAAACGCGCAGTTTCAGGTAGAGCTAAATCATCTGTATGACCTTCACAACGAATTTCCACATTTAAATAGCCACCGCGTTTTTCTATAGCAGACAATAATTTAGTATATTTTGGATAATCATCAACATTGAGCACCTTTGAGATACGAATAATACTTCCAATTTGTCGTATCAGTGGATGTACCATCTGTTGTACTTCCGCTTCCATGGAACCAAAGAGCTCCCCACTAGCCATTGTTATTTTAATTCCTTTTGTTACGCGATCCACAGAAACATAGGAAGATTCAATGTCCTTTAGTTCCTCATAGGTTTCGTCCAACAACATGTTGATTACGCGATCAATGTGCTTTTCAGCATCATTTAAAATGACGAGCAGTAAAATAAAAAATGTTAGCAGAAGAGTAACAAGATCAGCATATGTAACAGCCCAGGCTGTGCTCTTGGCTTTTGCTTCTGATATGGAAGTGCCATGTTGTCTTCCCGCCATCTTTATTCTCGTTTCTTTCGCATATTGGTGGGAACGAATGTCATCAACTTTTCACGAATAAGGATGGGATGTTCCTTGGCGTGGATACTGATAATGCCTTCAACGATAATGGTTTTTAACATCAGCTCATCTTCTGATTTTCGTTTTAGTTTTCCACCAATAGGTAAAAAGACGAGGTTTGAAAACAACACACCATAAAAGGTTGTTATAAGGGCTAAACCCATCCCTCCAAGTAATTCGGCGAATTTTGCTGCTACGTCAAAATCAATAGAATCAACAGCGCCTCCGTTGCCGCCGGAAAATTTATTCATCATTACAATGAGTCCCATTACAGTCCCAAGCATTCCAAATGCTGGTGCATATGCGCCCATGTATAAGAAAATTTCCTGACCAATATTATGACGACGTTCAATATTGTTTAATTCAAGATTAAGAAATGTTCTGAGACGACCAGCGTCTCGCTCATTAATGGCTAACTCGATACCACTTCTTAAAAATTTATTATCAATTTTATCCAGATCGGCTTCTAATGACATGATTCCAGATTTCCGCGCTTTTTCTGCTTTTTCTACTAAGGCATCAATTTCTATCGTATAGCTGTGACTCTCATATATAAAAGCATTTTTCAGGATTTTGAATATACCGAGTACATTTCGTAAAGGGTAATTCACAATCGTTGCGGATATTGTTCCCCCAAACACGATCATGATAGAATTCAAATTAAAAAACCAATATAAATCGCCATGTCCTCTAACAACACCTACAGCAATTATACCTAATCCGGCCAATAATCCTAAGGCTGTACCAAAATCCATATCCAATCCCTCACATATTATATAACTGCGTAAATTAGCGTGTTTGAAAACCGAACATCAAGCACTCTTAATCATTGTAACAATGTCACAATTTATAACCATTAATGATAGATTCTCCTATCTATATGCTTTGGAACGAAAAGGCATAAAGGTAGGATTAAGCCACACCAAAGAATTATTGGCGCGGTGTGGTAACCCACATGTTTCATTTCCATCTATTCATATTGCCGGAACGAATGGTAAAGGGTCCACATCAGCAATGATTGACTCGATACTACGCACGGCTGGTTATAAAGTGGGATTGTATACCTCACCCCATTTAATCAGGTTTAATGAACGAGTACGCGTAAATGGGATTCCAATTTCAGATGAGGATATCATTCAATTTATTGATCAATATCATCAGGATTTTGAAAATATCGACTCTACCTTTTTTGAAACAACCACGTCGTTGGCTTTCTGGTGTTTTTCTAAGCAAAAGGTTGATATTGCCATAATTGAAACAGGGCTGGGTGGACGCCTTGATTCTACAAATGTAATAACACCGAAGATTTCAGTAATAACGCCAGTGGACAAAGATCATAAAGAAATTTTAGGCTCCGATATTCGTGAAATCGCACGAGAAAAAGCCGGAATAATCAAAAAGGGCGTTCCGTTGGTTCTGGCAATGCAATCACCAAAGGTGAAAGAAACGATTCTTGAAATTGCCAGAAAAATGAAATCCCAAGTTTATAATCTTGAAGAACCAAGCGATATCACGGTTTCTAAAACAGAAACATCCTTTCAATGGGACAGTAAAAACTTTAAGACAAGTCTTATTGGATCGTATCAGGCACAAAATGCGGCATTGGCCATGAAAACTGTGTCTCTATTCGATAATCGTATTACCCGGACTCAAATGCGTGAAGCTTTAAACCGTGTAGTATGGCCAGGCAGAATGCAGGTAATGTCTTCTTCGCCGTGGATTCTTTATGATGTTGCCCATAATGCCCATGGATTAATTAACGTGCTTGATTCTATAAGACAAATGTCCAATCAGAAACCCCTTGGCGTGATATCTATCAAGGAGGATAAGGACATTGCAGATATTGCTGATGTTATACGGAACAAATTCGAGCATTTAATAGTTACCAGTGATTCCAATGTGGGAGTGATGTCAGCTGAATTATTAGAGGACGGCCTACGCTTACATGACATCCATGCTAATAAAATTAAATCGATGGAAAAGGCAGTTGCTTGGTTAAAAACGCATTTAAAAGAGAATCAACTGGGATTGATTTTTGGTAGTCATTATATTGGAAAAGCAACATTTAATGCGTTTGAATTTTCCTTTGACAGAGGGGCTATTTAGCGTAATTTAGCTCTTAAGATATTTATTCTCTTCGAAGGTTTTTTCGTTTAGTACGCTATCCCCCAAAACGCATAAATTGAAACCACAAGGTTTGTAATATGGATATTAATGAATTACAAGCCCAGAAAATCAAGGATTTAACCAAGGTTGCACAAGAATTGGAAATCCAAGGATATTCAGGGCTTAATAAACAAGAACTAATAGTAAAAATTCTCCAGGCACATGCTGAGAAACAGGGTTCCATGTATGCCAGAGGAACGCTAGAAGTTCTAAAAGATGGATACGGTTTTTTACGTAGCGCCGATTGTAATTATTTACCAGGCCCAGATGATATTTATGTTAGTCCTTCCCAGATAAAACGTTTTGGTCTACGAACGGGTCATCATATTGCGGGTCAAATTCGCCCACCAAAGTCGAAAGAACGATTTTATGCTTTATTAAAAGTTGATTTGGTAAATGAACGTCCCCCAGCGGATGTCCGCCAGGCAATATTATTTGAAAATTTGACACCCATGTTTCCTGAAGTAAAATTTACCCTGGACGGTGATCCCCAAAATTTGTCCATGCGTATTATGGATATATTTTGCCCTGTTGGTAAAGGCCAAAGAGCACTTATTGTTGCCCAACCAAAAACAGGAAAAACTGTTTTGCTTCAGATGTTGGCAAATACTATTCGCAAAAATAATCCCGATACAAAAATGATGATTCTTCTTATCGATGAACGTCCCGAAGAAGTGACGGATATGAAGCGCAATGTGGATGCAGAAGTGGTTAGCTCTACTTTTGATGAGCCGCCAGAACGACATGTTACAGTTGCGGATATGGTAATGCAAAAAGCAAAACGGATGGTGGAGTTTGGGGAGCACGTTGTTATTCTTTTAGACAGCATAACCCGATTAGCCAGAGCACATAACGCAGTAATTCCCCATAGTGGAAAAATCCTCTCAGGTGGTGTGGATACCAATGCCTTAAAAAAACCGAAACAGTTTTTTGGTGCGGCAAGAAGTATTGAAGAAGGCGGAAGTTTAACGATTATTGCAACTGCACTAATCGATACCGGTAGCCGTATGGATGATGTCATTTTTGAGGAATTTAAGGGAACTGGCAACCTGGAATTAGTGCTGGATCGTCGTCTGAGCGACAGACGGATATACCCATCATTTGATATAATTCGTTCAGGTACGCGACGCGAAGAATTGTTATTATCGAAGAAGTGGCTGGGCAGGATGTGGATATTACGTAAATTGTTGAATGACATGAATGTTGTAGAAGCAATGGAGTTTATTCAGGATCGTTTAAAGCGTACAAAAAATAACGATGAATTTTTAGATAATATGAGCGGATAACACAATTTATTAGCAAGATAAATAATGTATTAGTGAGGTGTAGAAATGGAAGAAGAGAAAAAAATAGTCCCTTCCGTTACCGTTAAGTTGGTCACGGATAAGCCCGTCAAAAAGACACCGTATCAAGTAAAGGGAGTTTTTATGAGGCAATTCCCCGATGAAGAAATCGTTCCAATGTTGGACGGTCGCTATCGGGAGAAATTTCTTTATCCACGAGTTCAAGTAAAGATTTTAAATGAACAAATCTATATTTTAGGATTGAATGAAGGGGTAGAGTCAGTACTGTCATTAGTTGAGAAATTTGATTTCCTTGATTTTGGAAATATCACATTTCAAGTTTTGGGCGCAGATGTGGAGAAAGACGACAATCGATTTCGTCCTACAAACCGTCTGATCCGGTACCGTTTTATTACACCGTGGGTAGCCCTGAATCAAATCACAGGTAGCCGGTATCGCTTTTTAAATAATGCGGAACGCGCGGTGTTTTTAAATCGACTACTCGGACAAAACATTGTGTTTTTAGCTCGCGAAATGGGTATGGACATTGAGAAAAAGATTTACACAAAAACATCATTGACATCACTATTTCCTAAACCGGTTGATGAGCACAATTGGGGTGCCTTTACGGGTGAATTCCGAACCAATTTCATTCTACCAAATTATATTGGCGTGGGTAATGGTATTACACGCGGGTATGGAACAATTTATGGATTATTCAATCCTGAAATGTTCAAGTTTGATGAAGGAAATGTGGACCAACAGGAATTAGAAGATTCGGGTGTTGAAGAGATTTCCAAGGATGATACTGAACTGGAAGCAGTAGATGTGGCAGATGTTCCAAAACCAAGAAAACGTCGCCCTGCAGCAGAAGGCCCAAAAAGCCCAAAAAGCCCAAAAAGCCGTGCTCCCAGGAAAGTATTAAGCGAAGAATTTGATATTGAAGAACAGGATGATGCAGGCGAAGATGATCGTTTTAATCGTCCTGAATTCCACAAGAAACAACACGATCTATAAAAATCATGGGTACAGTAACATTAGCAAATCGCGTTGATAGAATAAAGCCTTCCTTTACATTAGAGATGGCAGGGAAAGCAGCCGCTCTACGTGAAGCAGGTGTGGATGTAATCAACTTCAGCGTTGGTGAACCAGACTTCAATACGCCTGAAAATATTCGGAAAGCCGGGTATGATGCGATTGAAGGTGGTTTCACAAAATACACAGCTGGTGCGGGAATGATGGAATTGCGGAAAGCCATCTGTGCCAAGTTAAAAAGTGAAAATGATCTTGATTATGCTCCCACCCAAATATTGGTATCCAACGGGGAGAAGCAAAGTCTTTCGCTTGCTTGTCAGGCGCTATTTCAAGAAGGCGATGAAGTCCTTATTTTTACACCTTATTGGGTATCGTTCCCAGAGTTTGTGACTTTGGCTGATGCTACTCCAATTTTGGTAGATACGGTTGCGGAAAATCAATTTGAACCGGATTGGGAAGATCTGGAAAATAAAATTAGTGAAAACACCAAAGGTGTTATTATTAATTCACCATCTAATCCCACCGGCGGTGTCTGGTCGGATGAAGCAGTAAAACGATTATTAACGCTTGCGGCCAAGTATAATTGGACGGTTATTGCAGATGAATGTTACGAGCGACTCGTCTATGATCTGAAATTTACTAGCGCCGAGAAACTTAATGATGTTGGTGCTCGAATTATTACCTGCATGAGTGTATCAAAAACGTATGCCATGACAGGTTGGAGAATCGGCTATGCAGCCGGAGATGAAACAATCATTAAGGCCATGACCAAGATACAGGGACAAGCCACATCGTGTGCAAACGCAATTGGACAAAAAGCCGCAATTGAGGCTCTCACGGGTGATCAATCTGCTGTAGAAGAAATGCGTAAGACTTTTCAAGAGCGCCGGGATCTAATTATAGGTTTGTTAAATGAAATCCCGAATGTTAACTGTGCAATGCCCGGAGGTGCTTTTTACGCCTTCCCCGATTTTTCAAGCTATCTCGGAAAGAAAAATGGCTCCACTGTAATGCATGACACCTTTGACTTGTCCGATTATTTACTCGAAACGGCTAAGGTTGTGACAGTTCCAGGAGATGGTTTTGGAGCAAAAGGCCATATCCGTTTTTCGTTTGCTACAAACAAAGACCTGATTCGCGAAGGTATTAATCGCGTAAAAAAAGCTTTAAATCATTTAGTATAGAAAAAGGAGTGACGGATGAAACCGAATATCCATCCTGAATATAAAACAGGAAATGTACATTGCGTATGTGGAAACACATTTGAAGTGTATAGCACATTGGGTGACCAACGGGTTGATATTTGCAACCAATGCCATCCATTCTTTACCGGCAAGCAGAAATTAATTGATACAGCAGGACGTATCGAGAAATTCAGACAGAAATACGGTAAGAAATAACCACATTCATATTAAATGGCTTCCTTGACCTGTAATTCATAGGAAGCCATTTTTTTGTTCATGAAAAAATTCATACAATTGCTCATTACCAAACCGTCGATCCTTGTAGGAGGTCAAGCGGTTATTGAAGGTGTTATGATGCGTGTTCCCGGTGCTTACGCAACGGCGGTACGCACGCCCGAAGGTGATATCAAAGTAGATCGCCATGAGTTCAAATCAAAAGCAGAATCCTCAGCCATTTGGAAACGTCCGGTTTTGCGTGGAATGATAGGATTGTTTGAAGCCATGAAAATTGGATTTCAGACGTTGCAGTGGTCGGCAGAAATTGCCATGCCGGAAGAATCCAATGGAAAAGAAGGCGGTTCCAAGCTGGGTAATTTCTTATCGACGCTTTTTGCTGTCGTGCTTGCCATAACATTGTTTATGATTATTCCTTACGCATTGACAACCTATGTTTTCCATCTCGAAAAGGAAGCGCTTTACTTTAATCTGGTGGCAGGCGGTTTACGAATTACATTTTTCATTTTGTATCTGGTAATTATTTCACTTTTAAGTGATGTGAAACGATTATTTATGAATCACGGCGCAGAACATAAGGTCGTGTACAATTTTGAATCCGGTAGAGAATTGTCAATCGATAATGCCCAATCTTTTCCCACACAACATCCACGGTGTGGCACCAGCTTTATGTTTATTGTCTTAATTATTGCTATTTTAGTTTTTGCTCTGGTGGATACATTAGCCATCGCACTAATTGGTGAAATATCCATTCCCATTCGGCTGCTAATTCATTTACCATTGATACCGTTCGTAGCAGGTGTTTCCTATGAAGGAATTAAAATCACCTCCCGCCACGGTGACAAATTAGTTTTCCGACTCATTAGAGCTCCCGGTTTGTGGCTTCAAAACATTACCACGAAGCAACCTGAAGACGATATGGTTGAAGTTGCTATTACTGCGCTCAAAGAAGCTTTTGGTGATAAGCTAAAAGAATTTGAAGGCAAAACCTTTCAGGCTGACGCTGTGTAATGGAAGAAAAACTCCAACAGATAATCGATCGCTACACGAAGCTGGGTGTAAAAATGTCAGACCCTGACGTTATTTCTGATCATAATCGGTTACGAGAAACGGGTCAGGAATACAGTCGTCTGGAGCCCATTGTACACTGTGCACAAAAATATCTGGATATCCACCAACAAATCCTTGATGACAAAGAAATTCTTAATAGTGATGATGCTGAATTAAAAGAATTAGTCCAAGAAGAGCTCCCGGAATTAGAAGAAAAAAAAGAAGCTCTTGTGGAAAGGCTAAAAGTTTTAATGCTGCCAAAAGATCCAACCGACGACAAGAATATAATCGTCGAAATTCGAGCTGGGACAGGTGGCGATGAAGCAGGATTATTTGCTGCAGATTTATTTCGTATGTATACCCGTTTTGCAGAACGCTCAAACTGGAAATTCGAAGTTATGGATTCCAATTCCACCGGAATGGGCGGAATGAAAGAAATTGTTTTTTCCATCCATGGTACTGGCGTTTATGGATTAATGAAATTTGAAAGTGGCGTTCATCGTGTGCAGCGTGTACCAAAAACAGAAACCAGCGGTCGTGTACATACTTCAGCCGCTACTGTTGCTGTTTTACCTGAAGCTGAAGAAGCTGATGTACAGGTTAATACAGGTGATCTAAAAATTGATACGTATCGCGCCAGTGGTTCCGGCGGTCAGCACGTTAATAAAACCGAATCAGCTATTCGCATCACACATTTACCAACGGGTTTAGTTGTGACATGCCAGGATGAATCATCTCAGCATAAAAATCGCGCCGCAGCAATGAAAGTTTTACGATCACGATTATTAGCACAGGAGCAGGAACGTTTAGCCTCTGAGCGATCTGAAGTGAGAAAACTGCAGGTGGGTACAGGTGATCGATCCGCCAAAATTAGAACATACAATTTTTCTCAGGGTCGTATCACAGACCACAGAATTGGTCTGACGATGTACAATTTAGAAGCAGCACTTGATGGTGATTTAGCAGAAATCATTGAGAGAATTCGATTGGCTGACCAGCAAGAACGACTTGCGGCTGTTGGCGAACAGTAAGGCTAGGGGCAAGATATAAGTTTTAAGGTTCACATTTCAATTATACGGATACTTCTTCTAAAAATTATCTTTCTTATACCAAAAATTATACAAAACACATCTGTTCTTATATCTGAGTAGTGTTTTATTTTTTCAATTTACTATCTAATGTCCACTGAGCGGTGTCCCAAAAATGCCGACTGCTAGTTCTGCCCAAATGAGCAGGAGGACAACCAGAAGAGCTACACAGACAGCAATTTGGTACTTGATATTTTTTATCTTCCTTATTACAAGCTCACACATTAGACCAGTGCCGAGCAATAGAGCTCCCGCGACAACAAAATCGAACAAATTCCAATTTACTTCATCTGTGAACTGCCCCGCTATTAATGGTATGAGCAATAAAATTGCTGAAGTGACCACGATTATGATAAGTCTTTTATTCTGCATAATTATAAATGTTCTTATAAGTCTTACATTTCTGGTAACGGCCATGGCTAAGGCGCGTTTTTAATGCGTCTTTAGCTTCTGTTATATGCTGGCTTTATTTTTTAATCTTCATTTGGTGCTACTAATTCAACTTTTATTCGGTCAGGATCTTCAAAAAAGAGCGCATAGTAATCCTTGCCTCCAGCGAACGGGTACTTATCATCATATAAAAGTTTGATGTTTTTTTCCTTTAATTTTTGCGTTATATCGTCCACCATTGTACGAGATTCGGCATGAAAGGCTATATGGTTTAGTCCTGTCCTCTTTCTATGATATCCCATGTCACGGTATTTTTCTTCTGTCTGAACAAAGACTAAATACGTATCGAACAGTTTATAACTTATCCCTTCCTTCCATTTCTGGTATATGTCATATCCCAATTCGCTTAAAAACCAGCTCCAAAACTCAGTAGTTCTTCCCAAATCACTAACATATATCTCAATATGGTGTACTGTTCCTTTCATTTTTTTGCTTGCACCTAACTTCTCGCTAAACGTAATTATTGGGTTTAGCGGGTTTACTATTTAATACACAGTTACGTTTAAACAGGAATAACACCAATAACCTCCATTTATTATAAATCTCAAAAACCGTCCTTTATAAGACTTCACTAATTTAAATCAAATTCCCGTCTCATAACCACATTTAACCGTATCAAAACTC
The DNA here is from genome assembly GCA_013203145.1 of Fidelibacterota bacterium. Lineage (GTDB taxonomy): Bacteria > Fidelibacterota > Marinisomatia > Marinisomatales > JABMOV01 > JABMOV01. The sequence goes on from JABMOV010000139.1 coordinate 31,392, forward strand.
ATCTCAAAAGGCCAAAAGTGTGCTTTAATAGGCAATGCTTGTGTCTGGTTTAGTCGTATATAAAGGGGCGGGACATATCAATAAATCCTAACTTAACATCTAGTCCATTGATTAGGGGCAGGGCACAAATTTCTAAATGAAACTGTGATTTCAATTTTTCTTACGGTGATTTATTGAATAGGAGTGCTCATGATAGAGGTTTCTTTTATATCTTCGGGCGTCATTGTGGAACCTAGATTATGAAAATGCTCAGAATTGACAATGAAGCAAATTAAAATGAATGTATTTGTTGTGGCTAAAACAATTTTAAGAATAAAACGAAAATAAGGGATAACCTGCTATTATGATTGAAATCATTCAAGACTGGCTTGTAAATCAAGGAATCAATAATGCATTATCTGTTGGTTTGGTAAGAAGTGTTTTATTCATTCTGGTAATCGTTCTTGGGTTTATTGCCAATGGTGTAACCAAACGTATTATCCTGTCAGGATTATCCACTATTATAGCCCGTACTGAATTTAAATGGGACGACACCTTTCTAAAATGGAACGTCCTTAATAAGCTCTCCCACATGGCTCCGGTCATTGTGATTTATATTGCATCTCCACTGGTGCTCACGGGGTATGACCGGTTGATAGCCTTGATTACAAGCGCCCTTTTCATTTACATGATAATTATTGTTATTCTGGTCATTGATTCTGCTCTCAACGCTTTCCTTGATATTTACAAAACGTATGAGATTGCTAGGGAAATCCCAATCAAAGGTTTGGTTCAGGTTTTAAAGATAGCAGTCTATTTCATAGGTGGAATCTTTGTTTTGTCCATTATTCTTAACAAAACGCCCATTTATCTGCTGAGTGGTCTTGGTGCATTAACTGCTGTACTCATGTTAATTTTCAAAGATACAATCTTGGGATTTGTAGCAGGGATTCAACTTACAGCTAATAAAATGGTAGCATATGGCGACTGGATTGAAATGCCCCAATATGGGGCCGATGGTGACGTTCTGGAAGTTGCATTAACAACGGTTAAAATACAAAACTGGGATAAAACTATAACGACAATTCCCACTTCAGCTTTAATCAACGAATCATTTAAAAATTGGCGTGGTATGAGCGAATCGGGTGGACGGCGGATAAAAAGGGCAATCTACCTTGATATAAGCAGTATCAGATTATGCACAGAGGAAATGCTGGAGAATTTTCTCAAAATTCAATATATCTCAGAATATATTGAGAAGCAGAAACGAGCGGTTGCTGAATACAATGTCACCAGTGGGATTGATGATTCAAGCCTTGTAAATGGACGGAGACTTACTAATATCGGGACCTTTCGGGCCTATATTTTTGCCTATCTAAAAAACCATCCTATGATTAACCAGGATATGACTTTTCTTATCCGTCAGTTAGCGCCCACGAAAGATGGTTTGCCCATTGAGATTTATGTCTTCTGTAAGGACAAAGAATGGATTAACTATGAAAAGATCCAAGCCGACATTTTTGATCATCTTCTGGCTATTGTTCCTGAATTTGGTTTAAAAGTTTTTCAAAATCCTACAGGAAGCGATTTTAATGAATTTACTAGATAGACATCGCAATTTGTTTTTATAGTACATGACTCTTGATTACCATCAGTTTTTCTCTCGTCATTTCGTGCATGGAATATTGAATTCCTCCCATACCAATTCCTGAAGTATCTCGTCCACCAAAAGGCATCCAATCAACACGGAAAGCAGTATGATCGTTCACCATAACAGCTGTTGCGTTAAGCTTTTTAACACATTCTAGAGCAACATCAATATTTTTTGTATAAACAGCAGCTTGAAAATGAACATCCAAACTATTGGCAATTTTAATGGCTTCATCACGATTTGAATAAGAATAGATACAAACTACCGGTCCAAAAATTTCTAGAGTTGAGACCTTAGCATTTGCCGGTGGATTTAAAAGAACAGTTGGTTGATAACAGGTGTCAGAAATTCTTTTCCCGCCACACAATAATTTCGCCCCACCTTCTATGGCTTCATTTACCCACTTTTCAACTCTATCAACTTCCCTAGGAAAGATTAGCGGGCCCACTTCTGTTTTTTCATCCATTGGATCACCAACTATTAAATTATTTGCCATTGCAGATAATTCATTGGCAACGTCATCACATATACTTTCATGAGCAAAAACGCGCTGGACAGACACACAAACTTGTCCGGCATGATAAAAACCACCTTTTGAAAGTGCCGGCATCATTTCTTTGAAATCGGCATCTTTTTCTACAATTACAGGAGCAGCTCCACCATGTTCTAGGGCGCATCTTGTGCCGGGAGCTAATTTGGATTTCAAATACCAACCTACTTGCGGTGAACCGATGAAGGAAAAATAATTAACCCTCTTATCAGTAACCAAAAGCTCTCCCGCATCTCTATTGCAGATTACAACCTGGCACCAGCCATCAGGCAACCCTGCTTCCTTCAGGATATTTACTAAAGCCAAACAAGATAGGGGAGTAGCTAAAGCTGGTTTTATAATAACAGGGCATCCTGCTGCCACAGCGGTAACCACTTGGTGTACAATCAAATTAAGTGGATGATTAAATGCGCTGATAGATGTTACTACGCCAATGGGTTCTCTTGTTGTAAAGGCAATTCTTCCTTCGGAAGCCTTGGTTAATCCCATTGGGATTTGTTCCCCCTTGAGTTGACCAATGTGTTCAGCGGCTATTTTTATTCCATTAATCGCTCTCAATACTTCCACTTTCGAATCGGTATAAGGTTTTCCGCCTTCTTGAGCTGCCGTATTGGTTAGCTCTTCAATTCGCGTTTTCATTATTTCCGCGGTTTGTTCTAATATTGCGATTCGTTCATGTGCCGGAATCCACGTTGATTGGTCTAGAAAAAGGTTATATGCCTTTGTAAGTGCTTTATCTACTTCTTCTTTCCCAACTAATGGAATTTCCTTAATCAGCTTTAAATCATAGGGTGAGTTTACTTTTAACATTGGTTTTGTCATCTTAATTCGTTCTCTCTTTATATCAAAGGATACATGTTTTTTCTTTTAACAAAATATTCAATATTGAATGATTTAATGAATAATCTACTGCCAGATCAATTACATGAACGCCATCTTTATGTAAACATTTTGTAAGAATTTTTCTAAAATCCTCATCACTTTTCGGTCTGTAACCCTTTGCACCATAGCTTTTTGCGTATTTAACAAAATCTGGATTTTTGTAGTCCAACCCAAAGTTATCGAATCCCATTCCTTCTTGTTTCCATTTTATCATTCCATAGGCGCTATCATTCAAAATAATAACAACTAAATTTAATCCTAATCGTACAGCCGTTTCTAATTCCTGAGAATTCATCATGAATCCACCATCACCACAAACAGAAATCACTTTTTTATCCGGATTAATCAGTTTAGCTAATATTGCAGAAGGCAATCCTGCCCCCATTGTTGCCAAGGCATTATCTAATAATAACGTATTGTGCTGATAACATTTATAGTTTCTAGCAAACCAAATCTTATAAACACCATTATCCAAAGTAACAATACCATCATCAGTTAATTCTTCTCTGATAATGTGTACTAATCTTTGTGGTAGAATAGGAAAGCGGATATCTTTGGAGTATTTGCTCAGATGAAGTTCAACCTCATCTTTGACTCTTTGGAAATAGGACAAATCCCAGTTACCTGTTTCACGAATACTTGAACCAATTAGTTCAATGGAAGTTGCGATATCGCCAATTACATTTAATTGAGGAAAATAAACTTCATCTACTTCGGCTGGGAAAAAGTTAATATGTATGACCTTTGTCCCTCCTTCTTCCATAAAAAATGGAGGTTTTTCAATTACATCATGTCCCACGTTTATTATTAAATCGGCTCTACTAATTGCGCAATGCAAAAAATCATCTTTGGATAAAGCTGCTGTACCTAAAAATTTAGGGTGTCGTTCATCCACAACTCCTTTACCCATTTGTGTATCAAAAAAAGGAATTCCTGTTTTATCAATAAATATAGATAAAGCTTTTTCTGTTCTTTTTCGGTTTGCACCAGCTCCAATTAACAATAAGGGCATTTTTGCCTGTTCAATCATTTTCACCGCATTCTGAATAGCTAATGTGTCTGCATCGGGTCTGCGATGTCCAACAACTTCAAATATTCTCTCGGTACATTCTTCAGCGGCAATGTCCTCTGGTAATTCTAAATGTACTGCTCCAGGTCTTTCTTCCATTGCTAAACGGAACGCCTCTCGAACCATTGAAGGGATATTATTTCCATTTACAATTTGTCGTGTGTATTTGGTTATTGGACGAAGTAGGTCAACTATATCAACAATCTGAAATCGACCTTGTTTTGATTTTTTAATCGGTTTTTGCCCGGTAATCATCATCATAGGCATTGCTCCCAATTGCGCGTAGGCTGCCGGAGTAGTAAAGTTTGTAGCACCTGGCCCAAGCGTAGATAAACATACACCCGGTTTTCCCGTCAAACGACCATACGTAGCAGCCATGAAACCTGCTCCTTGTTCGTGTCGGGTAAGAACTAATTTAATTGTGGAGTGTCTAAGTGAATTCAAAAAATCAAGATTCTCTTCGCCTGGAATTCCAAAGATATATTCAACACCTTCGTTTTCGAGTGCTTTAATAAATAAATCTGATGCTTTCATATTTCCCTTAAGTTTTTTTTAAAGTTAGCCTTTTATTGATTTAATACCCAACGTCCTTAATAACTGCAATTATTGGGTACTCTTTAATGCAAAGTTGCGTTTTAACCGGAACAACACATAGCCTTTGTTAGCGTTTCGTTGTTGTCTTTCTCTTAAATTCATTTTTTGATATTGTCCTTGTTTGGTGATACTAAAGGAATAACTTTTCTTACGATAAATATTATTCCAGTTCTAACATATAGATAAAGTACAACTCCTATTAAAGCTAATATACTACCCACTCCTGTGGGAAGAACTACACCAAATGTAAATGTCATGCCAATGACAAATCCTAAGAAACATTCTGCTCGATAAATTGGAAAGAACAGAGCCAATAGAAAAAGTCCATACATCATATAGCCTGAAAGATTTGAATAACCAAGAGTGAAAAACACCGAAAGTAGTACTCCAAATGATAAAGCAAAGAGAAACCTGTAAGTAGATTTCATTGGAAAATTTAATGAGTTTGACTTATTACCATTGTTACTAATTAGTCGTTTTTGTATGCGAAAAGTTAGAAACAATGTAAGTAAAGGAAGTAAGAGACCTCCCCACCAATTAGAAATTTTAGGCAAGTCCTCCTGTTGTAGTATATGGTGGCTTGGTACACCACCATGGTAATGAGTCCATATTAATAGTGACCATATGCCAATTGCTACTATTCCCGTAAAATATAGACTTCTTTTTAAAAACGTTTTTTCAGTCATAATAATTTGATTTTAAGCGGTACGTTGTTTTTTCTTTCGTTGTTGTCTGCTGCCCAATTTTTATTTTGCTTGTTACAAACCGTTATTTTTCATCTAAAGCATTTTACTTTTTGTATAAAGTTCTTACCTGTGGCAGTAAGGCAATAATAATAATGGCAATAGCAAAAAACATATAAAATGTATGTAACCAATGTACGGCATGAAGAAACACCATTTGGATCTGTATCCAACTAATGAGTGTAAAAGCAATATAAATACTGTAAGTCCACGACCAGTGCATATCTTTAAATAAATTGATTTGCTCGGCTAGCTTGGATTCTGTTTTTTTTAGTAACGCAATTATCAGCAACAGGGGAATAAGCCCAAGAACTGAGAATAAAATAACCCCAGGTATAAAAAAACTACTAAAAGGAGATTTTTCTAACATAGATAAAGGCATTCCAATCAACTCTCCTGTAGGAGAAATTATCAATGCTCCACCTCCTCCAATTGCTCCCAATCCGAGGAATCCTAATAAAATCAAAAAGATATTTCGCGTTGTTTTTATTTTCATAACCTTTTCTTCGTTTTTTGGAATTGTCTCATGTGTTTAAATGGTTTATAACGTCCCGCTAAACGTAATTATTGGGCTTATCGGGCAATACACAGTTATGTTTTAACCGGAAGAAGACCCACATACCTCCATTTATTATACATATAATAAACCGTCCTCTTCATATATCTCAAAAATACGTCTTAAAACTCTAAGTCTCAATATGTTGAGATATGAGACACCCGTCCCATAATCAAAATCGATTAGACGTTATGCTGTAGTTCTAAAGATCCTTTTTCATCTGATCAAATTCCAATTTGGTAATTTCACCTTTAGCATATCGCTTCTTGAGAATATCCAAAGCTGTTTCCGATTCTGTGCTATCGCGATGATTCCGGTCTGAATCACCCATCCATGGTGGTCTAAAGCCTCCGCGCCTTGACATTAGGAAAAAGAAAACCATCATCGCTAGACACATTATAACGGGGAACATCCACCATCCACCCGACCACATATGTTCATTTCCCATTTGTATTACTCCTTCATTTTATCCAGTCAGATATTACTGATGTGAATAAAATTTGTTAAGTATGGTGTTGTGCTTAACGTACTCAATAAATGGTGTTTTGTAAAGAATTAATCCGTTTCATCATCCCTCACCCATTGATTGGATCACATTTTGTCCCACAAACCATCCTTTTTAAAACATCTCAAAACTACGTCTTAAAACTTTAATTCTCAATATGTTGAGATATGAGACTCTCGGGAGCTGTAATAGGCTAAAGTGACGAATAATTCGTGAAAAAATGACATACGAGGCAGTGAAAGGTTTATGGTTTGCTAACGTTTGTTGGCGTTTCGTTGTTTATCCTACCCAATCAGCAAAATTGTTATAACCATCATTATCAATCCAATCATAAACCGAATATAATGATGATAATCTAAAGATTTTATTTCTTTTGAATTCTTCAACTTCCTTAACCGTCCAACCATCTAAATCTGTATATTTTGTCCACTTTCCTTGAATGAAATTATGGAGACTTAGTTTCCCCCCTGTTTTGTCAAAGGAGTATCCTAAATAATAAAATGGATTATTTCCTTTATTTTTAGTTTTACCATCTTTGCCTTTTATGCTATTAATGTGTATTCCCAATAAATCATTGCCCTTTTCTAGGCTTTTCATTATTTCATAATCAACCCACCTGCGGTTAAATGTATCAGAACCTATAAGTACACAAGTAACAGAAGTATTTTTAAGTTCTCCATTAATAAGTCTTTTCAGCGCTAAAGCACTAGTTTTCTCTGCTGTTTCCCAAATTGAAGCATCAAAATACCCAGCACTCTTGTCCTTTGTTAATTTATGCTTTCTTACAACATTTGCTCTAAATTCAATTACATCTTTGTAATGAAAACTAAAAAATACTCGTTTAGCCATTTTAAATATGATTTTGCAATAGGTTGATTGCTTTAATTAAATTATTGATAATGGTTGATTCGTCAATATTATCTTGACCTAATGATATTATGGTGTCTTTCAACACCGGATTGTCAGGGTAGTATTCTTCATATTTATCAATAACCTTTTTCCATAATTCTTTAGATGCATAGCCAGTACATCCTATTGGTATTACTTTTAGTCCCAATTCCACTGCAATTTCAAATTCTTTTATTAATCCATCGGACAAGACAACTTTATTTTCAACTAATTTGTTTCCAAAAAAGAATATAGCAATACCAGCTTCTCCAAGCATTATGTGTCTATAATGATTCCATGATTTTTCCCGTTCTACTGGGTCAGTAATATTCTGAGGAAAAGGTCTTAATATTAGATAATCATCTAATTGCCCTTTTTGGTTGTTGTAAACATTTGTAAGAGTTCCATTTATCACAGAACTTCCAATGCCAAGACCAAAACCAGAGATTATCTTATAATTCTTCTCAGCTAACTTGGATGAAAAATTGAAAATCAAATTTTCAGCACCAAATTTCCCTAAATAGCCGTATTCATGTGCAGCACCTGAAATAAAAATATTTCGTCTACGCAGTTTTGTTTGAATTAATAGAAGAACTTCGGTAATCTCATTATAATCATCTATCATTAAAGCTTGAATCCCGTATCTTTTCAAATCCTTTATACGGTGTTCCTGCTTAATTTTATCATACAGGTATTCATCACATATTTTATAGCTGTCCTCTGAAATTGTTTTGAAAAAACAATAATGGTCAGGAGTATGATTACCAAGAAGAATTCTAATTCGACTTAATATATATTCAAGATTTGGGTCTTCAAAACTGAAACCAATAAACAAAAATGTTTTTGATACTAAATCACCTTGTAACGCAGTCGTAAATAACTGACGCTTTTCATTATAGTTTTCATAATCGTCTTTTGTCAAAACAGCATCATGACTCAGAGTGATATCACCATGCATTTTATAGATTACAGCTTCTCTACGAGGTTTACTTATTGCTAAATTTTCAGTACATCTTTTGACATCAGTAATTTTACCAAACTTTTCTATAGTTTTTTCAATTAAATCATCATAATTGGTTGTCCAGTAAGTTTTAATAGGTAAGGAAGCCAGAATCTGATGATTTATGCTTTCTTTTACATCCTTTGTGAATTGCTCAATTAACTGGTCATTAATACTTCCTCTGCTTCCCTTCTCATTCTCATAGTATTGAGCAACTGCAATTAAGTCTGTTTCCTTATCGACATTGAGGTTTAATTCCTCTGCCATTTCTCGAAGCAATTCCTTCCAATTAACCAACCCAGATGAAACTGACATACCAGCTCCAGCGAATATCGCTGCGTTTTCTGCATTAATTGATTTGATATATTTGTCAACGAATTGTGTTAGTTGTCTTTTCATTTTATCTTATTTATGACAGCACAGTTTTTAAATTATCCCATGTCCAGTCGTACAACGCTCCAGCATTTTCAACTCTTGTTGGGTTTGTTCCCTGTGGTTTTATTTGAACTGTTTTTATATAATTATTTCTAGCCATTTTAACTTCCTTCTTGACACCACTAGCTCTATAAGTGGATGTGCCAGCTATTACAACCACAATATCAGACCTTTTTATTTTAGCAAGAGCTTTATCCTCCCAGTCTTTTTCTGGTACAGCTTCTTTTAAAGACCAATCCGAAATTTCAAATGGTGAATCGGGTAATTTTGCTTGTCCAGCAAGTAAGTTTTTCAGACTTAAATCATTATCAAAATCAAAGCTTATAAATACTCTTTTTTTACTCATAATATTTCAATTTAGGTGCATGTGTCTTTACAATGAACGCCAACTTTCCGCTAAACGTAAATTATTAGGTTTAGCGGGTTTATTCTTTAATACAAAGTTACGTTTTAACCGGAATAACACCCATATACCTCCATTTATTATAAATTTCAAAAACCATCCCTTTTAAGACTTTACCAATTTAAATCAAAAACTCGTCTCATAACCACATTTAACTGTATCAAAATCAATGTCTCAAAATGCAAATATAAGTTTTGAGAAATATTAAAAAAAGAGATGAAAGAAAGATTAACCTCCGGCATCCCATATCACTTCATTCTTAAAACTTAATATCCTGCCACTTGATGAGCCGTTAGCAACAAACTTTTTCGAAATTTCATCAAAATAGTTATTGTATTACATTTACTGCCATAGCAGTAATACAAAGCAAACAATTCTATTTGTCTATCAAATCTATCTTTTGCGATCAATTAATACCGCCATAGCGGTAATTATTTCATGTTTTAATATAAAGAACTTGTTTTTAAAATTAATATCAATCTATATTTACCGCCATGTCAGTAAAGAATGAGTTACACAACGTGATTTTATATCACAGAAAAAAAGCAAAATTAGGTCGAAATGAGTTGGCAGAATTAGCAGGTGTTGGTAAAACAGTAATATACGATTTAGAAAAAGGTAAAAAGACTGTTAAGTGGTCAACAATAATGACAATTCTTGAAGCGTTGAATATTGAGATAACGTTTCAAAGCCCATTAATGGAAGAATATGAGAAAAGCAAGAATAAGAACCCATAATACTAAAGCCGGGATTCTAACCGAGTATAGTAAAACACATTATGTTTTTCAATATGATATTGGTTATGAAGGTCCTCCCATATCTCTTACAATGCCGGTACGAGATAATCCTTATGAATTTGACTCTTTCCCGCCCTTTTTTGATGGCTTACTCCCTGAAGGAATACAATTAGAAGGTTTGCTGAAATATAATAAGATAGATAAATCGGATTACTTCAAACAATTATTGGCAACGGGGCAGGATTTAGTAGGAGCGGTTACTGTAGAAGAAATCGACACCTTTGATGAATAGATGCCCAATTACATATGAACCATGCAAAGGCAAATACAGTAAAACCGGTCTGGCAAAGTTATCGCCTCGCTTAACAGAGTTAGTCGATTTACCATTTACTGCACAAGAGCAAAGACGTGAAGCGGCCTCAAGAGCAACAAAAACGTCTATCCAGGGAGTTCAGCCTAAACTAAGCGCAAGGCTCTCTGTGAAAAGTTCATCATTGGAAATAGTCGATATTAAAGGAACGTTTATCCTTAAGCCACAAAGTGACATTTTTAGAGAGGTTCCAGAGAACGAGGATGTTACTATGAAGATGGCTAAAATCCTTGGGATTGATGTTCCCTTAACCGGGTTAGTTTTCTCAAAGGATGGAAGCTTAAGCTATTTCATAAAGCGATTTGACAGGTACGGTACTAATAAGAAAAAACATTTAGAAGATTTTGCTCAGTTGACAAATAATACGAGAGAAACAAAATACAATTGGTCTATGGAAAAATTAATTCCCGTAATTGATTCTAATTGTACTTTCCCATTAATTGAAAAGAGAAAATTGTTCAGAAGGATGCTTTTTTGCTTTCTTATTGGAAACGAGGATATGCATTTAAAGAATTTTAGTTTAATAATGCACGACAATATAATAGAACTCAGCCCGGCATATGACCTGCTTAACTCTACGATTTCAATGGAAAGGGCAACAGAAGAATTTGCTTTACCACTTGCAGGGAAAAAAAGAAAGATAACAAGGAAAGACCTAGTAACATATTTTGGAATGGATTGGTTACGGTTAACAGGAAAAACAATAGAATCTGAAATCCAAAATATAAAAGACAAAAAATCAGACCTGGAGAGCTTAATACATATTTCTTTCCTAACTAAAGAAATGAAAGAAAAGTATCTTGAATTAATGTCAAATAGATATGAAAGATTAATGGAATAAAGTCAGCAGCTTATAGTGTATAAACGAAAGGCGTGGTGAATCATTAATAACTCCCTGCGCAATTAATTTCTTTTAATTCATTCCTCGATAACATCTACCCCTTTTATCTTTTATAGTAAACCTTAAAACTTCAGCCTTCAATTACTATCTTCCCCTAAATTTGGTGCATTCTATGAGCACTGAACCGAAAACCTGGCGAATTATTGATATGCTGAAATGGGCGGAATCCTATTTTGGCGAACATGGTTTTCCCCATCCGCGTCGCGATATTGAAGTTTTGTTACAGGATTTACTACACTGCTCCCGTGTTGATTTATACTTACGCTTTGATGAGCCGTTGGATCGGCAACAATTAGACAAACTGCGATCATGGATAAAGCGCAGAACAAAAAAAGAGCCCATTCAATATATTACCGGGAAAACAGAGTTCTATGGACTGGAAATGGAAGTCAACGATTCTGTATTAATTCCGCGCCCCGAGACTGAACGGCTTGTGGATGTTGCCATTCATACGCTGGGGCAGAATGGATCTTCAAAAATTTTGGATATAGGAACAGGTTCTGGTTGTATTGCCATCGCACTGGCTCATGAAATGCCACAGGCGCATATTACAGCGGTTGATATTCATGATGCTGCTCTGGATTTGGCGAATACAAATAGCAAACGCCATAACGTGAACAATATTGAGTTTAGACAAATGGATTTTCTTAAAGAAATTCCAGGTGGAAATTTTGATATGATTGTATGTAATCCACCCTATGTGCCGGAAATTGAGATGGAGTCGCTCATGCCCGATGTTAGAGATTATGAGCCCCGCACTGCTCTCACAGATGGCATAGATGGTTTAACATTCTACCATCGCCTGGCCCAAACAGGTCCTGACATGTTGAAACATCGCGGTTGGATGATTATGGAAGTCGGTTTAGAAGACCATCCTGAAAACGCCAAGGCAATTTTTCAGAATTATCCCTATGGTTCATTGGAGCTCATATCAGATTATAACGGGGATCCGCGAGTATTAAAGGTGCGACTTACGCAAGATGAATAAATTTATTGCAGGGATTCGTTTACTGCGCCCGCTGAACTGTCTGACTGGCGCTGTGGTTGTATTTGTTGCAGCAGCAATTACACATTCACTGGATCACATATCACTATTGCTTACTGCCATGGCCGTTGTCATGTTTTACAATGGTGGCGCCAATGCAATTAACGATTATTATGATTACGAAATTGATAAAATCAATCGTCCTGATCGTCCATTGAGTTCAGGAATGCTCACAAAAAAAACAGGATTACTCATAGCCATTTCTTTATTTATTCTGGGAACACTTTTGGCTATTCAATTAAACACAATTGCGATGTTGATTGCCATTTTGTTAGCCATGCCAATTTTAATATTTTATACGATAGGTTTAAAAAATAGACCTTTGATAGGAAATATGGCAGTGGCGTTAATCCTGGGATTGGTTTTCATCTTTGCCGGTGCAGTCTTTGAATCCATAGCCATCATGATCGTTCCGGCCGTTTTAGCTTTTTTGCTCACATTTCTTAGAGAAGTCATAAAAGACGTAGAAGATATGGAAGGCGATAATAAAATGGGGCTACGTACATTCCCCATCGTTGCAGGGACGACGGCAACCTACCGCATTGTTCGTTGGTGGGCATTCTTCACCGGATTAATTATGTTATTACCAGTCTGGTATGAATATTACACCATTCAGTATTTATGGATTGTCTTGATCGGTATTAATCTTCCCTTACTGTACATTATAACAAAATTTTCATTTGAGCCGGATATGAAAACGGTTTCATTATCAGCGAAACTCCTTAAAATCAGTACCATTGCAGGTGTAATTGCAGTTTATTTTGGTTCTGTTTAACAGGGAAGACAACCAAGCGATGAAATCTCAATCAATTATAGAAACGTTGTAAATTGAACCTCACTTTGGAGTAATTATGCGAAATTTTATAATTCTAATTCTGTTGTTTTCTTTTGGATTTTCTCAACCTGACGATACAGGGCTCACTCTGGAACGTTACCCAATTCTTGTTCTTCCTGCTGACACCACCACGGACTCAGAATCCATTGAAGTTACCTTAACCAATATAGTTGGAAGTCAGGCTACAAATCTTAATCGATTTGATGTCATTGACCGCGCACAATTGGAAAGCATTTTGAATGAACAAGCGCTTCAAATGTCGGGGATTGTAAGTGATGAGGATGTGGTAGAGGCAGGGCGTGTAGCATCTGCAAAAGAGGCGTTGGTTGTAAAAGTGATCAATTTTGGACAAAAGGGCGTACCACCAGAGGATGAAGAAGAGGAAGACGAAAAAGACCGCAAAGAAGCGCGTAAATCTGGACTTTTTGGAGTACTTGCAAAAGGAATCGTGGATGCCGTTGTCGATAAGGCGATGGAAGATGTGGAACGTTACCCCAATAATATTCAGACTGTAATCCAGGCGGAAGTACGGAAGATTGATATCGAAAGCGGCAAGTCGGTTGCTTCATTTCCCATAAATGTGACGCATACGGGAGGGAATCTATCAAAATCTCTTGGAAGTGCATTAGCCGTAGTGACCGCACAAGTTTCCTCCGAATTGAGAAATCTTTATTTGTTAACCAGCGAATTATTAGATGTAAACGGTGAAGAAATCATGCTGCTTTTGGGTCATGATTTAGGTCTTGAATCCGGTATGCGATTTGAAATTGTTACACCGGAAGTAAAACGCACAGTTCGAGACAGAGAAATCACCATTCCCGGTCGTAGTGTTGGTTTGGTCAAAGTTGATGAAGTCAGTGGCGATGCCAGCCGTGGCAGAGTCTTGAGATCGTGGGACGATTTAGAACCAGGTTATCGTGCAGTTGAATATTTAAAGCCCGTATTTAGTATGGGAATTCTTCTTGCTACCGCTCCTGCAAATACTATTTACCGATTAGAATTCCAAGCAACTCCGTTGCCCTTTGAGCGGTTCATTGCAATGGGAGTATTTAATCTGGGTACAATCAAAGATACATTTGATGACACAGATTTCAGCTTTGGAATTGGCGCCAAACTGGGATGGAAATTTTTACACGGCTCTGGGCGATCTATAGGTTTTATGCTTTCATTACCCATGCATTTTGCATCGCGTTCTGATGATAAATCACATATCGTAATTCTTCCCATCTTTGCACCTAGCATTGGGGCTTCCACAGCGATTCAAATAAGCAAAAGCCGTGACATCATTTTTAATGTGGACTATGTTTTTACATCTGCCAAAGGTAGTTGGAAATACTCCAAAGATAATGATGACGATGAAACGGATATGTTTGATGCTGAATGGGATGATGATGCTCCCGATGTCAAACCTGAAGGATTGTATTTTTCTCTTGGGATGAGATTTTTGACACTATAATTAGATGACCAAAACCAACAATATCTGTCATAACTGCGGATCGCAGCTTTCCGGTCATTTTTGTTCTAGTTGCGGCCAAAAAAGCACCGATAAAAATATAAGTCTTAAAATCATGCTTGAGGATTTATTCGCGGATGTATTCACAGAATTGAATTGTTGATAAATGGGGTTTCCTACGGAGAAATCACTTTTGAATTACTAGTTTGATAAAACCAATTATATAATGCACAGAAAACACCTTTTAGAGAATTTAGATCAATATTCCATTAATCATATGGAAGAAACCCAAACGGTTGACTTAGTAAAAGATTTTGTTATAACGAATACACATTGTTTCGAACGGTCTTTAGATATAGGTCATATCACTGGTTCAGCGTGGATTGTAAATAGGGACAGAACTGAAGTTTGTCTTACACATCATCGCAAATTAAATATCTGGGTTCAACCTGGCGGCCATGCCGATGGAGAATCAAATATCTTATCTGTAGCGCTTAAGGAAGCACAAGAAGAAACAGGACTCAAAACACTTCGGATTTTATCAGAAGACATTTTTGACATAGATGTTCACCGTATTCCATCCAGACCAGAAAATGCAAATCATTTTCATTATGATATACGATATTATTTAGAAGCGGACTCAGAAGAACTGCCCACCGTAAGCGATGAATCCCATGATGTAACATGGATTCCGATAAACGATATTGAACATGTTACAAAAGAAGAATCAGTTCTTAGAATGTGTAGAAAAATGAAAAAGCTGCATTAGACATTTTGCTTTGAGTCTGAAAACAAAATCGCAACTACCAAATCGTAAATCAATACGTCTTCAAGGTTGGGATTATTCTAATCCGGGGATGTATTTTGTGACGATTGTATTACAAGAGAGGAAACCAAAATTTGGGGAAATTCTTAATAAAACCGTTATTTTAAATGAGATTGGAAAATTGATTGAAAAATGGTGGATTTCAATTCCAAATAGATACAATAATGCTTCATTGGATTCATATATTATTATGCCGGATCATCTGCATGGCATAATTAGCATAAATGAAAGCGTACGGGCGATTCATGAATCGCCCCAACCTATCGAGGAAGATATTCATTCCCGAAGACAAATGACATTATCTAAAATCATGGGATATTTTAAAATGAATACAACCAAACAAATAAATCTACGCCAGCAAACACCGGGTAACCAGATTTGGCAACGTGGCTACTATGATCGCATCATCCGCAACGAAGATGAATTACATAATATTCAAAATTATATAAAGCAGAATCCAACAGCCTCACACTAATATAAAAATCACTAAACCATTATTCTCTAAATAAATCTTTTACATCTTCGATTTTTCCATCTGCCGCCGGATTAGGTTCAATTCCTAGAATTTCTGCAACAATAGGATAAACCTGTATGTTTTCCATTGAATCACGACGATAACCGTCTTTAAATGCTGGTCCATCGGCCAAAAAGATTGCCTGCATACTCTGCAATTGATTATCGTAACCATGGGTAGCACCGGAAGTCATATACTCCATGTGTTTTGGATCGTCGATTCGTTTTTCGTCTAAAATGCTCCAACCCTCATCAGCAACCAATAAGATTTGTTTTATTCTATAATGATTTTTGAAGTGATATCGTTCTGGGATATCTTCTTTTAAATAGGCTGTGAGATGAGGTGCTTTATTTAATTTTCTAACAATCTTTTTTGCACGTTTGTGAGGGATATTATAAAGAAATGAAAAAGGGCCGTTTCGCTCTTGAGTCACACCATCAAGATTCACATAATCTGATAATGTAATAACTCGATCGGGTGAAAGATCTGCCATTCCATGATCGCTGACGACAACAATGTTCAAGTTATTGGCGATATCCAATTTCCCCATGGTGGATACAATGACACCAAGTAAGGAATCCAGAGATTCTACTATTGATTTGGTTTGTGGAGATGTAACACCATTTTGATGACTGGTTTCGTCCGGTTCATGAAAATAGAGCGCAACAAAATGTGGACGTCGATCCTCAGGTAACGAAAACCAGGAAGCAACGGAATCAATCCGTGAATAAAAAGGCATGTGGTGATCATACCGTTTCCAGATGGACGGTTGAATCCCACTTATTGGAGCCTCTGATCCAACCCAAAACATGGATGCTGATTTCACGCCTTGTTTTTCTGCTGTTACCCAGATGGGTTCTCCACCATAAAAACGTGTGTCTTCAACTTTTGTGCGATCGCTGAGTTTATATGTATCGTCTAATATCGGATCATAAAAGAAATTATCAATGAGACCATGATTCTCAATGTACATCCCAGTGGCAAGCGTGTAATGATTTGGAAATGTTTTAGTCACGTAAACTGGCTGCATTTTATCTGCGCTGACACCATTTTCGGCGAATGCATCCATATTTGGGGTGTCATACCATTCCCGATAGTCGGCACGGAAACCATCGAATGAAATAAGTAAAACATATGGGCGATTCTCTTGCGAAAAACCAAGCGTCAGGAAGATGGTTAGTATAAATAGTTTTTTATTTTTCATTCTGTATCTTCTGTTTTTTTAGCCGAAAACTTAAAAAGAGACTGTTTTGTCATTGCGATCCCGATGTATTGGGAGAAGCAATCTACTGTTGGTTCAAAATGAGGTCACGTCGTTGTTTCGCTACATAATTATCTATCACGGAATTTTCCATATTAATCAAAAGCATGCGGAACAAACATAAGAATCGTGCGAGGATGCTTATCGGTAATTAGAATAAATCCCTTATCGTCCAATCGGACGATTCCTTCCCAATTACGTGATTTTTGCTTTGGTTGAGTTAAATATATCGGAGGAGTATCGGTTAAATAAAAATGATCCTCTTTATATTCAATTTCCACCAACCGTTCAAGATCAGAACCTTTTGTTACTTTACCAAATGGATTTTGAAATACATCGTGTGCCGGTTTTAATTTGCGGTAATCGCCACTCCATAAATAATTAATGACCCAAAATTTCCCATTCTCATCGGGTTGGGTTGCATCTGTTACGCGATACTCAATATTGGGAAACGGAATTTTATCTTCTACGATTAAGTCTGTTGAAATGCTGAGAACCCACGGGTCTCTATAAACCTTTGCTCCATTAGCTTCATAAATCGGAATCAACTGGTTTTCATCAAGAATCAGGCTTTCGAACGCCATATTTCCAATTGTTTCGGGTGCGGAAAGGTGTAAAATATTCTCACTGTTTAACATTATGCCCGACGATAACGATGAAATATTACCAGAAACAAAATATCCTCCGATTGCCTTTTTTGTCTCATACTCGATACTAAGAAAGACCAATGAATCCTTAAAGACAAGCGCCTCGAAACCTTCATATCCAGGGAGAACCCGCGTAAAATCATCGCCACGGAAGGGTACCCTAACAGGTGTGATATTATTATTATCGGAATCTATCGCTGTCGTTAAATCATCCTTGGAAATTGCCAGTAAATAGCCAGTTGGATATTGTGGGAGTAAAATAAGATAATCACCATACCATGCTAATCCGGAATATTCGTTCTGAGCATCATCATAGGGTGATGGCAATTTTAGCTCAATCGTTTCACCGGGCGAAGCAATCACGAGCGACAACAAATAAATACTGATATGAATAAATCGGGGAGTTTTCAATGATGATCCTGTAAATTTGCTTGGTGAGTTTAGGACGGACGGTGATAAAGGAAAACCCAAATTTCATAAAATTGCGTAAGCAAATGGTGGAAGAACAACTTCGCCAACGATCTATAAGCGATGAGCGCGTATTGGAAGCAATGGGCGAAATACCTCGGCATGAATTTGTGAAAACTTGTGACCTTCCGGCTGCCTATTATGATGGACCATTGCCCATCGGATTTGGACAAACGATTAGTCAACCGTTTATTGTCGCGTATATGACAGCAGCATTACATATCAATTCGGCAAATTCAATCCTGGAGATTGGAACCGGATGTGGATATCAGACCGTAATTTTGTGCAAATTAGGAAAACAGATAACGTCCATAGAACGAATTCCAGAGTTGGCTGAGAATTCCCGAAGGACCATGAAAAGGCTTGGTTTTGAAAATGTTGATATTATTACTGCTGATGGATACAAAGGCTGGAAAGAAAACGCACCGTATGATCGCATTCTGGTTACAGCGTCACCGAGGCGAATTCCAAAAGCCTTAACAGATCAATTAGCGAACAATGGGCGAATGGTGGTTCCGGTTGGAGCGACGGTTTTCACCCAACATTTGTGGATAATTACAAAAGATGAAGACGGTATCATCAACAAAACAAAATCATTAGGAGTACGATTTGTACCAATGGTCTAAAGTCACCTTTATAGGAATAGTAACGTTAATCATTATTGGTGGCTGTAGTGAAAAACCGAAGTTGGTAGAAGCAACAGCAACTGAGATATTGGACGTTGTTTCTACGCATGCAGGCAAGGATGCCGTTATAGTTAATTTTTGGGCAACATGGTGTGAACCATGTGTAGAAGAATTTCCAATGATTGTTGAGTTGGGCAATGAATATGAGAATCTGCAAATCTATTTTGTGAGTGTAGACTTTCAAGATGAAGCATCTGCTGTAGTATCTTTTTTGAAAGAATATCAGGTCAGTGGAATCAGTTTTTTAAAGAATCAAAAAGACATGCCATTTATTAATGGTATTCAAAAGCAATGGACTGGAGCGGTACCATTCACGATGGTATTTCATCAGTCAGATGGAAAAATTGTGGATTTTTGGGAAGGGAAAATGCCCAAAGAAAAATTTGAACAAGCAATCACAAGAGCATTTAAATAAAGGAGAACACATGAAATTATTTTTATCGACCATTCTTATATTTTCGTTTCTTATTGGCGGAGAACTTGAGCTGGGATCAGAAATCCCTTTGGCAGACATAAAGATGCTGGATATTTCTGGTCAAGAATTGAGTCTGAATGATATCAAAGGTGAGAATGGATTGCTGGTGATTTTTTCATGCAATACCTGTCCCTGGGTCATCCGTTGGCAGGATCGTTATGTGGAGATAACCAATGAATACAAGGATCAAGGTGTTGGGATTGTTGCCATCAACTCGAATGAGGGCTATCGCGCAAAAGATGATAGTTTTGAAGCCATGAAAGAACATGCCCTAAACAACGGATACAATTTTTATTATACCGTCGACAAAGAATCAAAACTCGCACTTGAATTTGGTGCAACCAGAACGCCCCACGTATTTCTATTTAACGGGGAGGAGAAACTGGTTTTCCGTGGAGCCATTGATGATGATGCTAAAAACGCTGATAACGTGGAAGATCATTATCTAAAAGACGCTTTAAATGCCATGCTAGCTGGCGATGAAATAAAGTTGGCGAGTACCAAAGCGCTGGGGTGCTCGATAAAATTTGAATAGAAATGTCGGGAGAGTCAGTATTGTCCGTAATTCTCATTTGTCTTCGGGAATGAATATCCTCCTCAATAGGTTGGGGCGATTCATGAATCGCCCGTACGTAAATATGAATTATATTTCATAATAAAATGCAATGCGGAGACGTATCAGCGATACGTCTCTACCTATTTTCGTAAAGAAGCTTTTGAAAATAAATGCTCCGGGATATCCACATCAAAAGAGATTTCATCAATAATGAATTCTGTTCCTTCGCCCTTTGACAAAGCATCCTTAAATATCATTCTTTTTGGATACCAACGCCCTTCAATCTGAAATACTTCTTCGATGGATGTTGTTTTCAAAAGTTTACCACTTTTTGCATTTCGATCTTCCCGTAGTGGAATCATTCGTTCTTTATCAACCCAGGTTTTTCTTGAATGATAGGCTACATCATCCTTCTTTGCAGTGAGTTGAACAACCCAACAATCGCGATCTCCAATCGACTCTGATCCCAGAACTTCCGCTTGGTACGTATCCAACAAACTTTGATCTTCCATCATATCCTCATAGGATAAATCAGATCCCATCATGGATTGCCTTAGCATATGTCCGGCAATGCGAATCACTCGATCTGATTGCGGGGAATACATCCAAAGCTGATCATCAATCTTGAGCATTTTGGTGCCTTTTTCACGAGCCGGTGCAAGATATTCTGTGAAGGATTGGTTCTCTCCCTGTATCCACGATTTTGCAGTAATGGAACGGCTGGTTCTGCGACCATGGATTGTCATGGTAGACGTCGCTGAACGGTTTCCGGCAATCGTATTGGCATCGATGGCCCTGAGGATTTCTTCGCCGGTTGGTGTTTGAGTATACCCAATAGATGTGGAGAATATGATTGCAGCCACAATTGACCACAAGAAATGAAAGAATGTCTTTTCGAGATTGCTTTGCCCGGTTGGAATCGTAATCTGTTGGGGCGATTCATGAATAGCCTGCACTTGAATAAATAAATATGGATTTAAATTTTTCATCATACTTCCAATTCTTTAAATAGTTGTGCGGTTTGACGCTTATAGATGCCGACACCGGAAAGCATTGTGCCAAGAACGGTGGAAAACAATCCCGGGTAGAAACCGATGTAATACGTCTCTTCTGTGATGGCTGCCCGAAATATATTTGGCATCATCATATTGCTGCTTTTCATGAAAGCGCTGATATCGAGACCTTTTACTTGTAGCCAATAGGCACAACCAAGGCCTAAACCGGTTCCGATTACTGAACCCACGAGCCCAATAAATACTGATTCATAAATCAGGGATCGGTAGATATGACCTTTTGGTTCGCCGATAGCCAGGCGGATACCTACTTCACCGTAACGTCGCAAACCTCCTAACAGTCCAGCATTCCAGAGTACGATTGACATAATAACGACAAAGATTAATACCATAATACCCGTGACGCTGCCAGCATAATTCAGGTAGTCGCCAAGGCTGCTCAATTCAACCAACTTACCCATAACTGGGGCAAATTCATCATCCACATCATCATATTGCAGATTAAAACGTTCAACAATCTCCTTAGCAGTATTATCATCATAAATACGGTTGGGAAGATATCCGAGGATTCCGCCTGCAGCGTCTTCCATGTTAAGAGCTAATTGAACGTCATTCACATCGACAATAATGGCTCCGCGATCCATAGCCATAATTCCAAATTTTATTGTACCAACTACTGTGAAATTGTGCATGGTCATGGATCCGTACATCGTTGAACTCAACAATGTGGCGGCATCTCCAAGGTTAACGTCTAGTTTTTCTGCCAGCAGGTCGCTGATCAGAATTTCGCCAGGTTTTTCAGGCATTCGTCCTCGAACTACAGATTTTGCAACATTCATAGTATGGATTTCTGTACTACCAGGTGATAATAAATCAATCCCTAGTCCCATTACAGGTGCCTGAGACCGCGTTTCACCTTCAGAATTCGGAATATCAAGTAATCCTCCAAAACTAATCCGCTTAACCCAGGTCATTTCTGGATATTCAGACTGCATATCTGCCATTATCTGTTCGACACCCATCAAGGCCAAATCGTTGGGAATCTGATCTTTATTTTCAGCAAAAGCGCGCGACATTATTTTTACATGTCCGGTAGAAAATCTGGCGGTAGTGTCAACCATATCGCCTAGCACACCCGTCAAATACGCCTGCATAAAAACGGTTATCCAAACACCAATGGAAACGATAATTATGGGAAAAAGACTACGGTGGTGATCCCGAAGCAGACCATTTATTATAAACCTAATCATTGGATTTTCCCCCTAATAGCATCGGTGGGTTTCATTTTAGATATTCTTCGGGAAGGAATATAACTGACAATAGTTGTAGTAATAAGAACCAGCAGTGTTGTGCCAACAACTAAACCAACAGAGTATGCTGGGTAAATTATCTCAGCAATTGTCATTCCAAAATCATCAGTTCCACTGGGCATTTTCCAGCCATTAACAGCTTGTATGTAGAGGAGCGGCGCACCATAGACGGCTGCTAAGATTGCCGCCAGGATTGAGTGCATAGCTCCTTCAATAGTGAACAATGCGACAACCTGCCGTTGGGTCATGCCAAGGGCGATGTGAGTGCCAATTTCTTTCTGACGGCGGAAGATTGATAGTACCTGTGTGTCGAAAATGGCAAGCATGGACAGCGACATGAGAATGATAAACATAATTGAACCGCCGACAGACTTCATTTCAATCATTTCACGGATTTCAGTTAAAAGGAAATAATGATCTTTGAATTCATAACCATTGATTGATCCAATTGAACCACTTTCCTGACTGGTTACAAGGATTGTAGCTTCATTTTCCATTTGCATCATATCCTGCAACCTATCAATTGGAATCCACACCACACCATTGTCAAGAGTTGAAACATTTGTTTTGAAAATGTGAACGATCTGAATCTCTTTGGCATCGAAAGTACCATTGATATCCCGCCAGCGAACAGTGACGAAATCACCAATATTCAATTTATAGTTTCTGGCTGACCGATGCCCGATCATGGCCGGAATCTCTTCCATGTCGCTTTCCAAATTAACCGTGGGCATCAACAACAACTTTTGTTCTGGATCAATACCGCGGAGTGACACAGTCTGGATTCGTCCCTCAGGGTAAATGGTGGCCTGTGAAATTAGAATCGGGGTCAAGTCACCCTGTGTTATCGCATTTTGGGTGGCATCGGATATTTTTCCATGACTTTCTTCAATCGTAAACGCATCATAAGGATCATAGTTTTCATGCCAATACTGTCCACCACCAATTTCCCATTCAATCGTATCACGGCGGGCTTCTTGATCCCAGCCATTCAGGATACCTTTATTCCATATAATAACCAGAAAAGCAAAAGACAATACAATCATATTCAACCAGGTTCGCAACTTGGCTCCCATGAGATTTCGATAAGCTAATTTTAATGCTAACATATCTGCCTCCGATCAATGGCTGGAAGTTGATTCGTCGCTTACCACCCGGCCGTCATCCAAACTAATTTTGCGTTGTAAGTACTGGATAACTTTTTCATCATGGGTGGCAAAAAGGAAAGTGGTTTTCAATTCTGAATTCAGCTTCTCCATTGTTTTGAGAATATTATGAGAATTTTTTGCATCCAGATTGGCGGTTGGTTCGTCAGCGAGCACGAGCTTTGGTTGCTTCACCATCGCGCGGGCTATTGATACACGCTGGCATTCACCCCCGGACAATTGAGCCGGACGCGATTTTATCTTGTCCAGCAAACCGACCCATTCCAACGATTGTAAAACAGCCTTTTTCCGCTCATTTGCTGACATTTTTAGCAGCAATAATGGCAACTCTACATTTTCATAGACTGTGTAAACAGGCAATAAATTGTATGTTTGGAAAATAAATCCCAGGTGATGGTTGCGCAAAGCGGCAGCTTTTTTAATTGTCAAACCACTAATGGATTGTCCCAACACGTGTGCATCACCTTCGGTAGGAATATCTAGTGAGCCAATGATGTTCAAAAGGGTGGTTTTCCCAGAACCGCTGGGTCCGACCAATCCACAAAATTCACCTTCATTTATGGTGAGATTGATTTTGTTTAATGCAGTAAACCAACCTTTACCGACAGGAAACTTTTTTATCAAATTATCAGTGGTAATGAGCGCGTGATTATTCATAATAAATCCTTAATGATTAAAGGTGAGCATGAATCGTATTCCAGATGAACCGGGTAAAGTTTGTGTGCCTAAAAATGTTGAATCGAATGAAACCTCAGTGGCTTTATATGCGCTAAACAGAATGATAACGTTATCCAACGTGCGCTGCCAGCTAAGATATACGATGGCTAAATCAGACTTAGGATGGTATGTAATAAAGCTTGAGATATTATCTAACCAAGAAACGGGGTAAGAAAACATGATGGCGCAAATATTATCAGACCGCACATCATCCTTCATTTGAGTTATCATCGACATCCATTCACCCGTTAGGTAAAGTCCGCTGCCAATTCCAAATGTATAATCAATTCCCAATGTGTTTAAGACCATGGATTCCGGTTGAAGGGGTGAATTCAATATAACTGAACTTGAGTTTTCAAACCACATTCCTATACCATATTCAGCGTATCCGTCTATTCCAAGGCGGAGTTCTACTGGGATTGAGTCATCATTGGTACTATTCAAAGGTCGCAAATGCGATGTAACACCAAGATCAATCATTCCAGTTGGATATTCAATTCGTCCACCAATCTCAGGCAGATCAGGATCGGATTTAAATATTTCTTTCCCTTTTAGGTCATCGTTTCCCATAAGAACCCAACCCCACAGGGAATGATTATTCGAAGAAGCATATTTACCTTTGATGCCCCAGACTCCCGTAGTTTGATTTGTAGGATCTCGGGGATCAAGTTGATCAAACCATTGCAGGGATCGTAAAATTTTCCCTGGACCAAAATTTATTTTCTGGAGCCCGGCTTTCCATTCCCAATAGGTTGTGGTGTATCTGACCCAAGCTCGGTACGGGCGTAAGAAGTCAGGAGCATTCGTGGAATTTGTAAAGGTCAAATTAGGAGAAAGATTCAGATTTATATCGTTTTGGAACCAATCCAGTTCTGGAATATATCGGAGGGTATTTGTCGTAGAAAAACTGGACATTGACAAGTTAGCCACAGCCTGACCACGGAAATCTAATTGAGAGAAGAGTTTGGAGTTGGGCGCTAGGAGCAGAATAAGGGAGGGGTTTACTAAAGCCTTTATAAAAAATCTTTTTGTCTTTGCGGTGAAGAAGGTGGACATCATTCTTCCTTCTCCATGATACCATAAAAGAAGAATGATGTTAAGTCCCTTGTAAGCGTGTACGTGTCAGCATATTTATCCAGCAAAACCGGGTCGCGGACAATTTCATTCATTTTGTTCAGGAAGTAGGAAATAAAACTGATACTCACTGATTTTCTAATAAATCCCTTTTTTTGCGCGTCTTCTAACATTGTAAGGAATTCCAACTGAATCCGACGACTCCAACCAGATATCAACTGTTGTACTTTGGGTGAATATGAAATCCAGTCCAGATAAAATTCTTTACTGAGGGTTTTGCCATATTCGAGTTTAAAAGCGATGAAGCGTTCTATTTTTTCTGCAAAGGGAATATCCTCATTCATGATGGTGCGATATTTCTCTTCACCATCATGTAACATTTTCTCAATAAGGGTAAATGCCAGATCTTCTTTATTTGAAAAATATTTATAGAACGTGACTTTACTGACAGATGATGTTTTGCAGATTTCTTCGATTGAGACCCGGCGAATTCCATACTTTGAAAACAATTCCATAGCAGTTGAAACAAGTTGAGTATATTTTTTTGTAGGAGATTTTGCTTCAGGCATAGGTTTACGAAATGTTACATTAATTACTACAAACGTTAACTAATATTATAAATAGTAAACTATGCGTTTCAAGGATAATCGTGTTTTGTTGGAATAAATTGTTCTTTAAGTCAAGAGTGTAACCATTAATATAGAATTACATCTACCATATATAATCACAACAACGATAGGTCAAGCAATGGAAATGAAAATTCACTTTCCCGGTGGGAAAAAGGTATATGCCGACTACGGCCAACACACAATTGAAACAGATCAACCTGTAAGAGGCGGAGGCGAAGATTCTGCCCCTGCGCCATTCGATTTGTTTCTGGCATCCATGGGAACCTGTGCAGGCATTTATGTATTAGGCTTTTGTCAGCAACGGGGAATTAATACTGAAGGTATGACCATAACTCAATCATTGGAGTTCAATCCTACAACACGTTTGGTTGGTCAGGTGAATTTAGAGATTAATTTACCAGAAGGTTTTCCAGATAAGTACAAATCTGCAATTATAAACGCAGCCAATTTATGCGCAGTTAAAAAACACTTAGCCAATCCACCTACTTTCAACGTGACAGCTGAATAAATATATTTATATACGTTACTCTCCATTCCCGACCTATTTGTAATAATGGGTCGGGTTTTTTATTTTGATTTATTTATGATCAGTATTTGAAGTTGAAATCAAACAATACGACTCAGTTTCATCCATTGCCATTTACCGAAGTGTATTATAATATCCATCAGTCAGAATAATTAATATTCTTACTTAGGAAAGGAATTGGCATTGAAACCTGTATTAGATTCCAGTCGGCTCGAACAGTTAAAATCACTAGGTGGCCCAAACTTGTTGGGACAAATGTGTGGATTATTTATAGAAAATGCACCGGATAGAGTAAAGGGTGTCCTCACTGGATGGAAAGAAAAAGATTTTAAACGCATCGAACAAAGTGCCCATTCCTTGAAATCAAGTTCAGGAAACCTTGGCGCCATGGATCTCATGAATTTGTGTCAGATAATTGAATCAGCTGCAGAAAAATCCGATGAAACGACTCTGTCGGAAACTTTAGTGGAATTTGAAACAATGGCAAATGTTGTTCTAGATGCAGTAATACAGGAGAAAAAGACAACCGATGAGTAAAAAAGTAGCAATAGTCGAAGATAATCCTGATAACCTCCTATTGGTTCAAGCACTTCTTGGAAATCGATACGATATCGTTGCTTACCAAGATAGTTATGAGGCACTCAATAAATTGAAAAATGAACAACCAGATATCATTTTGATGGATATCTCTATGCCAGTATTAGATGGTGTCGAATTATTGAAGAAACTAAGAGTAGACGAAAGCACAAAAGATATTCCTGTTATTGCGCTCACAGCCCACGCTATGGAAGGAGATAGGGAAAAATATATTTCCCTTGGGTTTAATGATTATTTGGCAAAACCGATATTTGATGAAAATTTACTCTTTGGGGCAATAGAATCAAATTTACCAGGTTAGTAAATGAGCATTGACGTTACCGTTGAATCTATTAGGGCTTTTATCCTAATAGCCATTTTTGGCTACTTGTTATATAATGGGAGGAAACGCGGTGTTTACAACCATAAGGGATGGAATTCTCTGGTTGCTGGTTTTGCACTGATTTTTGTGGGCTCAATTATAGATGTCACAGATAATTTTCCAGAATTAAATAAATACATATTCATTGGTGACACTCCCGCCCAGGCTATTTTAGAAAAGCTTGTTTTCTCTCTTGGTGGTTTCATGCTGCTCTATTATGGATTCCGTGAATGGCTACCTTATGTGGCTCGATTTCAGGACATTGAAGTGGAGAAACGATATCGCAGTATTATTGAAAAATCTACTGATATTGTTTATACAGCTGATATAGAAGGGTATTTTACATATGTAAACCCGGTTGCAGCAAAATTAACGGGTTATTCAGAAGAAGAGCTAATGACAATGCGTTTTACCGACTTGGTCGATCACGATTATCGCGACTATGTAAATGCACATTATTACGAACAGTTTAAAGAAAAGAGACCTGAAACAATTTGCACGTTTCCTATCCATACCAAAGAAAACGATCGGAGATGGGTTGAGCAAGTAGTCACTCTTCAGTTAAAAGATAACCAAATTTCAGGATTTCAAAGTATTGTGCGGGATATTACTGAGCGGTATTTAACCGAGGAAGCTCTTATTGAGAGTGAAGAGAAATATCGAACACTTACATCTAATTTACATGTAGGTATTTTTAGAACGACCCCTGGGCCAGACGGTGATTTTCTTGAAATAAACCCAGGATTCTTGTCCATTTTTGGATTTGCTTCAAAATCCGAATTAATGGAAAATAGAGTCTCTGATATTTACTTTGAGCCAAACGATCGCAAAGAATTTGACAAAGCAATGCGATTAAAAGGCAAGGTCACAGACCGCGAAATAAAATATCAAAGAAAGGATGGATCTACATTTGTAG
Organism: Fidelibacterota bacterium; assembly: GCA_013203145.1. Taxonomy (GTDB): domain Bacteria; phylum Fidelibacterota; class Marinisomatia; order Marinisomatales; family JABMOV01; genus JABMOV01. The sequence goes on from JABMOV010000139.1 coordinate 59,730, forward strand.
GCTCACTATCTGCGATTGCTGTCAAAGATGAAAAAGACGATGTACTCTACTATGATGGATTTGTAGAAGATATTACCGAGCGAAAAGAAGCCGAGAGAGCCTTGATTCTCGCAAAATTAGAAGCTGAAGCATCAAGTGCTTCTAAAAGTGAATTTCTGGCAAATATGAGTCATGAACTACGCACTCCGCTTAACTCAGTCATTGGGTTTTCCAATATCCTGATAAAAAACCAGGCTGGGACTTTTAGTGAATCTGATTTGAATTTTCTCAATCGAATTAGTGAAAATGGGAAACATCTGCTGGGTAATATTAATGATATATTAGATTTATCTAAGGTTGAAGCGGGCAAAATGGAAGTACAGCTTTCGAAAGTGAACCTGCAAGAACTTATAATTCAGACGCTTTCCAAATTTGAACCACAAATTGCCGGGAAACCAATTGAGCTGACAAATGAAGGCCCTGAAGAAGTTCTATGGCTTAATACGGATGAAGCCAAACTAAAACAAATCATTATAAATTTAATTAGCAATGCGATAAAATTCACAGAATCAGGACAGATTTCAATTACTGTAATACCTTATGAACTTTCTAATTCACCACAATTCATTCATGTGAAAGACACTGGTATTGGGATTCGTAAAGAACAAATTGATACAATTTTTGATAGCTTCAAACAAGCCGATACCAGCAGTACTCGCAAATTTGGCGGCACGGGACTTGGATTAACATTATGTAAACAATTTTCAAATTTGCTTGGACTGTCATTATCTGTTACAAGCAATGTTGGGAAAGGATCTCAGTTTACTATTGAAATCCCTGAGCAAAAGAGCGATAGCGACATTTATCCGGAAATCTCATTATCAAAAAAATTGTCAAGTGCTGAACATGTAGATATGACAGGCAAGAAGATTCTTGTCGTTGACGATGACAAAGACTCGGCATTCTTAATAACAAAAATCATTAACGAGTATGGAGCTGAAACGATTGAAGCTTATAATGGAGCAGACGCAATCAAGTTGGCAGAGGAAGAACAACCGGATCTAATTTCTTTAGATTTAGAGCTTCCTGATATACCCGGCTGGGAAATATTAAAGCAATTAAAAAACAATCCCGCAACAAGTTCTATACCTGTGATTATCGTGAGTATTGTTGCCAAGGAGAAAAAGGGCTCTATTCTTGGTGCTATGGATTACATACAAAAACCAGTAGACAGGTCAGAATTGTATTCCGCGATTAATCGAAATTTGGATCGACCACCAACTTCTGTATTAATTGTGGATGATGATTTAGCTGCACGCAAGCAAATAACCTATAGCTTAAAACCCTTTGGTGTTAATCTGATAGAAGCCATGGATGGTATACATGCCAAGGAATATATTGATCAAGGTGGATCTCCTGATGTCATCATTTTGGATTTAGCGTTACCCAGAATGAATGGATTATCTTTTTTTAAACATGTGCGCCAAATCGGAAAATTAAAGCAAGTCCCGGTAATTATTGTTACATCAAAAGATCTTGATCAGGATGAAAAAAAGTATTTTGAGAATGAAGCACGAGCGGTAGTTCAAAAGGGACCAGAATTGATAACGGAATTACGCCATTTGTTTAAACCGTTAATAGAATTGGGAGGGGTAACGTGAATATCAAGCAACATTTTATACAAGGATTAATGCCAAGATTAGATGCGTTGAATGCTTCAAGAGAACACCTGAAAACGAATAAAGAAGAGGCTGAGAAATCTATTCGAAGGATTGCGCATATTTTACGAGGATCTGGGGGCACGTTTGGTTTTCAGGATGTAACCGATATGGCAGGAAAAGTAGAAGATGCTACATCAGAAAATATGTTACAAGCCCTGTCGGGTCTCATCCGGCTATTGACAACTCTTATCACAGAACAAGATGTCATTCATATCCAAAATCCAACCCAGATTCATTCAAAGGATGAATTACCCGTACATTTTTTATTACCAGCCAATTTGGACGAATCATCCTATATTTTGAAAATGATTGCAAAGGATTCAAAGGGTCGCCAAGCAACAAAAACCATAAGTACAATTATAGTAGATTACCAGTGGCGTGATGAAATGAATGAAGCATTGGATACTTCCTCAACGGTATTCAATAATGGGAAAACTCAACGCATTGAAGTGAATTTTACAAGTCCAGGTTTTCCATTAGAAATCAGCTTTAAACTTTATAATTCAGCAAAGCATCGGCAACTTCCTATTTTGCTTGTAGAAGACACCCCGGAGGATGCACTTATAGCGAAATCAGTATTGAACCAGGCCAATTATGAAGTTATTCATACGGAGACAGCAGAAGAAGCCAAGAAAATAATGGCCCAAAAACAGATATCAATGGTCATCCTTGATTTAATGTTAGACGATTTTGACGGTCGAGATTTTCTAATTCAGTTAAAAAGCAATCAGGTAACGGAAAATATCCCAGCGATTATATTATCTTCTAAAACAGATACACAGACAAAAACGGAATGTCTTGCTTTAGGCGCCAATGCCTATTTTGAAAAACCCTTGGATCCTGATTTACTATTAGCGACAATTTCGGCTCATCTAAATATGAGTCAAAAACACCAAATGGAATCACGGTATGACACGCTTACTGAATTACCAAATCGTGTCGCTTTTAAAGAGGAATATAGCCGGACTTTGGCATCCATGGAACGAAGAACAATGAAGGTTTTTTCAGTGGGGATGGTTGATTTTGATTATTTTAAACGTGTGAATGATAAATATGGTCATGAAATTGGCGACAAAGTTCTTTATTACGTTTCCAATTTCATTAAAACGAATCTAAGAAAATCAGACGTCACTGCACGTTGGGGAGGGGAAGAGTTTGCCATTTTATTTCCCAATACAGATGCCAAAGGTGCAAAACAAGCTCTCGACAAAGTTCGGGCGCAATTAAAGAAACAACCGTTCTCAATGTCCAGCGAAATAACGATTCCCATCAATATTTCAGGTGGTATTATCGCTGTTACAGAATCAACTCCAATGGAAGCAGCAATTTCAAGAGCAGATAATTATCTATATAAAGCAAAAGAAACCGGTCGTGATATGGTTCTGACAGAATCAGACAAAATTGTGCAAGCGGTAAAAGAGATTGTACTGGTTGACGATGATGATATCACAGCAGAATTTGTTCAACATCGATTAGAAAAAGAAGGATACAACGTTCAACGATTTAATAACGGACAAGATGCCTATAATGCACTAAAAGAACTCACTCCATCTTTGATTATAACAGATGTAAAAATGCCCGGAATGGATGGATTTGAATTATTGAATCGTCTCCGCAATACACCAGGTCTAATCGAAACGCCAATAATAATGCTTACATCTATTGGTAAAGAAAAGGATATTGCCCGCGGATTAAATAGTGGTGCGAACGATTACATTATAAAACCATTCTCAGCGACGGAATTGCTTGCCCGTATTGATCGCTTATTACGTAAACATGAAAATATTAATTATTGACGATGATCCGGACATACGTCTGGTTATTCGGCTAACCCTCTCGACCTATGAATCGATTACCATATTTGAAGCTGAAAATATAAATGAAGCTTTGGAATGTGTACGTAAAGAATTGCCAGATGTAATCCTGTTGGATTATCATTTAGAATCCATAACGGGGGATGAAGTTCTAAAGGAAATTTTATTATTACCGCAAGGAGAAAAAAGTAAAACCATTTTTCTGACAGCCAAAACGTCCCATGATATATTAGAGTCTTTACATAAACTTCCCATTGTTGGGATTATCAACAAGCCATTTGATATAAACACTTTTGCTGATGAATTATTTGCGATGGTAGGCCATCCTCATGTTTAAACAATTTCTTCCTGAACATATCGAATTAACAAATGTTGAGATTACCCTCATCATACTTGTTATTCTGGTTTTTGTGCTATTGGGGATTGCTTTGTTATTAGCATTAATGACCATTTATCTGCGATTCCGCAACATGGCCATGTCCAAACGTTGGCGCAAACTCGAGGAAAAATGGAATTCAATCATTATTCAAATCATTTCCGAAAAGGTACCGATAGAGCGATTGACTGCAACAATTCATAAATCTGAAAAATTATACTTTATTCAATTTCTTATGCGCTTCGCTGAGAGATTTACGGGCAAAGAATTTAAAATTATTGAGCAACTGGCCCGACCGTTTTTGCCCCTTATTGTGGAACGAAGTCAAGGAGGGAACCCTGAAAGGAGAGCTCGCGCAATCCAAACCTTGAGCGTATTAGGATTTGATGAATTTTCGTATTCCATTGTCAAATCATTAGACGATGAATCTCCCATGGTTGCTATGGTGGCTGCCCGTTCGTTAGCTAGAAAAGATTATTCGGATTATATAAAATTTATATTACCCAGAATGGATCGTTTTGAAAATTGGAGCCTGAACTATTTTTCTTCACTTCTAACCAGTTTTGGTCCTGGCGCATTAAAAGAAATCCGCAATACCTACGGAGACCCGGCACAATCAAGCAGGATTCGTGTAGCCTGTATGTCGGCGATGCGTAACTTATCTGATTTAGAAGGAGTACCCGTTGCTCAGAGGGTATTGGGTGAAACCGATGATATTGAACTCTTAGCCACAACACTACGATTTATCAAAAAAATGGGTTCACAAAAACAGCATGATGCTGTTAGACCGCTCATTGAGCATAAAGATTTTATTGTGCGTGCAAACGCGCTTTCAGCTTTAGGCCGAATCGGATCAACGGCAGATGAAGTATGTTTAAAAAAAGGACTTGAGGATGATTCAAATTGGGTCGCAGTCCATGCCGCAAAAGCACTATTACTACTTGGGATGAAGCGAGCTTTAGAGTTAATTGCCGATTCGAATCATCCCAGGGCTAATCTGGCAAATCAAGTTTTAACTGAGAACGTGTAAGATGACGTTATTTATTCGTCTTACACAAATTATTATTGAATCCTTCAATGTAATTGTACTGTTTTATTTTATTTCGCTCAATTTCTTCTATTTATTGACCAGCATTATTTCTTTTAAATCATTACGAGCATATTCCTTCAGATTGAAAGCCATCAATCTGGAGGACCTCATCCGCGATGCTGGAGCCCCTCCAGTAACGTTAATTGCACCAGCATACAATGAGGAACCCACGTGTGTGGAATCCACCCGTGCATTGCTAACATTGAACTATCCAGAATTTGAAATTATAGTGGTAAACGACGGCTCAAAGGATAATACACTGCGAAGCATGATTGACGCTTTTGACATGAATCCGGTTCATCGAGCTCGAGTGTCCTTTCTGGAATCAGCAACAGTACGAGGGATATATAGAAGTGCCTACCAACCAAATCTATGGCTTATAGACAAAGAAAATGGCGGAAAAGCAGATGCATTAAATACGGGGTTAAACTTTTGTCGTACACCGCTTTTTTGTGCCATGGATGCTGATAGTATTTTAGAAAGTGATTCTTTACTGCGAATTGTTCGACCTTTTTTAGAAGATGCACACACCATCGCCGCAGGGGGCATAATTCGTATAATAAATGATTGTACAATCAAACATGGAAGCGTTACACAGGTACGATTACCAAAAAAGTTTTTAGCCAAGTTTCAAGTACTTGAATATTTACGAGCTTATTTGTCCGGAAGAATGGGATGGAGCACTTTAAAAGCGACTCTTATTATATCCGGAGCCTTTGGCATTTTTAAACGCGAAATGGTGGTAGATGTCGGTGGATACAACACAGATACCGTTGGTGAAGATATGGAACTCATTGTAAAGCTGCATCGCCATTGTAAAGAAAATGATATTAAATATTCTATTAATTTTGTACCTGATCCCGTGGCATGGACAGAATGTCCCGAATCCATAAAAATCCTTGGACGCCAAAGAGACCGTTGGCAACGTGGTTTATACGAAGTGCTAACTCAGCATCGGAAAATGCTTTTTAACCCAAAATACGGGCGCATTGGAATGTTGGCATATCCTTATTTCTATTTTTTGGAGATGTTGGGTCCTGCCATTGAATTTCCAGGGTACATTTTATTTATTGTAGCAATGATCATGGGCACAATATCAGTTCCGTATATGTTGGCATTCTTTTCTGTAGCTTTCGTTTTTGGTATCGCGCTTTCCATTTCTTCTGTTGCTCTAGAAGAATTAACTTTCCGGCGGTATCCAAGGATGCGCGATCTATTCCAGCTGTTTGGTTTGGCAATTCTTGAAAACTTTGGTTACAGACAATTAACTATCTATTGGAGAATTCATGGACTGATCTCTGCCATGCGAAATGTTAAGGGTTGGGGTCAAATGGAACGGAAAGGATTTAAAACAGAATTATAATGTCACACATTCTCAGGCCATTGATTATTATAATATTTGCAGGGACGATGCTGGTTGCACAAGTTGATTCCCTTGAATTAGATATTTTAACAAAAGCTCAGACACATATGACTGAAGGTCGGTATAAGGCTGCTCGAATCGCCTATACTATTTATCTTAAAACAGACGCCACATCATATTCTGCTCTTTATGGAATGGCAAGAATCAACGCATTTGAAAACAATTTTGATGAATCGATACAGTACTACAATATGGTGCTTCAGCACTATAAAGGTGATCCTGATGCTGTATTAGGCCGAGCACGTGTTTACGCCTGGAAGGGCGAATATAGTCTGGCAGAAAAAGAATTCATCGCAATTACAAAACGATTCCCAGATTACGAAGATGCCTGGGTGGCTCTAGCAGATCTCTATCGGTGGTGGAACAAGCCAGATGAGGCTGAAGAAGTTTATTCTCACCTTATTTCTCTAAAACCCGAGAACCCAAATTATTATATTAAACGTGGCAATGTTTATTTATCGCAAGATCGCATAAATGAAGCCCGCTTCGACCTGGAGCGGGCTGTGGCGTTGGGGGGAGACAATCGAAAAACATTTACTCTTTTACAAAAAATTAATCGCTCGCCGGGACAAGCTGTGCTTAACGGTGGTATTTCTTATATCAATGAGGCCTTTTCCAGTAATGAGGCGCTAAACTGGTCAGCATATAATGAAATGGGAAAACTTGCCGGTCGAAAAGGCACTTATATTTTTCATGGAATCCAGGCTTTTCGCTCAGGCTTTAGCGATGATGCCATTGCCTTAGATAGCTATTTCAATACATGGAATAATGCTTATATGAATATTTACGGTCAAGTGACCGATGCACCCAACTTTTTACCATTCAGCATTGTTCGATTAGAACTATTTCAGGGGTTTGGTAGCGGATGGGAAACATCGTTTGGAACAACCCGCATGAATTTCCCCAAAAACCCCGTCGATATGTATCAGGTTACGGGAGCAAAATATGCAGGTAATTGGTACCTCCGAACGAAACTGCTGTGGATACCAATCGATAATAAAACAAGTCGTTTATATACATTATATGGCAGACGATTTTTGAAAACGATTAATCAATATGTGGAATTTTTCTATGGATGGAGTGCTGTACCAAGCTCAATCATATCCATGGAAGATTTATCAAGAGCCGATGCCATTTTGTATGGTATCACGCTTCAAAAACAAATGTTTGGGCAACGATTGGTATTTATTACCTGGGCAATGAGAAAAGAAGTGGATGCATCCACTCAAACGATTTCGTTCGGTTATTGGCTCAACGCTAATTAAGAAATTATATGAAACATAAACTCATTCGGACTATTAGGCGACCGTTTGAAATTATCGTAATCCGATACCTTCTTGGTGCGGCACTGCTAACACCTCTTTTCATGTGGATATTTTGGTTTATTCAGACTCCTGTTCCATTTTCATTATTCATATTAGACAAATCTGTATTAGATAATAGAGCTCAAGAACATTGTTCGATCTCTTGGGTATTAGCACAAGAGAAAATAACAAAATCCAATGGTGACCTTTATGATATCAATCAAGACTACTATGGCTTTTTTCCGTTAGAAGGAAATCGCATGTTTAGCATCCGCGATTTGGGAGGCTGGAAAGAGGAAAAAATCGATAGTTTGAGCGCAGAATATGATGGAGCTTATATTGCAGAATCATATGGTGTTTATCGGAAAGATTTAATACCGGAATACACCGGGCAAAACAAACTTCTTTACGGTGGATTGACCAACGAAGAAGCATATTTTTTAAAAAAAATGGTGGAGCAAAATAAACCCGTTATTTCTGAATTCAATTTTATAGGTACACCAACGATTTCAAGTGTTCGCAAAGAGATGGAAGAAACATTTGGGATAAGATGGTCAGGATGGGTTGGTCGATTAATGGAATCATTGGATACAACAAAAAATTTGGATATTCCAGAATGGTTACCGAATTCATATATGGAACAGAATAATGGGCAATGGCCATTCAAAGGATCGGGCGTTATTTTTGTCCATACCAGCGGTGAATTATTTGTGATGGAGCACGAGAAACATTTGCGAATAAAAACCCCTGTAATTCAAACTCGAAAAAACCAGCGGGATGTTTATGGATTGCCAAAAGTAATGGAATATCCATTTTGGTTTGATATTACTTTTCCAACCCAGACGGAACATATCGTTTCCTATTACACGTTGTACACGACTCAATTGGGAGATTCTCTGTTAGCCAGTCATGGTTTACCGGGATCATTTCCTGCAGTGATTCATAATCCCGATGTTGGTGGGGGGTTTTATTATTTTGCAGGTGATTTTGCAGATAATCCCATTTCAACCTTATCGGCTTATTTTAAAGGCGTACATTGGTTTCAAACTTTTTTTTATAATCCACAGGATATCACTGACAGACGAGATTTTTTCTGGAATTACTACCGCCCACTTCTAACGACCATTATGAAAGAGAATATTTAAAATTATCTAAATATTAATAATCGGTTTCCCTTATTCAAATCATCGGCGGTGATTGTCCATTCTTCTATAATAAATCGCTGATCCAATTGCGACACTACTTCATGACTGGAATATGTTTTTTTTCTAAAAGAAAGTTCGTTCTTTGTTTTACTCAAGACGTTTGAATTCTTCGGATTTGCTAATAATAATAGAATGCGAATATCGCTGACTTGAGTGGCTAATTCATTCCAGGTATAACCTGCAAAACTGGATATGGGTATAGGTGAATTGAGTTTTATATTTGTGAGATAATTTTTTTGATTGGTTTCTCCGGGGTAATAAAGATCACCAAAAATATCCCGACGGCCCTCTTTATAATTAACAATAAACACGAGGACTACATTATCAGCGTTGTTTGTTGGCAATTTTTCAAACTGGATATAAAGAGAATCGGGAGTGTGTTGTGTTATGTCAGACGGCTTACCCTGACCATAAAAAAATGTGCTCATCAAAAGGAACAACAAGGGCAATGAATGGCAAGGTTTAATTATCGTCTTCATCATCATCGTCTTCATCATTATTGTTCATATCTACAGTGAAGATTTTTAATCCCCCTAATCCGCTGGCTACAAAGAGAACGTCATTGTTGTACTCAACATGGTTAGCAGAAAGACCATCGCCAATTCGAAATTTTCCAACCAGATGGAGGGAATCCAAAGAACATGTATTATCGTTGAGGTTTGAATTTGTAGCAGCGACATATACGCCAGCTTCACCATTGGCAATAAACAAAAGACGTTTGTCAGCAGAAACTGAATTTGTCACAGTTTTGGATAGAGGTAGATCGTCGAGTTCGGGTTGTGGGATTTCATCAATGATGTTCCCATTATCTAAACAAACAATCTGAGTCCCGCCGTCACCCAGCCCGAGAATTGCTTTCCTTTTCCGCAATTTTACAGTGGATTTGGAAAAGTCAATGTTGGCACCAGATAGAGAATAAGTATCAACAACCTCTCCGGAATATTTATCAAAAATAACTAACTGTGCAGGTGTGCCAGCCACGACACCGATATCATTCCCATCACTATCTACACCTCTGGCATCCTCAACCGACAGCGAATCTATTTTTTCTAGCGAAGATTTATCAAGAGTTGTGACATAGCCATTATCCGCCCCAGAGGATACAAATATGTAATTCCCTGCAATATCAACATCCGTAGCTGCCCAACTGGGAATATCCACAATGGTACTATTGGTTGTTAAAATACCATTGTTCACAGCGATACGCTCCAGAATGGCAGGCGATGAATAGTCGCCACCGTTGGTGGCTGAAGCCAGATAGAGATAATCATTTTTGAAAGTTAGTCCATTAACATCTGTATCTGTAAATAAGGCTTGAGAAATGAGGGTTGGATTATAGATGTCGTCAATATCAAAGACATCGACGCCACCTAAAAAAGTTTCTCCCGCAACATTATAAGCAACATATGCCCTTTTCCCCTTAATCTTCACATCATTGGCCTGTAATGTGTCGCCATTCCAAATTGGGGGATCAACTTCCGCTACAAGCGTTAATATAATTGTATCTGGGACGGCTGCAACAGAACGGCCCATTTGTGGAATTGAGTCTAATGCGACAATCTCATTTCGCTGGGTAAGTCGTTGGGCCAAGACAGCTTCATTGTCTTCAAGGACAATCCGCTGATCTGTCTCATTTTCCAATTTTGGGCATGCAATCATTAGCAAAGACAGTAAAGCAAATGAAAGCAATAATAATGCTGAATTCATATTTTTCACAATAAAACTCCGATGTGATAACAAATATTACTCTAAAGTACCCAAGAAATCCAGTATCCTTAAAATGGATTTATGAGCGCGAACCGCAAATAATTATTGGGGATTTCTTCTTTTTCCCATTCATCAAGGAGCTGGGCTGTTCCATAGGACAGAATTACAATGGGAGAACTTCCGACTGTGATTGATATTCTGGCTTCATATCCTGCAGTAAAAATAGGCTTCACTGAAGAATCTTTATCCCATGCGTTTCCATAATCAGCAATAAGCGCTCCTGTAATACTGCCCAAGGACAATCCCAATACATTTACAATGGGGAATTTCGGGATCATTGGGAATCGAAATTCTGCAGTTCCCATATATGCTTGTTCACCAAAACGAATTCCTTCCCAGCCGCGAGGATTCATTGATTCAGGACCAAGGAGAGCTCCGACACTGCCGGGGAAATAGAGTGTCCAATCATTGCTCAAACCAACCACTTCCTGTGAAGGTGGAGAACTTCCGGCAATTTTATGATAACGTCCGCGCAAAAAGAGCGCGCCAAAACCAGTTGGGAGATTGATAAATGCGTCTGATTCAATACGCGAATAATTAAAATCACCATAAATGTTTTTATTCGCCATCTTGTACGACGCATTAAGACCCCAACCGTTTTTTGGTAAATCGGCATTTGATTTATGTGGGCGACGGTTTATCCAGGTATAGGAGAGACTCAATAAGCCCTCTTTTCCTTCTTCTGGAGTTGGAAATTCATTCGAAAGACCTTCCCAGTAGGGTTTGCGATTATGTAATCGGAATCCACCAAGAATCGTATGATTGGAACTCGTATGGTTCCCAAAATTAAATGTTTCGCCCATCCAGAAACGAATTCCGTCTTTTACCTCCCAAAGAGATCGATCATTATATGTTTGATATTGAAAGTCGATACGATTAACAATATCTATTCCCCAGAGTGGACCAGACATGGCATTCACATAAGAAAACACATAGGAGGGATATTCAAATTTCCAATCGGTTGATATGACTCCCTGAAAAATATGCCGTCCCATGGCGTCCGTCCAGATTGTCATTCCTTCAAAACGCTCAAATGGTAACACAAAAGAGGATAAATGTTTGATATGTTTTGTAAAACGATATTTTGTATCAGAGGTGATATTTACCGGCCATGACTCATCCAGGTCGGACAATGGCGAAGCTGGAATATGAGTCCGCCAGGATGTAAATGTTTCCCGCATTGCTAATTGTTTGGTATCCGGTGTGCGATGGGGATTTACTTTTACTAATCGAACGGAATCCACATCAGATAAAGTGGTAGCGAGAATGGTAGAACCTTTGGGATTCCATTGCCCAGTCCAAATGGCATCACCAACATCTGTAATCTGTTTAACAATGCCCGTTTCTAGTTGGACTGTGAACAAGTTTGGGGTAGAACCTTCATGGGAAGTAAACGTGATGTACTTGCCGTCTGGATGCCATACGGGTAGATAATCCACATCGGGATGATCTGTAATTCGGATGGATTTCTGTGTTTTGAAATTGTAGACAAAAATATCCAGATTCCCATCTGACTCGGATTTGGCGTAGGCCAAAGATGAACCATCAGGAGAATATTTTGGGCTTAGTATTTGCGTATCATAAACAAAGTTTGTTAATGGTTCAGGAGTCCCACCATCTGAAGAAATTGTGTATAAATTTGTCACGCTATTTTTGTGTGCAACAAAGACAATCTGTTTTCCGTCAGGTGACCAATCAGGATAGCTTGCACGAAAAGAATGTGTCAGCCATTTCTTATTCCCATTTTCAACATCAGCAATCCGAATATCCCAGACCATAGATTGATGATCACCAAAATGGTATTTTGAGTAGGCTACTTGTTTTCCGTCGGGCGACCAAGAAAGACTTCCATGAAATATACCATAATCAAGTTCTTCAGATTCCCAATTGATGGTTTTTTTCTTTTTTGCTACACCCTTCTTTCCCTCTTTTTGAAACAAGGAAAATGGAAATTTCTCTTTGTTGTGCTTTTTTGAAGTATCCTGCGTGAAAATAAGGAGTGAGCGATCTTTTTGGTTTTCATCTTCACGACCAATAATGGCCATTTTGAGGCTGTCTTGTGAAAGGGCAGCGCCGCGCATAGATTTTACCGGAAGTGTAAATGTTTCACCGACTTCTCTAATGAGTTCCTTTTGTGAGCGATAGCCATAATAATAGGTGTTCATGTGGCGTCGCCAATCTTCATTAAACTGGTCCACATCTAATCCCGTAGCTTTTTTGAATCCGTCGCCAAAATCGAAGATTTTCAATTTATTTCGATGGTGAACTATATTAACAAAGGTAGAGTCACCAAATTGCTCTGCAAGGTACAAGAGCTTGGAAAACCCATCATGATGGGGATCCATTTCATCCTCTTTTTGTTTTAGAACATGCCATTTGTGAGATAAGTCTGAACGATGGGGGCGCCATCGTTCTGTATAATATTCAGCAGCACCTTCGACAAACCAACTAGGAATCCCAGAAAATAAAAGCCCAAATGGTTCAGGCATCCACGACTTAACCGCATTCATTAAGACAATATGTTGTAATTCGTGGGCAGTTACCTGATACAGCCATTTTTCATCTTCGAGCCACACAGCCACATCATTTTGATCTACCCAGATAAACACCATATTGGTAAATAACGCATATCCGTTCATGATTTCATCTTCGGATGTATATGTAATATCGATTGTGGGCATTGATTCAACGCCCATTTGTTTCATTAGATCAGGAAGGACTTGTTCTGATATGCTGGCACCTTGTTTGGCAATTTCTTCAATACCTTCATGATAATGAATATTGAAATGTTCGGTTTTCAGAGTTCGCCATTTTAATTCAGGATGGGTTCGTCCTGACCATTGCCATGTGCCCTGTGAGAAAACAGTGTTAAAAAGGAGTATAATATATATCAACTTTTTCATAGCAGTTCCACGTTAGGTGTTAGCCTGAATTAAAGTGACGGTTCCGAATGTCATATTTTTAATAGATACGTGTTTAAATCCATTTTTCAGGACGAGTGTTTCAAGTTTGGATCGCGAAGGAAATTCTCCCACCGATTCTGGTAAATAGCGATAGGCATCCGCTCTTGAAAAAAAAGCTGCTAAACGTGGAAGTATAACATGAAAATACCAACGATATAAAGCGGCAAATATTTTGGATTGTGGTAGGGCAAATTCAAGAATAAGCAAAGATCCACCGGGAACAAGTACACGGCTGAATTCCTGTAAAGCATTATCATAATGACCAATATTTCGGAAGCCGAATGATATGGTAATGGCAGAGAAGGACTGATCTGGGAAAGGCAATAATTCACCGTCGCCCTGGAGTACGTAAAATGCTGGACACTTTTTTGCCTTGGTTTTTTCCAAACAGTGTCGAGTCATTTGAAAGGAATAATCCAGGCCATAAACAGTACTTTTCGGATGGACTTTTTGAATGAGAACACCAACATCGCCAGTCCCGGTAGCCACATCAAGCACTGGTTTATCCATTAGAACGGGAAGGGCGGATACAAGCCGTCGCCGCCAATAAAAATCTAATCCAAAACTGAGAAGGTGATTTAGAAAATCATACCGTGGAGAAATTTCATCGAACATGTTTTGCACATAATTCTTTTTCTCCTTTCCACTATGAATAAACTCAGTCAAAAAGCTCTACTTTTTTAGTCAGCTCTTGTTTGAAAGTTTGATGATCTGTATAATGAATTGTGTGAAAACCCATTGCTTGTGCCTGGGCAATATTTTCTTTCATATCATCTATGAATAACGCATTCTCAGGTTGAGTACCCGTCATCAGACATGCTTTAGAAAAAATATCAGAATCGGGCTTTCTGGCATCAACTTCAAAAGAATAAACCGTGCCGTCAACCTCTTGAAAAAAAGAATGTTCTTCTTTTAAATCATCCAATATATGTTTTGGGTTTGTATTGGACAAAAGCCAGATTGGTGTATTTGGCGCCATTTGTTTTGTGAAGCTCCAAACGTCTGTAGCATCACCAACCAGATCGCGCCATCCCTGCCAGAAATCTTTTTCAGTCAAGCCATTAAGATTCATGGACTTTTTTACCTGAACATAAAACTCATGATCATCTAATCGACCTTTTTCATATTCATGATGAATCTCTAATGGAAAATTGTCTCGAACATAATCCTCGGTAACACCTGCCTTTTGTGCCCAGAAAGACACTGTTTTATCAGGATCAATATGCAGAAGTACACCGCCGATATCGCAAAATATTATTTTAATCATAGGGATAAATTAGTGGAAAAATCTATGGATTATGGAAGATGTTTCACAATAGATGGAGGATGGGAGTTGTTTCATGCATAAGGGAAGAGGGAAGAAGTTGGGGAGTTAAACGATGGAGTAACAAATAATGAATACGATGAACATCATTGCATATATGAATACAAACTACAATTTTTGACAGACGTAGAATTGGAGACGACCGTCTTCATCCATGGCACTTTTATCGTAATCACCCCAAACATGTTTTATAGTAAATCCAGTTTCGGACAATAAGCGAAATATGGTATCTGGATAAATCATGTGCATATCGAAATTGTACATATCGGGTTCTGCACGATTTTCACGGTAGAAATACCACGTGATGGCATTGACTTGCGTGACTTCATCATAGTCATTGGTTTCTTTGATCGTACATTTTCCACCTTCAGGATGATCAAAATCCAGGACATGATGTTGAATATTTTCACGGTGGAGAAATGATGGGTCTGGAAGAAACATATCAAAGAAGAAATGTCCTCCGTCAGCTAAATGATCATAAACGGAATTGAAGCACGATTCAATGTCGTCGTTCGTCATGAGATGAAAAATAGAATTAAAACCTATAAAGCACGTTTGAAATGTTTGATCCAGCTTAATGTTGCGCATATCGCCAATGTCAATAGTGCCCAAATTAGCAAACGCTTTTAGTTTGTTTTTCGCCCAGGCCACATATTCAACGCTGGTATCCAACCCGTGGTGGGATAGCCCTTTTTCCATGATGGGTTTGGCAAGTCGACCTGTCCCCGCGCCTAGTTCCAGAACCGGATCTCCATATTTAGAAATGAGATCACAGACAAATTCAATGTCGTTTGTCTTCCACCAATGGGCAGCATCATAAACGGCGGGGTCAGAATAGATATTTCGGATATTGCTTTTCATAACGGGGAATTAGAATCAATTTATATTTTAACGGAGATTATAGAGCCAATAAGTCTTTAGAAGATTTATTTAAAACCTCACCATGATCCTTGCGAACAATAATATCATCTTCAATTCGTACGCCACCCCAACC
Source organism: Fidelibacterota bacterium (assembly GCA_013203145.1). Classification (GTDB taxonomy): domain Bacteria; phylum Fidelibacterota; class Marinisomatia; order Marinisomatales; family JABMOV01; genus JABMOV01. The sequence goes on from JABMOV010000139.1 coordinate 75,690, forward strand.
GACTTCATAGATACCAGGTTCAATAGTGACAACATAGTTTTCATAAAGTGTATCTTCGCTGATTTGGCTCATCCGCGGCATGGTATGAATTTCTAATCCAAGCCCATGTCCAGTACCGTGTGTATATAAATCACCGTAGCCATGACGTTCAATAATATCGCGGGTGGAAGAATCCACGTCCTTGCAGGAGATTCCATCGCGAACCGCATCTATGCCAGCTTGTTGCGCTTCTTTAACGATGGCGTAAATCTCTTTGTGCTTCTCTGTGGGTTTACCAAGAACGGGTGTACGAGTCATGTCAGCATGGTATCCGGCATATTTTGCAGCGGCATCGATGACAATAAAATCACCCTTTTGAAAGGGACGATCACTGGGGACAGCATGGGGCAATGCACTGTTTGGTCCACCGGCTACAATAGGGGCAAACGCTTCACCATCACCATATTCACGATAACGCTTCAGTAGTTCATTAGCGATGAATTTTTCTGTAACACCCTCTTTGATCAAAGGCAATATTTCTTCATGAGTCCGGTCCGTGATTTCAACGGCTGTGCGAAACGCCTCTATTTCAGAAGCATCTTTGAAAGCAGCCAGTTCTTCAACAATTCGTGTAGTGGATTGCCAATTTACTTGCGAAAAAGTATCCTTCATTTCACCGAACTGGTTAACACTAACAAAATCACCTTCAAATCCAAGTTTGAGATCGCCTTTAATTAAATCATTTGTTTTTATGTTTTTTAGATGTGGATCGCTTGAAATAAATCGTTCAAATCCTTTTACCTGTTGACGGGACATTTCTATGTAACGTCCATCGGTAAAGAAATATTGTCCGTTAGGTGTAAACAGACAAGCTCCGGCTGATCCAGTAAATCCACTTAAATAGCGCACATTTGTCAAATTTGTAATAAAGAGTCCGTCAAGATTTTGTTCGGCTAAAACGTTTTTTAGACGATCTTGTCTTTTCAAAAAATAGGCTTCTGTCATTATTTACTCTGCTTCTTTTTGAGCTTCATACATCCGATGTTGAACATCTTTTCGCTCAAGTTCAATACTTTCAAAATTTTCACCCTTTTGATCAAGGATGTCTAATACAGCCAGAGATTGATAATATAATCCCTGCTCTTTAAAAACTCGCGCCAATGTCATAGTGGCCATGCGCGGACTAATATTAATTGATGCGGGATCAAAAGGTTCAGGTTTCGACTTTTGTTTTGGTTCTTCCTCTATCAGATCTTCCGACAAAATATCTTGTTCTAATTCGCTTTCCAGCACCGATTCAAGTTCTGCTAATTCTTCTGATTGATCTATGTCATCGGCTTCATCGTCAGTGGGTGCATCATGAATCTCATCTAAAACAACTTCAGGTTCTTCCTGTGTTGGTGGCGCAACATAAACAGGTTTGGCGGGTTTTTGCGGTGATAGATGTTCTAATTCTGTAAGAGCCTTTTCATGAGCAGGAGCGAGTCTTAAAACTTTTTTCCAGGAAGCAATTAGGGTGTTCGGTGCACGATTTAGCATGGTTTGGATTTCTGCTAATTCAATTCGGGCCTGCAAATGAGAACGACCGAATTTGACTACATTTTTTAAACATTTTTCAGTTTCTGTAACATTTCCCGCGTCAAAATGCACTTTTGCCAATATATACCAACCATCGGCATTTTCCGGGTGATAGCCCAATCCTATTTCACATACTTTTTGAGCACGATCCAGCTCTTCGTCTTCAAGGTAATGTTCCGCCAGGATGGGGAACAGTCGTGTATCGAAATTCTCGGCGAAGTGGTTTTCTAGATCTTGTTTATTGGTAAGATCCATATTATCTCCGATTATTGGTTACCCAATCTTCAATATAATCCACAGTTTCTTGAACGGGAGTACCAGGACCAAATAATTTCCCAACACCTATTTTGTGGAGTTCTACCATATCTTTTTCAGGGATGATTCCGCCGCCGGTGAGCAAGATATCATCTAAGCCCTTTTCGTCCATCAGGTTTTTTACACGGGGGAAAATGGTCATATGTGCTCCAGATAAAATGGATAAAGCAATGACATCCACGTCTTCCTGTAGAGCGGCAGACACAATCATTTCAGGAGTCTGTCGTAATCCAAGGTAGAGAACTTCCATCCCTGCATCTCGATAGGCGGCAGCCAGGACTTTGATACCGCGATCATGTCCATCAAGTCCGGGTTTTGCCATTAAAATTCGTATTTTACGTTCCATGTTGCATTTCCTTTAGAACAAGAAACAAAAGTTACACGTTTGCTCTTCATAAAACAAAGTTGGATTGAAGGGCTGAGGAGAAGGTTTAAGGTTTTATGGAAACGCTTGTTAAGAAAAAGTATACCTACACATCAAATAATTGTCCAAAAATGTTTGAAGCGGAAGTATTGATTCTCGAGAATGAAGTAAATGAAACGCGGTACATACGTGTATATACATGTATATTATAGTAAAGATAAAAGGATAATAATGAAGAAGCTAATTAATATCAGAATGGACGAAGGACTATTAGCAGAACTGGATCAATATGGGAGCACATTAGAAAGGACAAGAACCTATCTTATTGAAAAAGCAGTGGTTTCGTATTTTGATACATTGGAAGAAATTGTTGCTGATATGAGGATTGATGATGTTAAAAGTGGACGAACAAGTGTCATGTCACTCGAAGAAGTCGCCCAAAAACTTGAATTGATTGATGTATAATGTTATTGTTTCGGATGATGCATTCAAGGAGCTATCAAGAATAGACAAGAGTAATCAACGAATAATATATCAGAAAATGAAGTTACTTGAAGAAGGTCAGTTTACAGGAGATAAACCATTAAAGGGTAAACACAATGGTAAATTCAGAAAAAGAGCGGGTAATTACCGCATCATTTATTTAAGAGAAAATAGTATCTTACTTATAACCGTAATCAGGATCGCTCATAGAAAAGAAGTATATTGAGGATGGAAATGCAGTTTTATGAAATTTTGTCTGGTATCATAAGCTTCTTCGCTTAAAACTTCACGCTTATACCTTTGTTTTACTATCCAACACAAAGGTCACAGGACCATCATTTACCAGTTCCACTTCCATCATGGCGCCGAACTCTCCTGATTGAACAGGAACGCCTTTTGATCCTAAACGCAGAATAAAATTTTCGTAAAGCGCCCGGCCTTTTTCTGGTGGAGCCGCTTTCGTAAAACTTGGACGGCGTCCTTTACGCCAATCCCCGCACAACGTAAATTGACTTATAACCAGAGCAGAACCATCTACCTCTAAAATGGATTTGTTCATTTTACCATTTTCATCATTAAAAATGCGAAATCCGGCAATTTTATCGGTTAAAAATTCACAATCAGATTCATCGTCATCATGCATGGCTCCCACAAAAATGACAAGACCATGGGTGATTTCTCCAATTACTTTATTATCAACGGTGACTTTTCCATGGGATGCGCGTTGTAAAACGGCAATCATGAAGAAATCCAAACATTTTGTTTGCCGTATTTGTCCCTTAATTGATCAATAAAGGGTTTGTCAGAAGAAACTTTGATATTATGAGCAATGATCTGTTTTTTATGATCACCATCGGGAATATAAAATACGAGTTTACATTTTCCAGGAAAATTTTTCGCAACGGTCTGAAGTTCTTGAATATCCTTGGATTTGTGAATTTCAGGATCTATTTGAACATTTACACGCTTTGAGAAATGATTGCGCGCCAGTTCGAGAGGTACAATTTCGTCTGCGATTAGTTTAAGATCGCTGAAGTCTGAATTATCGGTTGGTTTCCCCACGACAAAGACAACATTATCATTCTCAATAAGAGAGCCATACTGTTCATAAGTCCGACTGAAACATAAGATTTCTGCCTGACCCCCAAGACATTCCATATTAAAAAAGCTCATCCGTTTTTGTTTTCGATCAAGATGGATTTTCTTATTGTTGATAATCCCACCAACTCTGACAGGAGCGCTTGCTCCTCCCCGATTGAGTTTGTCAGTGAAATCAAATGTGCTCAATTCTTCTAAATCTTCAGAATGTTTTAGCAGAGGATGTCCTGTTAAGTATAACCCCGTCACATCTTTTTCTTTTTCCAATCGTTCTTTTTCAGACCATGTATCTGCCTCAGGAAGCGTTGGGGCTTTTACCAATTCGTGCTGCCCATTTGCAGCCAATCCAAATAAATCAAATTGATCACGATGATTATTTTGATTGAGTTGCTGACCGTATTTAAGGGCATCATCAATGGCAGAAAACATTTGTTCTCTTGTTCCATCAAGGTTGTCCATGGCTCCTGCAAGGATTAGGCTTTCCAGAACCTTTCGATTCACAGTACGCAAATCAACTCGGGAAACAAAATCAAAAAGGGATTTGAACGCACCGTCTTTATCCCGGTTTTCAATTATTTTTTCAAGAGCTTTCGTTCCGACATTTTTAATGGCATTCAGGCCAAATGAAATAGTTTTATCATTGACAGGATGAAACTGCACATACGACACATTAAGGTCAGGAGAATTGACTTCAATGTCCAACTTTTTACATTCATTGATCAGGATAACTACACGGTTGGTTGTGGTCATTTCACTGGTAAGATTAGCACTCATAAATTCAGCCGGATAATGTGTTTTTAACCAGGCTGTTTGATAGGCGACATAAGCGTATGCAGTGGAATGACTTTTATTAAAACCGTATTGTGCAAATTTTTCAATTAAATCGAAAATTTTCTGTGCTGTTTTTTTCTTAATTCCTTTTGCAACCGCACCATCAAGAAATTTTACGGACATCTCTGTCATCAAGGATGCTATCTTTTTCCCCATGGCGCGGCGCATGAGATCTGCATCTGCCAGTGTAAAACCGGCAATAGCATTTGCTAATTGCATCACTTGTTCTTGATAAACAATAATACCATAGGTTTCCTTAAGGATAGTTTCCATGTCAGGATGCAGGTAGGAGACCTTTTTACGTCCACGTTTTTGATCAATGAAATCATCAATGTTTTCCATGGGACCCGGTCGATACAGGGCATTCATGGCGATGAGGTCTTCGATTACTGTAGGTTTGAGTTTTTTCAGGAATTCACGCATCCCTGATGATTCAAATTGAAATATGCCAATGGTCAATCCTTTGGCAAAAAGCTCATAGACTTTTGGGTCATCCATGGGGATTTTTTCAATATCAACTTCTACGCCTTTTTCTTTTATAAGCTTGACAGCGCGGTCAATAACGGTAAGATTTCGTAAACCCAGGAAGTCCATTTTTAACAGACCGAGGTCTTCAAGACCTTTCATGTCATATTGTGTGGTTATATCGTCTTTATTGGATTTATAGAGCGGCACATAATCAGTAAGTGGACCGGGCGTAATGACAACTCCTGCAGCATGTGTAGAAGCATGTCGATTCATACCCTCCAAGATAAGAGAAAAATCAATTAATTCTTTATATGGTCCATCAGCCAGTTTTTTAAAATCGGGATTTTCATCAATGGTTTTCTGTAGTTTGACTTTTGGACCCTCAGGGATCATCTTGGCAATTTTATCCACTTCACCAAATGGATAGCCGAGTACACGACCCACATCACGCACCACAGCGCGTGCTTTCATTTTTCCAAATGTAATAATCTGTGTGACAGATTCTTCTCCGTACTGACGTTTGATATAGTCAATGACTTCCTGACGGCGTTCGATACAGAAATCGATATCAATATCGGGCATACTTACACGCTCAGGATTTAAAAATCGTTCGAACAGTAAATCATGTTTCATGGGATCAATAGTCGTAATCCCTAGAGCATAGGATACCAGACTACCAGCCGCTGAACCACGACCTGGGCCAACAGGGATATGCTGATCTTTGGCATATTGGACAAAATCGCCTGTAATTAAAAAGTATCCGGCAAAGCCCATTTTTTTAATAACGCTTAATTCGTGTGTAAGTCGATCCTGAAGTTCAGGGTTCACTTCTCCATAAAGTTGTTTAACACCATCTTCACTCAAAACACGTAAATATTCATCAGGGTCTTGAATTTGAGCATCTTTTGGAATGGGGAAATTCGGTAAATGATACGTTCCCATGGGGATTTCCACATCGACGCTGTCGGCGATGCGACGAGTATTTTCCAACGCTTCCGGAACATGCTTAAACATGTTATACATTTCATCTTGCGTTTTAAAATAGAATTCCGCCGTAGCATAGCGCAATCGGTTTGGATCACTGCGCTCTTTTCCCGTTCCTAGACAGATGTGGACATCATGTGCGTCAGAATGTTCTTTTTTTGCGTAATGAGCATCATTTGTTGCCACCAGCGGAAGACCAAGGTCTTTTGACAGCTTGATCATATTTTCCATATTCTGAGCTTCTTCAGGGATGCCATGATTCTGAATCTCAAGGTAATAACGATCAGGAAACATTTCAGCAAATTCCATTGCGGTTTCCTGGGCGCCTTTCCAATTCCCTTTTAACATTTTTTCAGGGACTTCACCTTTTAAACAGGCCGACATACATATTAAGCCATCACTGTGATTACGGAGCAATTCTTTATCAATCCGCGGTCTGTAATAAAACCCCTCAAGGTAACCGTGAGTTACCAACTTCATCAGGTTTTTGTATCCTGTATAATTTTGCGCTAAAAGAACAAGATGATTGTTTCCCCATCCACCTTCAGCGCGAACTTTTTTATCGAAACGACTTCCCTGCGCGACATAGATTTCACATCCGATTATCGGTTTTATACCCTTTTTCCTGGCGGCTTTATAATAGGGTATAACACTGAACATATTGCCATGCTCGGTAAGCGCCACGGAATCCATGCCAAGATCGCCAATAGTATTAACCAATACTTCAACGTTTTGGGCACCATCCAGCAGGCTGTAGTCGGAATGATTGTGTAAATGGACGAATTCAGATTTCATAATATGATCGTAAATCAGTTTAAAACCGTAAAAGAGTTTACACCGTGGATTGCCAATAGAGAATATTGAAAGAAAAGAAAATTTTGTTTAATATGAGAAGAAAAGGAAAATCAATTTATTAAATGTTTCAAACCAAAGCATGTTTAAATAATCAATAATGCTCTGCATTGAAATATGACTGCTTTCGGGATATCAGTTTTATGGGAATTCGATGCTTATTAAAGCGGACATGAGAGTCTTATTCTTTATTTTCTTAATGTTATGCATTAAATTGCTATGTTAATTAAAGGGGTTAACGGCTTATTTTTGCTAGAAAGTAGTAATCGAAAACAGTAAATTATTACATGGAATTAAGATATAAATATCTTCAATTCACAAAAATACAAAAAATATGGAAATTGACAAGGATAAAAAGATAAAAATCGACTATTTAATAAATATGTCACGCATTAAACATACAAATGCAAAAAAAGAATAGTAACTTTAAGTGAAATTCTTTTCACACGTAATTTATTTCCGAAACATTATTCCACTTTGTTGCTTATTTTGGAATAATACAATATATAAAATCGGATAAAATGATAGTATTAACAAAGAAGGAATCAAAAATGAATAAATGTTTAAAAATTATACTTGCAGTTGGGACTGCAGCGATCTTCATCTCCTGTGGTGGAACCACAGAGGATACTTCTGGATCAGGCGCTGCGCTTCCTGACAATACGCCATTAGGACAAGCGGGTGTTATTGATAACGAATCAGCTAATGATATTCTTAAAGTTGCAATAGGATCTAAAGATCATTCGACTCTAGTCGCTGCTGTACAGGCCGCCCACATTGAACATATTTTGTCCAATGCTGGACCATTAACTGTATTTGCTCCCGTTAATTCGGCCTTTGAAGCATTACCACCGGGGACTGTGGAAAGTTTATTGGAGCCAGATAATATTGGTCTATTAACTACTATCCTTACACGTCATGCGGCACCAGGTTCTTTCGATATAGAAAAGTTGAAGAAAGAGGCTAGAAAAGGACGAAAACTCTATATGGCAACAGGAGATTATTTAGATGTTACTACCGAAGGTGACGATGTTTTTGTGCATGGAATAAAGGTGCTTGCGTCAGTTCAAACTTCCAATGGTGTCATAAATGTAATTGATCAAGTAATTTTACCAAAGAACTAGACCGATGAAAAATATAATTACAATAGGTCTGTTATTTTCAATTGCGATAGTATTATTAGTGACGGCTTGTTCTGGTTCATCTGATGATAAAAAACAAGTTGCGGGAAAAGAAGAAAATAAAACTATAGATCCCATGCAGGATAAGGGGATTGGACCAGTGGAGAGTATTAGTCTACCCGGGTTGATAGATCAAACAATGGCAGTTCTGGGTGATACATTATTTATAAATAAGTGTACTGCCTGCCATAAGATATATAAAAGAAAGATTGGACCCCCCCTAGTTGGAGTCACAAAAAGAAGAGCCCCGGAATGGATCATGAATATGATTCTTAATCCTGACGAAATGGTTATGAAAAATGATGCAGCCAGGAAGTTATTAATGGAATATATCGCACCTATGGCGAATCAATCCCTTGAGGAACATGAAGCACGCGCCTTACTGGAATATTTCAGGTCAATTGATGCAGACCAGACTAGTTTAAAAGAAGAATAATAAAAGGAAAAGAAAATGAGAATAGCAAAGATTTCAATAATTTTTCTCGGTTTATCAATGCTTATGATAAGCTGTGGGTCAAATAATGGTAATGGAGCCACAGGAGGCGCATTACAAGGAAATATAGCTGCTAAGACATATGTAGCTCCAGGTGAAAAAGATGAATTTTACGCCTTTATTTCAGGTGGTTTTAGCGGACAGCTTGCAGTTCACGGTTTGCCATCCGGTAGATTATTTAAAGTCATTCCAGTTTTTTCGGTTGACGGTGAAAAAGCATATGGTTTTAACGAAGAAACAAAGCCAATGTTAAATACATCATTCGGCTTTATCCCATGGGGTGATTCTCACCATCCGGACCTATCTCAAACCAATGGAATTATTGATGGTAGATGGTGTTTTATTAACGAGAATAATACTCCACGTGTCGCACGGATAGATTTAACTACTTTTGAAACCGTAGAAATTATTGAATTACCAAATTCTGCGGGAAATCACAGTTCGCCTTATGTGACTGATAATACCGAATATGTCGTGGCAGGTACTCGCTTCGGTGTGCCGGTTCCACAAAGAGATATGCCAATTGATGATTACAAAGGCAATTTTAAAGGCGCCTTATCTTTCATCAAAGTTGATCCCGAAGATGGCGGTATGAATATAGAATTCCAAGTCCTGATGCCTGGATTTGACTATGATAAAGCACATCCCGGAAGAGGTAAATCACACGGTTGGATGTTCTTCACTACTTATAACGCGGAAGAAGCAAATACGCTTTTAGAAGTAAATGCATCACAATTGGATAAAGATTTTATTGCAGCCGTAAACTGGAAAAAAGCTGAGGAATACATTAAACAAGGCAAATTCAGCACTATGGAAACGAATTATGCACACAATGTGTATGATGAAGGCACTCATTCCGCTACCTCAACAATGGTAAAAGAAGTTAGAGTGATTGATCCTGCTGAATGTCCTGGAGTAGTATATTTTATGCCGATGCCAAAATCACCTCATGGTTGTGATGTTGACCCAACGGGTGAATATATTGTAGGTAGCGGTAAACTGTCAGCAAATGTAACGGTTCATTCCTTTACAAAAATGATGGATGCCATTAAAAACGAGAAATTCGACGGTGAACGTTATGGTATTCCAGTTCTCAATTTTGAAGATGTGTTGGCTGGCGTTGTTCAACAACCAGGTCTAGGCCCACTACATACCGAATTTGATGGAAAAGGTTTTGCGTATACATCATTCTTTATCTCATCCGAAGTTGTAAAATGGAAATTAGGAACATGGGAAGTCGTAGATCGTAAACCTACTTTTTATTCAGTTGGTCATGTAATGATCCCAGGTGGTAATTCACAACAACCATTTGGTAAATATCTGTTAGCAATGAATAAAATTACCAAAGATCGTTTTTTACCAACGGGTCCTGAAGTATGTCAATCTGCACAATTATATGATATTTCGGGCGATAAAATGCAATTATTGCTGGATTTCCCAACTATTGGTGAACCGCATTATGCTGCTGGATGTCCAGCAGATCTAATTGCACCCAATTCAAAGAAGATATATAAGCTAGAGGATAATAAACATCCTTACGTTACAAAGAGTGAAAAAGCAACAAAAGTGGTCAGAGAAGGTAACGAAGTACACATTTATATGACGATGATCAGAAGCCATTTTGCACCGGATAATATCGAAGGTGTAAAAGTTGGTGATAAAGTCTATTTCCACGTTACCAATCTGGAACAAGATTATGATGTACCTCATGGTATTGCAATGATTGGGGCAAAGACCTCCGAATTGCTTATAATGCCTGGACAAACTGAAACCTTTACCTGGGAACCAAGAGGTCCTGGCGTATGGCCGTTTTATTGCACGGATTTCTGTTCAGCGCTCCATCAAGAAATGCAGGGTTATGTCAGAGTCTCAGCTAAAGACTCCGATATTAAACTAAGTTGGTCGTTAGATGATGAATAAATCTGGGGCTTTTCTCGGATTAGTAGAATAATATTGAATTAGGAAACGGATGTCATAATGTTGATATCCGTTTCCTATCATGGTTTGGGGGAATGACTCGTTGACGCTTTTGTCAGAGTAGATTCTTTAAAAAACTTTCAACCTTTGCGAATGAATACTTCACTCCGACAAGTGCGACACTTAAACCAGGTGGCCTTTCTGTAGGATGAACAATTCAATGCAAACGAATTAACCGGTTTAGAAAATGCTCAATATGAAAAAATCACAAATTATGATGGTGGTTGGAGCCCTATTGCTCCTCCCACTATTTTTTTTACCGCTTTGGAAGATTACTCTAAACGCACCTCAGTATCCCATACCATTAGGAGTAAATATCCATATAAACAAATTGGCAGATGTTCATGAAGGGGATATGCAAAATCTTAATTTATTAAACCATTATATTGGGATGAAAAGTCTTCCTGAAGGAATGAAAGAATTTGTGATCTTTCCAGTAGTGGTTCTGGTAATGTCCATTTTGGGATTGATATTTGGATTTGTTGGAAAAAAGAACCAGTACCTATTTTGGTTTATTCTAATAGGGCTTTTAGGCGCCGCGGGATTATATGATTTTTATATTTGGATGTACGATTATGGACACAATTTAGATCCTCGAGCTGCGATCAAAATTCCAGGGCAGATGTATCAACCTCCAATATTTGGGACCAAAAACATCATGAATTTCAAGGTGGATTCGTATCCCGCCCTTGGAGCTTACTTTTTGTTCACCAGTATATTTTTGTCACTAGCAGCCTATCTCAAGGATCGAAAAACGCCCTGATTCCCCATGAAGAAATCGTTCAATTTTATACTGATGTTAGTATTCGTTCTGGCTGCTTGTTCATTGGAGAAAAGAGATATAAAATATGGAACTGAAGTTTGTCAATTTTGCAAAATGATTATTGTGGACAATCAGTATGCTTCGGAAATAATAACAACAAAGGGAAAAGTACATGTATATGACGCCATTGAATGCATGCTGAATTTCGCCTCTGACATTGACAGCAAAAGCATTGCTCTCTATTATGTCAGCGATTATTCATCCCCCGGAAAACTTATTGACGCTACGCAAAGTTATTATATTCAATCAGAAAATTTACCAAGCCCAATGGGTGATAATTTAACAGCCTTTGAAGAAGAGGGTTTGGTTGTAAAAAGCCAGTCTGAAAAGGGTGGGGTTATATATAATTGGATGGAGCTAAGAGAAAAATACAAGGTTAACAAGTAATCCGTTGGATGATTGTGGTCTGTTTCGTTATCGTGATAAATCCCTTAAGATAAATTATTTAATTCAGTTTAATCGCATGTCTTGTCTTCGCTCCAATATTATGATTCATTCCGAAATTTTGTAATTTTCCGCCCATGAAAAAGTATATACTATTTCTATTCTATATTGGGAGCACCAACGCCCTCATGTCAGAAGAGATAATAGTATGCAAAACCTGTGATATAGCATCGATAAAACATGCAGTAAAAACGGCCCAGTCTGGAGATACAATAACCGTAAAAGAAGGAATCTATAACGAAACAGAGATTGTAATCGACAAACCGCTTACAGTTATGGGTCAAAACGTAATTATAGATGCAGGTTTTAATGGCGGTATTTTTGAAATTATTGCTGATAGTGTTAGCATCTCGGGATTTACACTAAATAATACTGGGATGAGTTATACAAAAGATATTGCGGCAGTGTATTGTTATAGAATAAACAACTTCAAGTTTGAAAATTTGATCATTAATAAGTCCCAATTTGCAATTCTGGTTCACAAATCAAAAAATGGAATCATTCGAAAGAATACGATAGTTGGCAACGCCGAAACTGAAGCTGGTGGTGGTAATGGTATCCATCTCTGGCATTCCAACAATATTGAAATTGCCGATAATACTATAACAGGAATGCGCGACGGTATTTATTTCGAATTTGTAGACAATAGCGTCATTTTGAATAATCGAAGTGCAGAAAATCTCAGATATGGATTACATTTTATGTTTTCAAATTATAATACGTATCAAAATAATAGTTTTGAAAATAATGGCGCCGGAGTAGCGGTGATGTTTTCTAAATTTATTACAATGGAAAATAATTTGTTTAAACATAATTGGGGAACCGCCGCATATGGTCTTTTACTCAAGGAAATTTATGACGGTGAAATATCCGGCAATCAATTTATCCAAAATACGACAGGAATAAATGTTGAGGGATCAACCCGAATTAATTACCACAATAATACATTTGATAATAATGGCTGGGGTGTAAAAATCGCCGGTGGTTGTTATGATAACAATTTTACTCTGAATGATTTCATAAATAATTCTTTTGATGTATCCTATTATGGTGGAATGAATAACAACACTTTTTATCAAAACTACTGGAGTGAATACGCTGGCTATGATTTGAATTATGATGGTTTCGGGGACATAACGTATCGTCCCGTCAAATTATTTTCATATGTCGTAGGCAAGACACCAGAGGCCATCATTTTAATGAGAAGTTTGTTTGTGGATATTATTAATTTTTCGGAAAAAGTAACGCCGGTGTTTACCCCAGATCAAATTCAAGACGACACCCCGGTGATTGACATTATTAATAAAAGCGAATTAAATGATTGATATCAAGGATTTACAGAAACGTTTTGGCAAGCTGAAAGCATTAGACAGTATCAATGTAAGTATTCAAAATGATGGAATATTTGCAGTATTAGGACCTAACGGTTCAGGGAAAACGACACTGATTAAATGCATCCTTGGAATGGTTATTCCAGATGCAGGATCAATACGCATAAATGACCAGGAAATCCTTGGTCAATGGGCATATCGGGAAAAGATTTCATATATGCCGCAAATTGCCAATTTCCCTCCCAACCTAAAAGTATTTGAGTTAATCCGCATGATAAAATCTTTTAGGACAGGAATTACAAATGTTGATGAACTCATTGCATTATTCCAGCTTGAAGCTTCTCTGGAAAAGAAAATCAGTCATTTATCGGGGGGTACGAAACAAAAAGTAAATATCTTGCTGACCTTTATGATTGATGCACCATTGATTATATTAGATGAACCGACTACGGGGTTAGATCCCGTTGCTTTGATGAAATTGAAACAATTGATTCTCGATGAAAAAAAACGAGGGAAAATAATTTTAATAACATCTCATAGTATGGCATTTGTCAATGCGATATCCGATGATATCGTATTTCTATTAGAAGGAAAAATTTATTTTCGTGGATCAATCACTGAATTAAAAGAAAAAACAAAACAACCGGATTTAGAACAAGCCATAGTAAAGCTATTAACCTCTCCACATGCTTAAAATACTCAAATATAGTTTTATAGATCTTATCAGGAGCCATTGGAGTTATGTCTATTTTCTCTTTTACCTGATTCTAGGATTTGTTCTCCTTTTTATTAACAATGATTTATCAAAAGCTATTATCACATTAATGAATATTATAATTGTATTAACGCCTTTGATCGGTACTCTTCTAGGTGTGATGTATTATTATCATTCCAGGGAATTCACAGAGTTGCTATTGGCTCAGCCTTTAAAACGCAGTACAATCTTTTTTGGGCAATATCTTGGATTATCCATTTCACTTACATTTAGCTTGGTAGTAGGGCTTGGAATTCCGTTTCTGGCTTACGGACTTATTCAATCCACTGTAATATTTAATTTCATCTCACTATTATTGATTGGTTCATTACTATCATTTATTTTTACGGCCCTAGCTTTGAATATCGCTATTGCCAACGATGATCGAATTAAAGGTTTTGGCTATTCAATTCTACTCTGGTTGTTCATGGCGGTAATCTATGATGGTTTATTCCTCGTCTCATTGGTTTCATTCTCTGACTATCCTCTGGAAAAATTTGCCTTAGGAGTAACGGTTTTTAATCCGATTGACCTCTCGCGAATATATATCGTACTGAAATTGGATATTGCGGCATTATTGGGTTATACAGGAGCAGTCTTTAATTCCTTTTTTGGAACCTCATATGGAAAAATTCTTTCATTCCTTTTGTTGGTTCTGTGGGTGATTATTCCTTCCATCCGGATAATAACCAGTTCAAATAAAAAGGATTTTTAGTCGGGATAATTGCCCTTCGATCATTTTTTTCCAGGTTTCCATCAATGTCATCCTGAGAACCCGAAGGGTGTGAAGACTCTATTTTATGTTACAAAGGATATGAGATACTTCGCTTCGCTCAGCATGACAAACAGATGTTATTTCAATATTTCCAGTTTAGTTGTGTAAACTTTGGCAAGCAAATTATGTCACACACTTATTATGTATATATTATGGCAAGTCGGACAAAGGTTCTATATACGGGTGTAACCAATAATCTTGAGCGTCGTGTCTGGGAACATAGAAATAAAAGCATCAAAGGATTTACCTCAAAATACAATGTAAACAGGTTAGTTTATTTTGATGAAACGGATGACATTGGTGACGCAATCACTTACGAGAAAAAAATCAAAGGTTGGTTAAGAATAAAAAAGATTCGACTTATTGAAGAAAACAATCCCAATTGGCTGGATTTAGCAGCTGATTGGTTTAGTTAATTTTATAATTAATGACTTTTTTCAATTAATAAAGCCAACCACATCAATGTCATTCTGAGAACCCGAAGGGTGCGAAGAATCTATTTTATGTTACAAGGGAAATGAGATACTTCGCTTCGCTCAGTATGACTAACAAATATTATACTTTAATCTTTTTCCCAGATTGCATAAATGCCATGGCCAGAAATGTAAACAAAAAAGTAAGGAATAGGCCCATTCCAAAACTCAGCCATGGATCGGAGTCCGCAATGCCAAGGATGGAGAAGCGCATTCCATTGATCATATAATAAATGGGATTAAAATGGCTAATCATTTGAGCCCATTCTGGAAGCATGGATATTGAATAAAATATTCCGCCTAGAAAACTGAGAGGCGTAAGTATGAAATTTTGCATCATGGCCAACATATCCCAGGAATCTGCCAATTGTCCAATCATGAGCCCCATTGCAGAGAAGGCCCAGGAGACCATTAATATAAAACCAATGGTTAGAAAAGGGTGTAGAACGGGCATATCAATTAAAAATACACCGAGGATCATAATTAAAATTCCATTGACGAATCCACGGATGGTTCCACCAATAATATAAGCTAGAGAAATTTCAGCGCTGGATAGAGGAGCCACGAGTAAGTCAGGGATTTGTTGTAACAATTTCATTTGTAGCATGGATGATGCCGTGTTCGATGTAGCATTGGTCAGGGCGTTCATCATGATTAGCCCAGGTATGATGAATAATGTATATGAAACACCATTTATCTCAGAAATTCTTTGTTGCAGCGTAAACCCAAAAATTAGGATGTACAGCGTACTCGATATTAATCCGGGAATGATCGTTTGTCGCCAGACGGCAAAGAACCGCCCAACTTCCCGCCCCGTTAATGTCCAAAAGCCAATCCAGTTTACATTGCTCATTCGTTAATACCCTTTCCCGTGAGGCTTAAGAAGACATCCTCTAAAGAAGATTTTTCAGTTTCGATTGAATGAATATGGCAACCGTTTTTAACCAATGTACTGATAATCTCCGGCATGGCTTTATCTGGATCTTTAACGGTGAAATGAAGTCTATTATCTTTCTGTGTAAACGTAAATTTTGATAATTGATCCTGAAGATGATCGGGAGAACCGGAGAGATTAATAGATATTCCGGCTTTTCCTAATTGCTGAATGAGTGCCTTTGGAGAATCCTGAGCAATGACAATACCTTGATCAATAATAGCCACTTCTTTGCAGAGAAGTTCGGCTTCTTCGATGTAATGAGTGGTCAATAGAATCGTTTTGCCCTGCTTGTGTAAATTTCTCAATAAATCCCAAAGTTCATGGCGCAACCCCACGTCAACGCCAGCTGTAGGTTCATCAAGAATTATGATATCAGGATCATGTACCAAGGCCTTTGCGAGTTGGAAACGACGCTTCATTCCACCGGATAATTGACGAAGTCGGGATTCCTTTTTTTCACTTAACCCCAACAAATCTAGCAGATAATCCACTCTGGGTTTAGCAACTTTTTTAGTCATCCCATAATAACCGGCATGGAAGTACAATAGTTTTTCGATGGAAAAAAACCAGTCTACAGATAATTCTTGAGCGGCAATTCCAATTTTAGATCGGGTAAATCGATAATCATGTATGGTATCCCTGCCAAAAACGGACGTAGTTCCACCTTCGCGTAATACCAAACCTGTTAAAATATTTATTGTGGTGGTTTTTCCAGCACCATTAGGGCCCAGAAGGCCATAAAAACATCCTTCTGGGATGGACAGGGATACACCCTTTAAAGCTTCAACCTTACCATAGGATTTTGTGAGATCGTTTATCTGGATGGCCAGATTACTCATCAATATCGAATCCAATATGAGTCTCGAACGGGCTTGGTAAATCAAATCCCTCAACGTCAGGAAAATGTACAACACTAACAATAAACGCCCATGCGATAAGAACCGATGCCGTCACCATTTTGGTTTTGGGCTTTTTGGTTTTGCTATTTTCTGATGCATTCATAATTGGTACTGCAAATTGTGGGTGTTCTATCCAAATTCCATTTTCATCGTAACCAACAATTTTGGTATAAATGCCTTTTTGGGTTATACCTAATTCTTTTAATGGTTCGTGGTTATCAAGGACGAGAAGAACAACATCGCCAACAATCTTTTCAATGTTCATCATAAACAGATTCCTTTTTTCAAGTGGATAAATTACATAAAAACGGATGGATGCGGTGCATACGGTTAAAAATAATTTAGAGTCGTCTTATTTAGTAATGCTCATTTAGTAGATATGATATTTTTGAATAATACATGAGGGAGGTCAAACATTGTTGTCTAAAAGTAAAGAAGGCTTGACATAATGACAATATAATAGTACATTTTATTGAATCTATTTTGAGGTATTTATGGAATTGAAAAATGAAATTAGGGTCTGGCGTGCAAAACGAGATATCACGCAAGCCCAACTAGCACAGGCGGTGGGATTAAGTCGCCAAACAATACATTCAATCGAAAGAAGGAAGTATGTACCATCTGTGCTCTCCGCGCTTAAAATTGCCGCATTCTTTGAAATCAGAGTTGAAGAAATCTTTTATTTGGAAAGGAAGGAAATATGAAATTCAGAGGAAATTATATATTGATGTTCACAATTCAGTTTTTAGGTGGATTTTGGACTTATTACGCCTGCAATCTATTTGGTCTGTTTGGAGTGATTTATGGTATTATTCCATTTATATTAGTTCTTATAGTTGTTCAGGCAAAGTATATCCCAGATGAACGTGAATTATCATTAATCCACAAGACAGAAAATTATCAAGGGATCATTGTCGCAGTTTTGATGGCAATAGTTTATATGGGATTTCCTGAATTGAATTGGTTCTACATTTTTGTTTCATCAATCTCAGTTGCAAGAGGAGCTATTGGCGTAGCATTATTTATCATTGGTTAACACGTTTATGTTGAGTCTACTTTGTCTCAGGGAGGAGAAGATGCTTTGATAAATCCAATCGATATGTATTTGAGCACATCATTGTATTGTTTATTGGTTTAAATTTGCCGTAATAAGAAAACCAAGGTTCACCATGAGAATAATGATATCAGCTATAATCCTTTTATTTTCTGTGCTTTTTTCACAGGACACAGATAGCACAACCCAAAAACTTCCCATTGCCATTCTCACGCTTGATGCAAAAGGAATTACACAACAAGAAGCAGACATTCTTACTGAGAGGTTACGCACCGCTTTTGTGCAGGATGGTAGATATCAAGTTGTAGAGCGCAGCCAAATGGAATCCATTTTAACCGAGCAAGGATTTCAGCAAATGGGATGTACCACCAATGAATGTCTTGTTCAGGCGGGATTAATATTAGGTGTACAAGAAATGGTTGGCGGCTCCGTTGGGAAAATAGGTGAACGGTATGCCATTGATGTCAGATTGTTTGATATTGAATCCACAAAAATAATAAAAGCTGTCTCGAGAAATGTTCACGGGTCAGTTGATCAATTGTTGGATGTCATGCCTGAGATTTCAGAGGAGTTGTCCAATTCATTAACGCCCATCGCTCGCAAAAATGGGCACTATCGAAGCGAAAAAGTTCTCCTAACAGATCGCGATATTGAGAATGGAATAGAAGCTGTTGGTGAAGCAATTGAGTTTGCAGCAGAAAGAGTCTCTGAATCCTTGGAGTCTGCTGGAATTAGCACTGGAAATCTGATTGATAGAAAGTACGATTCAGCAACGGGTGAATATCCCGATTTTACAAAAGGAAAAAAAGAAGGTATTTTTGCTGCTCAGAATGAAAAGTGGAAAGACGTATGGCTGGGAATTCCGGCAGGTATGGGATTTGTTTCCGCTGTGAATAATGGTTTATTTCCGGGACTTATTACAGGTTGGATCACAAAAAAAATTCAATTAGGACTTGAGGGCAAACCAGTTGTGTCTAATCCATTGCAGCAGAAAATTAAAGATGAATCCCTAGATTATCGGGAAGGATTCAGAGAAGGGTACATAAAGGAGCAGGAAAAAATCCGAAATCGGCGGATGGATGTAGGTTGTTGGGCCGGTGCTCTTGTAGGTTTTTTATTGTTTTAAGATTTCTGTAGAGACGCAGCATGCTACGTCTCTACGATATATTTCAATTATTCATTATTGGCAAAAACCGAACCCACAATATATCCCAATATTGCGCCGCCAACCACATCACCTAAATAGTGATTTCCTACGTAAACTTGACTGTATCCGGTCAGGATTGTCAATCCAACCATTAACGGTGTTGTCTCCGGATATGAAAGCGACATGACCGTAGCATAGGCAGCA